>JAAUQZ010000023.1 GCA_012033355.1 Leptolyngbyaceae cyanobacterium RM1_406_9 | reverse complement strand
GCTCCAGGCGAATCAGCACAGGCAAGTTGGGCTGATCGCGGTGGGCATGACGCACCACGTTTGAATAAGCTTCTACGAGCACCAGGCGCAGTCGATTGGCCTGACGCGGCCAATCAACCTCATTGCCCAACTCTGATTCTAGAGAACCTAAAAGCCAGTTTTCAACGATTGTCAGAAACTTCAGGTCGCTCGGTACATGGAGTTCAGTTCTCATTAACTACAGAACCTCCAGAGAAAGAATGGTTTGGTCGTCTTCCTGAACTTTATGATGAGCGCGAATTTTAGTGAGTAGGTGGGTTAGGTCAAGCTCGGTTTGCTGCTGCATGAGCAGTTTCCAAAGTCCTGACTGTTGGAGCATTGAGCCAACTGAGGGCTTTTGATTAGGGTTGAGCGTTTCATCTGGAACGGTAGCTTCTGTAATGCCATCACTGGCAAGGAGCAAAACTTCTCCTGACTTTAAGGTGAGTTCTTCAGCCGCTGCTTGCCATACTGGAAGGATACCCAGAGGCACTCCCCGCACTTTCAAGTAGGTTGGCTCTATGGCGGCTACTGACTCACTTGCCGGAGCGATGATCTGCTGAGGTGACCAGAGCAACGGGTAAATGTGTCCTGCGTTCGCGTATACCAATTGCTGAGTAGCGGGAGTGTATCGGGCTAAGACCATCGTGATAAAGCAGTTGCTTCCCACTAAATCCTGTGAGAGGCTTCTGTTGAGATGGCGCATGACGATGTTGGGAGCGGGCGGATTTTCCTGAGACAGTTCGCGTCGCAGCACTGAAATCGCGCTCGCCATGAATAAAGCGGCAGGAACGCCTTTGCCAGAAACGTCACCAACGGCCAGCCAAAGTTCGCCCTGGGGATGCTGATAGACTTCAAAGAAATCTCCGCCAACTTCGCGAGCAGGATAGCAGCAGGCCTGGATTTTAACTCCTTCTACTTGAGGGAGGGTTTGACGGAGCAGGTTGCTTTGAATCTGTCGGGCTACGGCTAGCTCTGACCGCATCTGCTCGGTCTGCTCTTGAATCTGCTGGTAGAGCTTTGCCTGAGAGATGGCGAGGGCTGCCTGTTGGGAAACGCCTTCGATTAGCTCGATGTCTTCGGCAGACCAGAGGCGATCGCCCCCCTGGTAAAGCACCAGGACGGCTAGAAAATCTTGCTGATAGCTCAGGGGAATAACCAGTTGGGCGTATGGCGCTGCTTCATCCTCGACCTGGGTTAGCTGAATCTGACGAGTGGCGATCGCTCTGAGTGTGACTTCGGCGATCGCCTCCGGAAAATCTTTGTTTCCCTGCCCTGAGGTGCCAGTCGAAGCTCTGGTGTAAGAAAAAGCTTCATCCGCGAGGCGGTAGTGAGTAGCCTCATCGACACTTTCAACAGGGCGAAGAATGCAGGCATCGGCAGCAAAGGTTCGCCCAATCGTGTTGACGACCGTTTGCAGCATACTGCGGTAGTCTAAAGACTCTCGAATGGCGGTAGTGACTGCGTTAAACAGAGATTCTCGCCTCAGGGCACGCTGTAGCTCGGTGGTGCGCTGCTTGACGACTCGGTAAGTATCGGCGGCCTGTTGCACCACCTGCTTGAGTTCGTCAGGATTCCAGGGCTTGGTGATGTACTTGAAAACCTTACCTGTGTTGATTGCGCCTACCAGATCTTCGACATCAGTGTAGCCTGTCAGCACAATCCGAATCGTATCGGGGAAACGCTCAACCGTGCGGCTGAGAAACTCGGTGCCGCTCATTTTAGGCATTCGCTGGTCGGAGATGATCACCGCCATCTCCCCCTCCTGGTCTAAAATTCTCAGGGCAGCTAGCGCACTTTCTGCTTTAAAGACCTCAAATTCGCGCCTAAAGGTTCGATAGAGCAAATCGAGGTTGTCAGATTCATCATCTACAACCATCAGTTTTAGCTTGCTCCCGCCTGCTTGAGTCATGCGGTTAATTTACTCCCATCGTGTGACGCGAGAGACAACATCGGCAACTCTTCTAATGTTCTACGGATGTTCGACAGTAGATGCCTCTGTTAAATGTTAATCATCACACAAATAGGTCAAGCGCTCTTTCGTGCTTGACCCAACCTGGAAGAGGTAAAAGACTAACCGACTAGCCCAGAGCGAAGTGCCCGAACAGCAGCCTGAGTACGGTCGTCGGCGCAAAGCTTGTTGAGAATGTTGCGAACGTGGGTTTTGACTGTCCCTACGGTAATGTAAAGACGGTCGGCGATCGCCGCATTGCTACAGCCAGCCACAATCAACTCTAGCACTTCTAGCTCACGCTCAGTCAGAGGGTAGGTTTCTAAAATCTGGTTGTATTCTGGGGCGGCGGCGTTGATTGCGACGGTTGGCTCAACTTCAACCGCAGTGGGTTGAGGTTGACGAGCTTGAGATAGCACAATGCGGGCGATCGCCGGGTCAATCCAGCTATTGCCCTCGTGGGTCACTTGCAGCGCCTCCATCAGCTTGTCAAGACTGACATCCTTCATACAGTACGAATCTGCCCCTGCCGCAAACGCCGCCAAAACCACTTCCTCATTGTCATTGAGCGTCAAAATTAAAACCTTCGTTTTGGTTTCCTCTGAACTCGTCTGAAAGTCGCGAAAACGACGAGTTAGCTCAACGCCATCCATATCTGGCAAGCCGATGTCCACGATGGCAACGTCGGGCTTAGAAGACTGTAATAGCTCTAATCCTTCAGTTGCATTAGACGCTTCACCAACAACTTTCACGCCTTGCTGCTGCTGTAATGCAGTTCGCATTCCGACTCGCGTCAGGTCGTGATCTTCAATCAGGGCAACGTAAATTTCACTCATAATCCCATTTGTGCAGCTTTCTGCAACTTTATGACGATGGCAAAGTAAGGAGAGCAGTTGAAGATTGTATCTAGACTAGCTAACGGTTAGGTCAACTATATCGACTATACCGATAAGTGAGCTAGCTTCATTAGTTCAACGCTGCGAAGTGTAGCAATCGGTAGCAGTTTGCCTGGAGGCATACCAAACCCAGTGCCCTCAAGTCCAACTTAAACCGAGAGGAAACTCATGACTACCGAACTGGATGTACGGTTTAGCGCCCTGTTGCTTTAAAGACAAGAACGTTATGAATCCTGCTTTTAATCAGCAGATACCTGAGTCTAATCCTTCACCAGTAGAATCGCCTTCAGTCGAGGTGGAGCAACTGAGGCTGCGCTTGCAGGCTTATGAAACTAGACAGCAACAGTTGCTTCAAGCCATCCCTCACGTCATCTGGCTAGCAGACGCTAACAAGCTGGTGGTTTGGGTGAACCAGCACTGGTGCAGCTACACTGGCTTGACAATGGCAGCATCGCTGAAGCAGGGTTTCCTCCAAGCGCTTCATCCCCAAGACCGCGATCGGTTTTTGAGTCTCTGGCAGCAGGCTGAAACTGCCGCAAACCAGTTCACCCTAATTTACCGTTTATTTCAGCCAAATGGTATATGTCAAAAATTTCTAGTTCAGCTTGTCCCTCTAATTGTTGCAGGTCAAATTGAATCTTGGGGGGCAATTCATACTCATTTGCCTTTAGTCAATCGTCAGGACATGATTCAGTCGAGTGAAGAGTCCGTCGAGGTCGTGCAAAACTATGCAGCTTGGCACGACGGATCAGCCATCGCTAATGTTGCAGAACCTACTTACCTCCCGGTACAGGGGGCGATCGCCTCTCAACAAACTCATCTAACCAATACCTTAAAAGAGCGAGAAAATCGCCTGGTTGCTCAAAATGAACTGCTGCTCCAGCAAACCTCGAAACTAGCACAGCAAAACCAGCAAATTGAGCAACAGCAGCGGCAGCTTCAACAGAGCGCCCGTCTCAAGTCACAATTTCTGGCAACTATCTCGCACGAGTTGCGAACCCCCATGAACGCAATCATCGGTTTTTCGCAACTGCTGCTGCGTCAGCGTCGCTATCTCAGCGATTCCTCCCAGGAGGATATGCTTCAGCGAATTTTGAGCAATGGCAGAAGCCTGCTGTCGCTGATTAACAACATCCTGGATCTTTCTAATTTGGAAGCAGGCTATTTAGCATTGAATCCAGAAAATTTGGATTTGGCGCTGTTGATTCGTGCCACTGTTGAAGAGCTGCGGCCGCAAGCAGACCAAAAAGGGTTAACGCTACAAGTGCAATCCGAACTGCAAACGCTTGCGGTGTCGAACGATCGCGATCGGCTTCATCAAATTCTGATTATTCTTATTTCTAACGCAATTAAATTTACTGAGTTAGGCGGAGTACGGGTCAACCTGGAACAACTTCCGGGCGATCGCATTTGCATCACGATTCAGGATACCGGGATCGGCATCAGCGAGTCAGACTTGAGCCACATTTTTGAAAGATTTCGGCAAGCTGATCAGAGTCAGTCTCGCCGCTATTCAGGTGCAGGATTAGGACTGGCGATCGCAGATTGGCTAGTTCGGATCATGGAAGGCGACATCAGCGTCGAGAGCAGTCCTGGTCAGGGTTCAACTTTTCGGGTTGAGTTGCCTCGACGAGTGAGGTAGAGAGAAGGATGAGGGATGAAGGATGAGGCAATGCATTCTTACTCTAGCTCCTAGCCCCTAGCTCCCAACCTCCTAGACCAGCAAACGCTCTAGGGCATAGATATCGGGAATGCAAAGAATGTCGCGATCGCGCAAAATTAACCCTTTGCGCTCTAGCTTGCTTAGTACGCGAGTTACCGTCTCTCGTGCCAGACCGCTGAGGCTGCTGAGTTCTCGGTGAGGCAAATTTGGGATCTCAATTCCCTGCTGCCCTCGTTTTCCTTGCCCATCTGCCAGAAAAATCAGAATGTCTGCTACCCGCGAGACGCTATCTGACTCTCGCAGTCGCAATCGCCGATTGACCTGACGCAGCCGCCGCGCCATCAGTTGAGCGAGTCGAATGCCTGCCTGTGGCTCTGAATTAATTAGCTGCACAAAATCTTGAGCAGGCATATTGCCAATTGCCGTCGGAGCCAGGGTGATCACGTCCGTTGAACGCGGTACTTCATCCAGCGGAGCCATCTCACCAAAGACCTCACCCTTGCCTAAAATGTTGAGCGTAACTTCCTTGCCATCCAAATTGTAAGTCCGAATTTTCACCCACCCTTCCAGGATGAAGTAGACTGAGCTACCCCAGTCGTTTTCCAACAAAATCACCTGATTCGGCGGATGGCTCCGAATAACAACGTGAGCAGTTGCCTTATCTACAAGGGCTTCTGGCAAACCGTCGAAAAAAGGAGCAGATCGAATCAGTGAATCATTGCGGGATTCACGGGGGCTGTACCGGTCTTCCATGAAGCCATCATACTCAAACTCTGAGGTCAAATAAACGCTTGATTGGGAGGCGAGGGGCGCTGGCAACATCTTGCCGAGTAAACGAATGCCTAAAACAGGCATCTTTCAGCGTTTAGTAACAGAGGACTTAACCAGAAACACAATCTAGACTGTGCTTACCAGCATACCCCTTACTTAGGCGTTAAAGCGATCGCCTTAGCAGCATACCGCTTCAGCAATAGCATCGTCCAGGTAAGCAGAATAGGATAGACGTAGCAGAAGCTACAATTTTCCCCAACCTTAACCTTGACAAGCTGCCCAGCTACCTCACAGCCATCATAACCCAGAGTCATCCTAAGACTGGAAGAAGCGTCAGGTGTTAGGGGGCTTCACCCCCTTATCTGAAAATTTGGGATGGCTGAGATGAGTTAGAAGGGTAATGTTTCCGGGGGAGCCAGGTCTGTGCCAGCGATCGCCCCTGCCCCACTCGCTCTCACTCCCGGAATTACATCCAACCGCTGTCGCCCCGTTTGAGCTAGCTCCTGTGATGAGTCAGCTTCAGGGTTAAACGCGCCATCTGGGAAAGGCTGCTGAGCCATCCAGGCCAGTCCCCCCACTGCTCCTGCCATCAGTGCCGCATACCCCACGTATAGATGAACAGGACGCAAACAGGGAGCCGTTTCGGTCGAAATTTGCCAGGATGGAACTACCGTCTTTGCAGAGTCAGGGGTTGGCAAAGTAGCTGCCATGCTTGCCCCATCTAGCTCCAGGACATCCCCTACACGACGAATGAAGCCCCGCACATAAACATCTTCAGGTAGCTGCTCAACCTGCCCATCTTCTAGCGCCTTGAGTTGGTGAATGGGTATCCAGGTGAGGCTATGGAGTTGGTTAAGGGAAAGAGACTTAGCCTGACGTGCGTGACGTAACTCTTGCCCAATTTGTCGCACCAACACTTCACGGGGTGGACTAGGCGGTTGAGTCGCTGCACCAGTATTAGGTTCAGTCTTTGCTAAGTTACCAGCACCGGAGCGCTTTAACTTTGAGCGGATTGCTGCCTTTGATGAAACAGCCAGACCACTCGCTGGAAGCGTACCACCCACTGGAGGCGTATTAGACTTTAGAGATAGGTTCGGTTTTGCTTGAGGGATGCTGTCTTGAACCGACGTTTGAGCATAGGAGACAATCTCTTGATTGCTCAATTGATTGCTCAATGAGCTAGCAGCAGGCTGCTGTAACTCTCCCTGATCGCTGTTTGGAGGTGCCTGGTACTGCTTAACAAGCTGACGGAGTGCTAAACGAATTGCTTCTCTACAAGCTGATTTGATGAGCGCTTGAGGTCCTTCGATCGCCTCTCCTAACGTTTTTTGTAAACTTGCCAAAGCGCGGCGGTAAGTTTCACTGTGATAAAGCTCGGCTTCGACCTGGCTGAAAATTGTCCTTAACTTCTCTTGTGAAAGCGCAATTCTCGTATTTTCAGCCCCTTCAAGGCAGTAGGTAGGTGTTAGTGCCACGATTCTCTTATCTCCGTTGCTCAAATCAAACAGCGTATAAAGTCAGGCAACTTAGGCTGAGACGGAAGCACAACTCCAGACTCCCCCCTCAATCCTGTGAAATCTTCTTAACTAACCAATTTCCAGGACTCCCAGGTTGTCGTATTACTTTTCCTACGGATTGGCATCAATTCCGGAATTAAAAACAAAAATCTGTAAACTTTGCCCAGAACAATCAGGTTTTCGCAACACAGCTTGCAAGGGCAGTACGTATGACAGCAAAAAGGGGACGTATTACGCCCCCTCTCCATTCATTAGATCAAGTAATGCCTTGGGTAGAAGCGAGTTTAAATTGAAACGCTCTACCTTATTTATATAGAACTGTCAGGAACTGGAATGAAGGAGGAGCGAAGCGGTTGAGAAACCTTTAGCTACGAAAATGCTCTTCCGGTCGATAGGCACTATGCCAGCAGCGCTCCAAGTGTCGAATGTTGTGAGAGTACCAAAATCTTTGCGGGTGGAGGATTAAGGGGGTTTGAGCGTTAAACAGCGGCTGATTGAGATAGCTCCACAACGGGAAGTGATTCCGATTAGGTTTGCGGTTCATAGCTAATGGATAGTGAGAAGAGAAAAGAGCGGGTGAGTCTTCAAGGCTGCACTGGACGGTACGATTTAACGACCTCAGTATAATCGTGCCCAAATTTGTCGTAGAACTTCTCAGAGTCAGAAGGCGTTGTTCTATCTGCCTTTGAGGAAATCCTACTCTGCTATTTGGGGTGGGGCACCACAAACGAATCTGCGATCGCCCCTTCTAGTCTTACTGCGAGGGCTTGAGCAGAACGTGATTTTTAGCTGGAAATATGAGTCCCTTCATCCAAAAATTACATTTAGACGGTCATCAATTCCTGACTCAACGAGCAATGGCTTTAACGAACAGTGATTGAAATTACTCTCGAATTGTGCCATCTGGCATAATAGTCCGACTCAGATCTGCCCCTTCCAGGACAGTTTCTTCTAAATGAGCATCCTGTAAATTTGCGTCACTCAAGTTCGCTCCATCTAAAGCAGCCTGCTGTAAATCAGCGCCGCTCAGGTTGGCATTGCTGAGATCAACCCCACTCAACTTGGCGCGGGGCAGTTTTGCGCCCAACAGATTGGCCTGCGTCAGGTTGGCACTGGAAAGGTTGGCATCACTCAGGTCAGCCCGATTGAGCCGAGCGCTGGTCAGGTTGGCGCCGCTGAGATTGGCTTGGCTGAGGTTAGCGTTGAGCAGTCGGGCATTGTTTAAGTTAGCGCTGGTCAAATTTGCCTGCTTTAGGTTAGCCCGACTTAGCTCAGAGCGGCTTAGCTCGGCTTGGCTCAGGTTGGCACCGCTCAGGCTAGCACTACTCAGGTCAACCCCAAGCAGCACAGCGCCTTGTAGATTTGCTTCACTCAGGTCAGCACTGCTTAAATCTGCCCGATTTAGCCGAACTTCGCTGAGGTTGGCGTAGCAGAGCGTCGCACCACTGAGATAGGCGGCGAGGAGGTTGGCGCTGCTTAAGTTGGCGTTGCTCAAATTTGCCTGGTTTAAGTCCACTCCGCTGAGGTCGGCTCCGCTAAAGTCGGTGCTGTGCAGATCAGCCTTGCTGAGGTCTGCGCCGCTGAGGTCTGAATTTTGCAGGTTGACCCCGCTGAGGTCTGCCCCAGCAAGTTTGCTCTTGCTCAGGTCACAACCGCTAAAGTCGAGAGCCACTTGGGGATTTTCTTGTCGCCACTGATTCCACTGGCTGACATCTTGTCTAAGTAGGGTAAGCTGTTCCTCATTTGCCATAGCAAGCGCTTCCTGAAACCTGACGCTGATTCTTACAGAGGCATGATAGCCAACTTTAACGAATTGACCATCCTGTGTTAGAAATTGTGTCAGTTTGCGATCGCACATCAAGCTAAAAGCTTAAGCCAGGATTGCAGTACCCAGGGGAGGGAGTTGTGAACCAGAAAAGTGTTTTGCTGCTGTCTGGAGCGTCAGTGGTGCTGCTGACTTCGCCTGCGATTGCCACTCAACCGACAGAAGCGATCCCCGATTCAGCTTCCGCAATTGAAACCAATTCACCGACACCAGAACCCGTTGTGGTGGAGGTGCAGGCTGTTCCACCAGAACAAGTTGCCCTACCAGAGCAGATTGTGGAGGCGATCGCCCCTGCTCCGATTCCTCCTGTCAGCCCTCCAGAGCCTTTTGCCCCCGATTTCTCTGCGCCACCCCCTCCTGTAGTGGAAGCGATCGCCCCGACCCCTGAACAGCTTGAGAAAAAGTCTGAGTCTGCTCCGGCGAATGCTGAGGTGGTTTCCGCTCCGTTAGAACAGCCACCAGAACCAGTTGAAAACTTTGACCAACCTATTCCATCGGCTGTACCTGAAGCGTCTGAGCCATCGGACGATCTGCCAAATGAGCTGCCGATCGAAGCGTCAGAGGCATCAGACGATGGGCTAGCAGATGAGTTGCCACAGCGATCGCACGACTTGGAAAATACGCTGCCTAGTGAATTGCCACAGCGATCGCACGACTTAGATCACGAGCAACCTGACGAGTTGAATGAATCAAACCACGAATTGCCAAACGCCTTAAATCAGGCTGAGCATGAATTGTCTAAGGATTCTCCTCATCTCTACGGAGAGCCTGAACCAGAGGCAGACCTGATCGAGCGCTTGGCTCAGGATGATCTAGATCAGTTGTCGCCAGACGAGTGGATTGACTTGCTCTGGTCAGAAGAGTCAGAAGCACATGACACTCTGGAAGAAAATACTGCCGAGCATTTAGAAAACTCGTTCACGAATTCCGCAGCAGTGCCAGAACCCATCCAGCAGGCAGAATTTTCTCAAACACAACTTGACGCAATACAGCCAAGTCTGACAAGGGATACTTCTGTAGAGGCTGATCCCCGTTTGCCCCAGCTTAATGAACCGCAGCCTAGTGAACCGCAGCCAGTTACACCAGTTGCCCCAGCCCGTGTGACCTCAACTGGGGCTGATAGCCGTTCTGCTCCGGGCTTTGATCATGAGACGGAGACGGGTTCACTCCAATATCGGCTAGTGGTGGGCGATCGCCTCGTTTTTGACGTTAAGCCCTACCGCTTGAATTGGGCAGCTAACGATCCAGACTCGATTCGCAAGCAGAAGATGAGGCGATCGCCCGAATCCAATTCACCTCTAAAAACAGGCATCCATGCAGGCGTTGGCTTTAATTTACAAATATCTGACCGGGCACAGTTCCAATTTGCCTACGGGGATCAAAATGCCCCTGATCCCCAGTCAAAAACAGCTTCATCCGTCCAGCCAGCGGCGGAAACATCACCTTCTCAAGATGCAACGTTCAATAAACCGACTAAGACAGACAGCCTAATAGAATCGGATCAGGTGGAAACGGTAGAACCTCTGGAGGACAGCGATCCCAGCGGTTCCAATGCTCTTACTAATCTCGCTGAGCATTACTTAGAGGAGGAATGGATAAAGCCTATGGAAGCAGGTGATCCCGTCGGGGCGATCGCCCCCAGCATTTCTCCCCAGCCCTCTACCCATGCGATCGAGGCAACCCAGGCCACTCCTGTCAAAACGGAAAAGACCCGCCCTACAGATATCCCTAAACCCGTCTACAGCTTCAACGGCTCCTTTGAGTGGAGCATTGCCCCCACCATTGTCCTGAATACCTGGGGCGGCTTAACGATTAATCCTTTGCCACCAGACTCCCCTATCCTTGCTCTAATTTATTTGGGGTTCCCCGATCCGCTTGACCAGGAAGGCGATCGGTTAATTTTTATGGTTAGTCAGCCAGTTCGTTCAGTAGGGAGTGGGGAGTAGGGGAAAAGTACGTTCATCGCTATCTACTGTCAGCCCTTCATCCCTCATCCCTCATCCTTCATCCCTCCTATATGCCATTGCACCAGGTGTCCTTTGGAAGAGGGAGACGCGATCGCCCCCCTCTAAGCTGGAAATATAGCGATAGTGACTCAAGTTAGGACAAGATTGGCTTGCCAACGCTGCTTCCAGCCGAAATTTCACTTCATCCCTCATCCCTTATCCCTCATCCCTCTGCTACATCCCCAACTTTTCTATGAGCGCCTCCACCTCTCGCAATCCGGTTTTGCTAGTTCACGGCATTGACGATACGGCTATTCTCTTCAACCGCATGACCACCTACCTTCAGCAGCAGGGTTGGACAGTTCACAGCCTGGATTTGATCCCCAACAATGGCAGCGTCGGGTTAGATAGACTGGCTCATCAGGTTGCCCGCTACATCGAGCAAAACTTTGCGCCCGATCAGCCGATTGACTTGATTGGGTTTAGCATGGGCGGCATTGTCAGCCGCTATTACGTGCAGCGCTTGGGTGGAATTGACCGGGTTCAGCGCTTCATCACGATTTCATCGCCCCACAATGGCACTTGGACGGCTTACTTTCGCCCTAACCTGGGCGGCAACCAAATGCAGCGAAACAGCGCTTTTTTGTATGACCTGAATCAGGACGTAGCAGCACTGGCGCAAATCAATTTCACCTCAATCTGGACTCCGATGGATCTAATGATTTTGCCTGCCGTTAGCTCCAGATTGCCTGTGGGTCGTGAGGTAATTCTCTCGGTTCCTAGCCACCCCCAAATGGTGACAGATGCCCGATGCTTGAAAGCGATCGCCGATGCCCTATCGGAACCGCTGCGAGTGCTGCCTAGACCGGATCTCCCACTTGAGCAAACTCTGCCTCTCCAAAAATAGCGCTGGGATGACAGTAAAACTTAAACTCCAGCAGGTTATAAAACGGATCTTCCAGGAAAAAGGTGCAGTGTTCCAAAGGAGAATCGATAAATCGGCGCTTGGGCGGCTGATGAAACTTCAGCCCGTGACGCTGTGCCCTCTCTAATAGCGTTTGCCAATCTGCCTCAGCGGTAAACACCAAGCCAAAGTGTCTGGGATAAATTCCCTTTTGCGGTATGAGCGGTTCCTGTGTCACCTGCGCGACGATCTGGTGCCCATAGAGATTTAGGATGAGCGATCGCCCCCCTTCCCCTTCCAGCCTCACACCCCAACCCATCCACATAAAACTCCCTCGTCTGAGCCAAGTTGCTTACTGGAAAAGCCAGATGAAATAAAGTCTGCTGCATTTGAGTATAGGCTGGGATGTTACTCTCGGTCAATCCAATATTGAGGCTTACGCTTGTGATGGGCTACGGCTAAAATCCGAATTAAATCGCCATCAACAATACGGTACAGGAGCGAATAGGGAAATTTAGGCAGAATCAGTCGGCGAATAGATCCTCGAACCACCATACCCGTAGCAGGGTAACGGATAAGGAGGTTGATTGCACTTTCTATGTCTGCTAAGTACTCTAGCCCAAGCCCCTGGCTTTGCTCCTCGTAATAACTTGCGGTGTCAAGTAGTTCTTGCTCTGCCAATGGATGAAATACAACTTCCATCATTGCAAAGACGCACGAACTCGTTGAAATACTTCTTTGGCAGGAATACCAGAAACTTGATTGGTGTCCATTGCGTCATCACGCTTCTCGGCTTCTTCAGTCCAACTTGCCATGATTTCTTGATCTATTCCGCTATCTTCGCCCAATCGTTCAAGCAATCGCGCCAATAGAATCACTTGAGAATCTCTTGGAAGTGCAAGAACTTCGGCTTCAAGTTGTTCAAGGGTCATATAAATACCTAAACACTTATTACAGTATAAAACTCCCTCGTCTGAGCCAAATTGCTTACCGAAAAAGCTAAGTGCAATAAAGCCTGCTGCATAACACCCTCATCTAAGTCCCATGTGAATTGACAGAAGAAAGTAGATAGTCCTATTTCTTAAAGGACGGAGGACAATCAGATCTTCTAAAGGCGTTGCAACGAGAGATTGCTAGTCTCAGGCTATTTTTCTTTGCCCTTTACGGAAAGGCTCCACCAGTATGATGACTCTCCATCACTGAATTTAGACCTTCTGATTCAACACCAAGCTTGAGTTGCGACTTTCTGGACTAGATCATGAGCTAATCTGGCGTTTTATAGTTCATCTGCACTATTCTGTGAGTATTCAAATAGTACAAATGAACTATGAAAATCAATCATTCTCCTGATGGTCAAGCTCCTAAGTCTAATAGCGAAGGTTTCCAAATGCTTTTCTCGGAGAGAGCGTTTATTGCCTTGTTGAAGACAATCATATTTCTAATCTTGTTTGCTACTCAAGGACAGAGTGTGGTTAATACAGTGGGAACGCAAATCCCATTTCCGCCCCAGTCACAACAGAACTATTTGCCTTGAATTAAGGAAATCTACAATGCGCCAAGACAAAAAGAATGAGAATTACGGTCGCCCACCACGTTGGGGAGATTTACCGCTTTCTAGACCGCGCTTTCCGCTGGACATAGTTGCTGAAATTGACAGGATTCGAGACCAGTTCTCTAGTCCTGAAGATGCTCAACAATATATATTGGATTGTCTAAACCGCAAAACCACAATGAAGCGACTAAAACTATATGATTGCAGGGTTTCAGCCACTCCAGATATTACTGCTGCAAGCGGCAATGCTAGTTATGAAGAACGAGAAATACCTTTGTCATTGCTTAAGAAACCTGAAAAGTCTTTTTTAGTTCGAGTTGCAGGCGACTCAATGGAAGATGCGGGAATAAGTAATGGAGATTACCTTATAGCAGAGGAAAGACATCCATTATTTGAACATACTGAAAATGGTGAAATTGTGATTGCAGTAGCAGATGATCAGCTACTTGTAAAACGGTATCGACGTTGGCGACATGGACAAGAACTGATCTCTGAGAATCGAAGAAAGAATTATCCGCCAATTATAATCTCATCAGATTCTTCACAACAACACTCCATTTACATTATTGGGGTTTTCCAACGTGTTATAGATGAGTCACTAATTGATGCAAACTAACATGAGCTACGTGGCTGTGTTGCAAAAATAGGCCAATGGTGTGAGAAAGCCCAAACTCTTACACATAAGTTCTTCCACATTCCTTAGAGTAAGATCGCTCATCTCCGATAAAATCTTCTGCTGGGCAACCCGATAGATTTGACAATTTTGCCTGCCGTTAGCTTCAGTATGAAGCACTATCACAGCGCACTTTTTCAACAACTTGATGAATTTTGTCAATCACTAATTCTGGTTTTTCGAGTTGGATTGCATGACCACTTTCATGAACAATAATGTGAGTGCCTTGGGGTGACTCCTTCGCTAGATCGGCGTGTAATTCTTGCAGTTTTTGAAGCACATCTTGTGTGATATCAAAATCTGGCTTTCCGGATGACAATACAACGAGAGGAATATCAGGAAATGGCTTGACTTTGCGTACTTGTTCAACCTGGCTCATGCTGACTGAAACCGCAGCCGATTCTTGAGCAAAAGTTTTCCAAATTGAGTTTGAGAATAGAGTGCTTTAGCAAGCGATCGCAGAGAAGATGGAAATTTCTGAAATAAACCAGCTGCCATAGGCAAAGAATCAAAAGTAATGAGTAAACGAAGCAGCCCAATTTTTCCCATGATTGGCACTAAATAAGTTAATAGTTTCTCAAGTCGCTGATTCAATTCAACCCACTCAACTGGTGTTTCTTCATACATTCGCTCATGAGCGACATCCACTAAAACCATCGCAGCCACTTCTTCGGGATAGCAGTAGGCAAATAAGCGACTGAATAAACCACCTAAAGACATTCCTACTAAAACATAAGGCGGCTCAATTTCAGCCTTCTTCAAAAGTTGGCGTAGCTCACTCACAACTTGCTCTGCCGTGCGTGGCTCTGAATTTATATCACTCCAGCCATAGCCCGCTCTGTCATAGGTCAAAATTCTCGTAAATTTGGCAACTTCTGGCTGCACTAATTGCCAATCTAGATGGGTGCCTCCCGTTCCACTATCTACAATTACGGTTGGATGTCCTTCACCCATCATTTGATAGTGCCAATTTTTACCATTAATTTCAATCAGTTTCCCAGGCGGTAGAAATTTTTGGCGATCGCGCCTTGTAGCCAGTACTTGATAAATTGCCCCAAACCCGACTATTCCAATTAATACTCCAAGGGGTGCAACAAGCCATAGCATTCGGTTAATCCTCAAGCTTGAGTCCATTTGCAATTGTCTTAAATGTAATCTTTTAAGTGTGTCTTAAAGTAATAGCTTGAGCCATACAGCACACCTGTTGATTACTTTGACTTATGGTAGCTTTTGCATAGACCCTAAATTCTCAACATCATGCCACCTTACCTAGATTTCCTTGCCCCCTGGCTCATTGGAATTGGACTGAACACCGTTTTGCTGGCGATCGCGTATTTCGCTCCCAAGAAACTATTAACTCCAGCAGGCTACATCCATGCCTGGATTTTGGGAGTGATTCTGTGTGGAACGCTGGGCTGGCAGGGGTATGCGGTGATGATGTTCTATTTCCTGGTTGGCTCTGCCGTAACGCGCATCGGCATGGCAAAAAAGGAAGCGGCGGGCATTGCTGAGAAGCGATCGGGGGCACGTGGGCCAGAAAACGTGTGGGGATCTGCCCTAACGGGTACAATTTGCGCTCTAGTCGCCTATGCACTCAGCTTTAATAAATCGGCGGAAGTGCAGACCGTAATCCCTTTGCTGCTGTTAGGATATGTCGCCAGTCTCAGCACCAAGCTTTCAGATACTTCTGCCAGTGAGGTTGGCAAGGCTTACGGCAAGCACACTTTCCTGATCACCACGCTCAAGCCCGTGCCGCCCGGAACGGAGGGAGCCGTTAGCCTGGAAGGAACGCTGGCGGGTGTAGTGGCTTCGGTGGCGATCGCCCTCATCGGTTGGGCAGTCAGTCTGATCAATCCGCTGGGTGTCCTGCTGTGCGTGATCGCCGCCTTCATCGCTACCAATCTAGAAAGCGTCATCGGTGCTACGCTGCAATCTAAGTTTGACTGGCTCACCAATGAAGTTGTGAATATTTTGAATACTTTAATTGGGGCGATCGCCGCTATTTTGCTGGCTTTGAGTGCTGGGGCGATCGCTTAATAAACGATTTCCTTCCACCTTGTCTTAAGACGTACTGCTAGTAAAATAATTGATCCAGAAGCTGTTCACGGCTTATATCAAAGTGCTTTTCAACATCTTTCAAAATGGCACTAAGCACAATGTGCAGACGAATTAGTTTTGGACGAGTTACCTCATCAGGATAGTGGCAAGAAACCGCATCTCTGACTAGTTCTCGTAGTTCGTGAATGCTATCAGCCTGAGTAAAAATAGATTTGCCTACCGCTCTCGCTACATAACCGCCTTCGGGATCATCTTCAAATAAAAAAATAATTTCTGTCATACTGCTTTATTCTTGTTTTCTCTCATCAAATTAACAGATTAATTTCTATAACTCACACTAAGGAATTGCCATGCAGCGCGATCGCGTCCGAGCGCCAGAATTGCCCCAAAATTATTCCTGGTTGAATAGCGATCGCCCCCTTTCGCTCAAAGCCTTGCGGGGCAGAGTCGTCATTTTGGACTTCTGGACCTATTGCTGCATCAACTGTTTGCACGTTTTGCCCGATTTAAAGTATCTGGAGCAAAAGTACAAAGACTGTCTCACTGTTATCGGCGTTCACTCCGCCAAATTTGATCACGAAAAACAAGTGGAAAACGTGCGGCAGGCAATCTTGCGCTACGACATTGAGCATCCTATCCTGTTAGATCAAGACTTCAATGTTTGGCAACAGTACGCAGTTCGGGCTTGGCCAACGCTGATGGTCATCGACCCGACCGGGTATGTGGTTGGCTCCGTTTCAGGTGAGGGACATCGGCAAGCGCTCGATCAGTTAATTGAGCAGATGATTCAGGAGCATCGGCAAAAAGGAACCGTTAACTTTGAGCAATTGAGTTTAGTGCTGGAGAAAGAGCGATCGCCCCTCACCACGCCACTTGCCTTTCCCGGAAAAGTTTTGGCTGACGAAACCAGCGATACCCTCTTCATCGCCGATTCTGGACATCACCGCCTCGTCGTCACCAGATTGGATGGAGCCGTCAAACACACGATTGGAACAGGAACAGCCGGACTGCAAGACGGCAGCTTTACCGATGCTCAGTTTGCTTCACCTCAAGGCATGGCGTGGGATGCAGAAACTCAAATTCTCTACGTCGCCGATACCGAAAATCACGCCATTCGCCAGGTTAACTTCCGACAGCAGACCGTTCGCACCCTTGCTGGAACTGGAGAACAAAGCCGCAATATCCGCCCCCATGCTGGCATGGCGCTAAACACTGCCCTGAATTCTCCCTGGGATTTGGTCAAACTGAGCAACCATCTGTTTATTGTAATGGCAGGCTCACACCAAATCTGGCAGATGAACCTGGAAAGCGGCATCGTCAGCACCTACGCAGGCACCGGAGCCGAATCTTGTGTAGATGGACTCGTCAACGATGCTGTTTTTGCTCAGCCCAGCGGCATTACCACTGATGGACAAGAACTTTATGTGGCAGATAGTGAATCCAGTTCCATTCGGGCGATCGCCTTGGCTGAAATGCCCAAAGTGCGAACCGTCTGCGGCAGCGGAGAACTGTTTGGCTTTGGCGATGTCAATGGGCAAGGCACAGAAGCCAGACTGCAACACTGTTTAGGCGTTGAATGCGGAACCGACGGGCAGCTTTGGATCGCCGACACCTACAATCACAAAATTAAGCAGGTCAATCTCAAAACCGGATTTTGTAGAACGGTGTTGGGAAGTGGTGTAGCAGGGTTGAGGGATGGAGGGGCGATCTCGGAGAGATACCCGCAAGGGGTCGCCACCCAATTCTCAGAACCTTCAGGGCTAAGCCTTGCCGGAAATTTCCTATATATTGCCGACCCCAACAACCACACCATCCGCCGCGTTGCCCTGGATACACTAACCGTGAGTACCTTATCCTTTGCTGGACTGTGTGCGCCTAATATTTGCTTTCCAAACTAATTAACGCAGTCCCTGGTTCCTAGCCTCTGGCTGGGAATCTCATTTGGAGGCTCTGCCTCTAGGAGTTCAATAGTCAGGGCATCCAGACGTTGCCAATCAGTTTGAGAGCTACTTGAAGTAGATTCGTTGCTCATATTGGTTGCAAAATCTACCAGTTTGATGTTTCCTTTAACCAATCAACCACAGATGAGTATCTAGGTGTCCATCCTAAAAGGCTTTTGGCTTTTTTTGAACGAACCCGGCTATTTGAGCCAAAAGCAAAATGAGCGCCTTCCTGTCCCCATTCGTGAACTGCTTCTTCTACTGTCCAGCTTTGGGCTGTTCCTCCAAAACCAATTTGATGATGTATGGTTTCAGCAATTTCTCTAAAACTCGATTCACCATTTTCAAGGAAAAAGAATGATCCGGCAGGAGCTTCCTCAAGTGCAAGCATATAGGCGATCGCAACATCTTCAATATGGACTGTTGACCAGACATTTTCTCCGCTGCCGATATACCGAGCGGTCTGGTGTTTTTTAGCAATCTCAATCATCCAGGGAACTTGAATGCTCTGAGTCTTTAAGCCTGTGCCACGACCATAAATCAGACATGGACACAGGACAACAGAATGTACGTCCCGAATAACGCTCTCGATAACATGGGTGTCAACAGCCACTCGCCCAATTTTTTCAAAGCGAATTGGACGCGAAATATCCTCATGAAAAATACGATTGCTATATTCACCAGCGGCGCGATCGCCAACAATGCTCGATCCGCTAGTATGAATTAACTTCTTACCTGATCCGGCAAGTGCTTGAAGTAATACCTCCACAGCAAAAGGATCGTCTGCGTCTGCGGCATTGATCACGGCATCTGCTGATCGAGCAGCTTGAAAGAGAATTTGCTCATCCTGTAGTGTCCCAGCAACTGGTTCAATATTTTTTTGCTTCAGCAATGTAGCTTTATCCTCTGATCTGCATAAACCCGTTACTTCATAGCCAGCAGAAACTAAAATAGAATCTTTCTCAGCATAGGTGTCAACATCGATTTCAATCCCAAATTGAGCATTGGGTTCGGCAAAATAGCCCTCTGGAAGAACTTCGTTCAACGTCTCAGACAAATAGGTTGACCAGGCATTGTGAAAACTGTGCCAATGCCGTCTTGTGCTAAGCGGAGGGCAAAAGTGATCTAACAGCACCATACAGTCGAGTCGAGACGAGTGTAGCTTTAAGATATCTAAATCGAGCCGCTGCTTGCACTTTGTAAGGCGATCTTGGTTAAGTGGTGCTGAAATAAGTAAAAACTGCACTCAGATCTGCGACTTCTCGAAGAAGTCGCAGATCTTGCCTCCTTTAAGGCGTGTCAGGATTGCTCAGTTATTCGGGCAGCTAGGGAGCGATCGCCCCCCATACTCACAATCAAAATAATTCAACGCATCCCGACTAGATTCAAAACTGATTGACTGAAAATAGCTACCCCTGGGATAGCTGCGTCGCGTCCAAATTTTCAGGTAGTACAGGGCACCGTCATCCGTTCTCCACAATTCATAGGCATAGTTGCCGCCTGTGCCATTTCCAACCCGAAAATCGGCTAGCGCTGCACTTGCAGTCAGCAAAACCGTAGCCGCTGCCACAACTGAACCGAACGCAAGCATCAATTTCTTCTGACTCATGGGAAAAATACCTAGATACAGGTTGAATGTCTGCCTCTAGACTGCCCAAACATTCCTGCACATTGGAGCAAGTTACGTTAAAGCAGGTTGAAGAAACCGTCAAGCTCGGAAAGGAATAGGATGAGTGTCGCTTTTTACATAGAGCGGATGGCGCGGCTGTCCTGATTGATTGAGGCTCAAACAGCAAACTTGCCGATGCTCAGAGATTAATTGCAGAACGGCTTGATCTCGCTGGTTCAAGCTGCCCCAGTTGCCCCATGCCACAACTAATAAATTCGCAGTTTGCATGGCTGCAATCAAATAATGGTCATTTTTGTCCCCAATGGGGTCAGTTGCCTGCAACAAATCCTTTAAATGCGTGGCGCGGTAGGCAAACAGATTCACCACTTCCAACCCCCCATATCCCCAAGATTGAGCAAACCCGATGCAGCGGCGAATCGTTGGATCGTTCTTTTTGGCATCTGCGGAACTGGGATTCAGCATGATGAATCCAACTTTTGGTGCGTCTGCGTCCCATTCTCGCCATAGGGAATAGCGGTAGGTGTGGGTGGGGTCGAAGGTGGCTCCGGTTTTGGGGGGCACGGGAGGTGGGGAGGTAGGGGAGGAGAGGGAGGTAGGGTGTTGCTTAAATTGCAACTGTTCGGATTTTGGCATTTGAAATAGTCATACTCGCAGCATTCAACCTTGTGATTTAAGGGAGTTGACGATGATGAACGGCTCTAAAGTTTTGCTGAAGCGGAGTTGGCTTTTAGCGGTTTTGTGGGGTGGCGCGTTGCTGGTCGGCTGTGCGAGTTCTCCTTTTCCTGCGGCTAATTCGACGGCTGGCGCTCCTTCTGAAATGGTCGAAGCGCCAGCGGCGGGAGAAAATTTTGCTGAAGCAACGGATGTGGCGACAACGGGTGTAGCTGAGGTGCCGCGCTCGCTCCCTCAACTGATCAAAACCGCAGACATTACAGTCGTGGTGGATGCGGTAGATGAAAGCCTGGATCAGGCAACGGCGATCGCCCAACAGCAGCAGGGCGACGTGTTGAGTTTACAGAATCAGACTCCGCCAAACGACTACTACCGCCACACCGCTTCACTGCAAATGCGAGTGCCCCAGGAGCGACTGGAGGCTACTCTGGAAGCACTTGGCGAATTGGGAACTGTACAGCGTCAGGCAATTACGGCTGAAGATGTCTCAACTCAGCTTGTCGATTTTCAGGCGCGGCTGAGAAACCTGCGAAGGTCGGAGGAAATGCTGCTGCAAATTATGGAGCGATCGGGTGACATTGGCGAAGTGCTGAAGGTTGCCCAGGAACTTAGCACGATTCGCAATTCGATTGAGCAAATCGACGCTCAGTTGAGCAGCCTGCAAAATCGGGTGGCTTATTCCACCATTAACCTGAGTTTGGAAGGGGCGATCGCCGACACGCCACCCCAGCGGGCGATCGGCATTCAGCTTCAAGAGACCTGGGAGAGTGCCTCCCACTCAATGGGCAAGCTGACAGTTGATTTCGTTCAGCTTGGCATTTGGTTGGCGGTCTATAGCCCTTATCTTTTAATTTTTGCTGGAGGCGCTTTTTGGGGAACTCGCTATTTGAGAGGGCGGCGATCGCACGCCATTCCTGCCACTTCAGAGGGAACACCTCCGATTGAGTAAAAAAAACCGCTAGCCGCTAACGAAATCCCTAAATTTGTTGGGTTACGCTGGCGCTAACCCAACCTACGAACTAGGTAAAGCACTTGACCCGATGCCAATTCTTATCTTCGTCCTGGCAATAGTAGCAACCTTCCCACCAAGTACACTGAACATAAGAATCTTCCACCATGCGGCTTTTAGCGGGCTGTTCGTTGCTTAGCGCATTCACGACCTCGTCTTTCCGGTCAGCAGCTTTAGCCGCAATATTGTCTAAAGTCCTTTTCAGAGATTCAGGAATGGCATTGTTGTCAATTGCAACATTTTCCTGCTTCACCTTAATTTGTTTCATCTTGGGTTCCATCTCTGATAGATCTCCTTCTATCATTGTCATCGTTCCATCACTATCTATCACGGTTCTAGCTCATCAGCCGCGTCAGTTTGAGCATTCTCAACTTTATTTAAGGTCAGCGTAAATAAAACTCTCAGAAACTTGACATCTCCTATGATTATTTGCCCTAATTGCGCTCATACCAATCCAGAGACGGCTGTAGAATGTGAAGCTTGCTACACGCCCCTGCCCGCAATGATTGCTTGCCCAAACTGCGGTGCATCAGTGTCAGCAGCGGCCCACTTCTGTGGACAGTGTGGCTACGACTTACAGCACAATCAGGCTCCGGTGCAGCCGCCCCAATCTCCAGGGCAGCCGTCCCAGCCGCTCGCCCCTACTGTCATCGGCAAAACAGGGGCAGAAGCTTCTACGCCCCAGCAGGCAGACACACCGGATGGCGTAGTCTTGCCGCCAGATGTTCCTCCCGCGTTGACCAATTCTCCGAGTCCAGTCATGTCTTCTTCTGAGAAAGCAATGGGTTCTCAAGCTTCTCCCGACCTGCCAGAATCCGTCTCCCAGTCGGAATCTGCTATACCTCAAAGTTCTCCTGACTTGCCGGCTGCTTCTGGCGAGGCTGCTTCTGGCGAGGCTGCTTCTGGCGAGGCTGCTTTTGGCAGCGCTCAGTCGCCGCCCTCATCCGCTATGGCTGGTGGCGCTCCAGATGCCAGCACTCGGCTTCAGCAAACGGCTGCCCGCCTATTTCATGTCCAGAGCAACAGCGTCATTGAGTTGCCGATGCACCTTAACGTCATTCACATCGGTAAGCCAAATGGACAGATCCCCCCCGACATTGATTTATCGGGACTGGCGGATTCTGACATCGTGTCGCGGGTACACGCCGACATTCGAGTCGAGGGAGATGCCTTCTATTTGGAAGATTTGGGTAGCTCCAATGGAACTTATGTCAACAATCTGCCGCTGCAAATGGGCGATCGCCATCGATTGCGTCCGGGCGATCGCATTGCCTTGGGTAAAGGCGACAAAGTCAGCTTCTTGTTTCAGCTTGAGTAAACCTGGGCACTCTAAAAATCACCAGGTACGGGTTTTACTTATATCGTGTAACCTGTACACAAGGCAGCTTTTGAGGAGTCTCGCATCACTCGCTTAGGGCCGCGCAGCCAACTCAGGAACCGTGCAATTCAGGGCAACGGGTTAGAATTTTCCTGCCTCTGGCGCTGACTGCAAGAATAAAAATCTGAAGGAAGTCTCACGATGCTTGTTTGTCCCAACTGCCAGTTTGACAACCCTGACAGCGGCAAGTTTTGCCAAAACTGCGGACTTTCTCTAACTGAGCGGGTTTGTCCCGTGTGCAAATCTGATAATCCGCTCAACGTTGAAAGCTGTTTGAACTGTGGCACGATCATTGGCACGACTTGGCAGGCAATTGTCTTCACGGTTTCTACTCCTCAAAATGCTGTCAGCCAAGTTCCATCGACGTTTGCTCAAGACGTTCACGACGAGGCAGCTACAACCGCTTCACCCCCTATTGCTTCATCTTCTACAGAGTCCCTGATAGCCAGGAGCTACCTTGATCTTCAGCAGCGCTATAAGCTGCTCGCACCTTTGCATACTCCATCGGCTACGGCTGCGGATGTAGAAGTTAGAGTGTTGGACTGCCAGCCTTTTCAGCTTTCCCCACTAGAGGTTTTGTTGGGCTACTCGCTGGATGAGAACTCGTCTGAAGCGACAGAAGTGGCGGCTGAAGACCAAACAGAGCCAGAACTTGGCTCTGTTCAAACAATCGACTTGCTTAGTCATTCTGAGGCGGCAGTTAAAACCGCAATTCCGGCGATCGCCCAGATTTATTTAACCCTACAGGAACAGCTTTATCCGTCGTTGCCTCTGATTCACGATGCCTGGGAGCAAGATGGACAAACCATAGTTTTATTGGAAGATCGAACCCACCTACCGCTACTGCTGGATTTATGGAGTGATCCAGACGTGCTGCCAATCCAAACTTTGCATTGGCTACACGAGATGACGGAACTTTGGGCGGTGTTACAGGTTCAACATTGTTGTCAGAGTCTCCTAGAACTCAATAACTTACGGGTGGATGAAGATCAGCTTCTGTGTTTGCAGCGCTTGTATCTGGAAAAACCCGAAAACCTGCTGGAGCTAAAAGATTTAGGGCGAGTTTGGCTACTTTTGTTCCAGCAGTCTCAGCGAACTCAGCTTGGATCTCTAGCGCAATTGTGCCAGGATTTGGAAGTGGGGAACATTTCGACGCTCAATGAATTGCGATCGCGTCTGGAAGCGATCGCCGACGAACTTCAGCCTGACGACTACAAACCTGACCTAACGCCAACGGCTATGATGCCCGACCTTCCTATCGATTCAGCGACTTCTAGTAGTGCAAACTCCAGCACCTCAGAGCCTTCCCAGCCTTCAAAGGCTGAGCTAAGTGCAAGTGCAGTGACAGATTTTGAGGTGGGAGGCATTCCTTCTCCAGTCGCCGACCTGACTACCCCTGATAGCCCCACACGACTCGAAGTGGATGAGTTAGATGAGGAAGCGCCAGGTGACAGCGACGATGTGCCGACGGTCGTGCTGCCTATGAAGCTGATGAGTCTGGAAGATGCAGGTCGCACAGATATTGGTCGTCAGCGTGACCACAACGAAGATTATTTCAGCATTCAGACGGAAACCGAAAAGCTAGAAAGTCCAACCGGACGCACAGTACACGCCAAAGGGCTATACATTCTTTGTGACGGCATGGGTGGACACGCAGGCGGTGAAGTTGCAAGCGCTCTGGCCGTTGATACGCTGAGACAGTACTTTGCTGAAAACTGGCGCAATAATCAGTTGCCCAGCGAAGAGATAATTTCAGCGGGTATTCAACAGGCAAACAAAGTAATTTATGACCTGAATCAGCAAAATTCTCGCTCTGGTAGCGGCCGCATGGGGACAACATTAGTTCTGGTGCTGGTTCAAGACACGGAAGCAGCGATCGCCCATGTAGGAGATAGCCGCCTCTACCGCTTTAGCCGCAGACGGGGTCTAGAGCAGGTGACAGTTGACCATGAGGTGGGACAACGGGAAATTCAGCGTGGAGTTGAACCTGCGATCGCCTATGCCCGTCCAGATGCTTATCAACTGACTCAAGCATTAGGTCCTAGAGATGAGAATTTTGTCAGCCCAGACGTAGAATTCCTAGAACTGAACGAAGATTTACTGCTCGTCCTATGCTCGGATGGAATGACTGACAATGACTTGCTGGAAACCCACTGGCGTACCCATCTCGACCCGCTGTTAAATGCTCAAACCAACTTGGAGCAAGGTGTTAACCAGTTAATCGACCTAGCGAATCAGTACAATGGGCATGACAATATTACTGTCGTCACGATTAGGGCTAAGGTTCGCCCTAATCTAGAGCAGTTGAAATCTTAGAGAATATTTGGTGATGCCTAATCTGTAAACCTCAGAATCTGTAGGGCGTAGGTTCGGACAAGAATTCTCGGTTTATTTCGGGGTCTACCGCCGAATACTATGCTCCTGTAGAAGAATTTGTTGCCTTTCAAATACCCTTTTAGGGAAAGACGCTCATAGCCAACAGGTATTTAGCTAGCAGGCATTTTTGCTGAACCCACCCCCATAGTCATGTTGTCGCTTCGGACTGCTTTAGGATCATGAAGCAAATTAAACCTGATGTTTTTGAAGTGCGCGCGGCGACTTCCAAAAACATCGCAGGTTAACTAATTTATGATCCTTCAGTTGTCTTCTTCCCAGGTTTCAACCTCTAGAAGGTCACTAACCGGATCTTGCATGGAAAACTCAAAATCTTCCAGTTCTTTCTTCCAGTACGACCAGTTGTCGCCATACAGAAGAGCAATTTTCCAGATGCTGTCTGTTGGCTTCAGCAGTTTTGAGTCTACGAGCGATCGCACTTGACGCTGAAGCTTCACCATTGGGTGAGCAACTTGTTGCTCCATAACACTTTCAGTCATGATGATTGAGTTTTACAAATATCTTCAGAAAAACTTCCTGGCTACAATGCTGCACCTCTGTATGCGGCTTTACGAGATGCTGGCAGGAATCACTCTCAATAAATTATCATATCACATGGAATTCTATTATCTCTACTCCTGTCAGTTTTTCTACCAAAAATCAGGCGATAGCAAACGTCGTCAGAATTTGTAGTTTGGTGTGTCAGAACCTTTGGGGTATAATAAGAGTTTTGGGAAGCTTTAAAGGTTATAGAGGGAGAGCTAAATGTCGCGATATCGAGGTCCGCGCCTCAGAGTTGTACGCCGTCTGGGCGAGTTGCCAGGCTTGTCACGCAAAAGTCCGAGGCGGGCGTATCCACCAGGGCAGCACGGTCAAGCGCGGAAGAAGCGTTCTGAGTATGCAGTTCGTCTAGAGGAAAAGCAAAAGCTAAGGTTTAACTACGGTTTGACTGAGCGACAGTTGCTCCGTTATGTGCGAAAGGCAAGACGAGCATCTGGTTCTACAGGGCAGACGTTACTGCAACTGCTCGAAATGCGTTTAGACAACACTGTTTTTCGGATGGGCATGGCCCCGACCATTCCCGGTGCGCGGCAATTGGTGAATCATGGGCACGTAACGGTGAATGGAGGGGTTGTGGACATTGCCAGCTACCAGTGCAGACCTGGAGATGTGATTGGCGTGAGAGACCGCGATCGCTCTCGTAAGCTGGTAGAACAAAACCTCCAGTTTCCGGGTTTGGCTCACCTTCCCAGCCATCTAGAGTTCGACAAAAACAAATTTGTCGGCAAAGTCAACAGCGTTGTTGAGCGAGAATGGGTCGCTCTACAAATTAACGAACTGCTTGTGGTTGAGTACTATTCCAGACAGGCCTAGTTCTGGTTGCTCAGGGTTGTGAATCAGTTAATCTGCGACATCTTTTCGAGGTTCGCTGATTTGAAGTGTGAATTTTAGCGAGAGTGCTGCGCGGCATTCTTAATTAAAGTTCATTCCCGGATCGAGCAACGTTATTTTTTGGAAGTGTCGTGCTAAGCATTAACATTTCCAGTATTTGCGATTGGACATTGAGAGATGGGGCGTGATGCGTCATGCTCCATTTTTGTGTCAATTTTTAGAGGTGATGGGCGAATCCTTGCCCAATTACTAGCAACTAGTTGCCTGCTATCCAATGGCTTTAGCCACCAATTTGAGACATTGTACGGGCATAGCCTCCCACAGTACCGGAGTCCCGCTGTTTGTAGTTGATTTCAGGTTTAGCAGCCAGCAATTGCTGCACCTGCGCCCGAATTTCAGGGAGCGGTACGCCTGAACGCAGGGCCGTTTTCAGGTCAAGCTGTCCGATTTCATTTAGCAGGCAAGGGCGTAGCCAACCGTCCGCTGAGAGTCTCATGCGGTTACAGCGATCGCAAAAGCATTCTGACATCTGGCTAATAAAGCCCAGGGTTCCTTTTGCCCCAGGAATTTTGAAGACATCGGCGGGACCATTGCCACGCACGGTTGCCTCAACCAAGCCCCAACGCTCGCGAATCTGCTGCCGTAGTGTTTCTGAGGCGACCCAGCCCTTATCCTGAAATAATCCGGCATTGCCAATTGGCATGAATTCGATAAATCGGACGTGCCATTCGCGCTTAATGCTCAGGGCAGCAAGATTTGGCACTTCATGGTCATTTACTCCTGGAATTACTACCACATTCAGTTTTAGCGGGTCAAACCCGACCTGGTGAGCAGCCTGGATGCCTTGCCACACCTGGTGCCAGCGCGATCGCCCTCGATTTCCAACGATGCGGTCAAAGGTTTCTGGTTCTAACGAGTCCAGGCTGATGTTAATGCGGCGCAGCCCAGCACTGTACAGATCTTGAGCCAGATCTGCTAGCAAAAAGGCGTTGGTGGTCATGGAAAGATCCTGGGTTTGGGGGAGGGTGGCGATCGCCTTCACCAATTCCACTACACCCGGACGCAGTAACGGTTCGCCCCCCGTCAGCCGAAAGCGGGTAAATCCGTTGGGAATGAATACCTCTCGCAGCAGTGTCAGCAACTCATCCTGGGTGAGAAGATCTTGCCGTCTCACGTATTCCAGTTCTGAGCCTTCGGGCATACAGTACTGGCACTGAAAGTTGCAGCGGTCAATCAAGCTGATGCGAAGATAATCGACCTGGTTCAAGCTTCTCACCCCAACCCATCTCTGGTTTAACTGCACTCCTTCATCGTACCTAAAGCATTGAGGTTGCACATGAGGCTGGGCTGAGATGTGTGGTAGGAGAAAGTTAGATGAAGTTAACCATTGCTCCTATGACCCGTGACCCAATTGTTACTAAAGCTCGTCCAGGCTATACATTACCTGTGTTTGCTTGTGCTGCGGCGATCGCCGCCCTTCGACGGATTCATCAGAACTCCTCGATTCTGTCGGTGTTGGTAAATTTGGTGGAGCCATCCAAAGTAGTTGAAATTCCGATTGAGCAGAACGCTAAACTTCGTGCCGATGCTGCACTGGCGATTACTCGTAGCGATCCGGGAGATAACCTTGATTTGACTCGCGATACTCCCATTTGGGTGCTGGTGGAGTCGGTGCCCGATCAGGCGGAGGCGATTGCTCTAGAGGGCGGCGAAGGAATTGGGCGGCAGGTCAATCAAAACGATAAGCCTGCAATTTACGCTTATGCCCGTCGGCTGCTGCACGAAAATCTTAGTCAAGCACTGAAGCCAGGAGAAAAAATTCGGGTGACGATCATTCTGCCGGAAGGTCGGGCGTTAGCTGAACGCACGTCTAATGCTGCTTTTGGCGTGGTTGAAGGACTCTCTCTACTGGGAACTTCAGGCATTTCTCAACCGCTCAGCGCCCCGGAGCAGCTTGACGCTTATCGAGAAACGCTGCGGCAAAAGGCGAAATATGATTGTCTGGCATTTTGCGTGGGCGAGAATGGGCTGGATTTGGCGAAGCAGATGGGGGTAAAAGGCGATCGTCTGCTCAAAACGGCAAACTGGCTCGGTCCAATGCTGGTTGAAGCTGGACTACAAGGCATTCAAAACGTTTTGCTGTTTGGCTATCATGGCAAGCTAATGAAGCTGGCGGGCGGCATTTTCCACACTCATCACCAGGTTGCAGATGGGCGACAGGAAATTTTTGCGGCTCATGCGGCCAATCAGGGATTGCCAATGGCAGATGTGCAGCTTATTTTTAGCAGCCCAACGGCAGAAGCAGCGCTTCAGCACCTCCGCCACCTCGACTCAACTACTGGAAGCCAGTGGGTTGAGCAGGTTTATGGCGCGATCGCCCAGCAAATTGACCAGCGGTCGCACCACTATATTCAAATTCATAGCGAGCGCCAGGTTCAAGTTGGCTCAGTTTTGTTTGATCGCGATCGCCAAATCATCATTCAAAGTAAAATTGGTTCCACATTCCTTACTCAGGTTTGTTAAGCTAATCAAAATATTGAATTTCCTACATAAGTTTCCAAGTTCCCTGCGTTTCAAAAGCTGTTTCAGTAATTTCTCGTAAGTTTTTTGTTATCTTTGCCCCTTACTGACATTTCATCAGGACTCATCGGTGACTCTACAAACTGAACAACCGCCGTATACGCCATCCGTAGAACGGCTCGATCGCCAGATGATTGTAATTCTGGATTTTGGCTCTCAATATTCTGAACTGATTGCTCGACGCATTCGCGAAACGCAAGTCTACTCAGAAGTGCTGTCCTACCGCACTACGCCTGAGCAACTCCAGCAGCTTAACCCCAGAGGCATCATTCTTTCGGGTGGGCCAAACTCCGTCTATGACGCAGGTGCGCCACACTGCGATCGCGCTATTTGGGATATGGGCATTCCCATTCTGGGCGTGTGCTATGGAATGCAGCTGATGGTGCAGCAGCTTGGCGGTGACGTAGAGCGGGCTGAGCGGGGCGAATATGGCAAAGCCTCACTGCATATTGACGATCCAACCGATTTGTTGACCAATGTGGAAGACGGCACCACGATGTGGATGAGTCATGGCGATTCGGTGACTCGCTTGCCCGATGGGTTTGAGCTATTGGCTCATACGCAGAACACGCCCTGTGCCGCGATCGCCAACCACGAGCGTAAGCTGTATGGCGTTCAGTTTCATCCTGAAGTCGTGCATTCGATAGGTGGGCTAGCCCTAATTCGCAATTTTGTCTACCATGCCTGTAACTGTGAACCCACCTGGACAACCGATGCCTTTGTTGAAGAGTCCATTCGCGAAATTCGCGCCAGAGTAGGTGACAAGCGAGTGCTGCTGGCGCTGTCGGGTGGCGTAGACTCCTCAACCCTGGCCTTTTTGCTGCACAGGGCGATCGGCGACCAGCTAAGCTGCGTCTTCATCGATCAGGGCTTCATGCGAAAGTATGAGCCAGAGCGGTTGGTAAAGCTATTCCAGGAGCAGTTTCACATTCCGGTCGAGTACGTCAACGCGCGTGAACGTTTCCTCAAAAAAATTGAAGAAATTACTGATCCCGAAGAAAAGCGAAAGCGGATCGGGCACGAATTTATTCAAGTATTTGAAGAAGAGTCAAAACGGCTTGGCCCATTTGACTACTTGGCTCAAGGAACGCTTTACCCAGACGTGATTGAGTCAGCCGACACCAACATCGATCCCCAAACTGGAGAACGGGTTGCCGTTAAAATTAAGAGTCATCACAACGTTGGCGGACTCCCCAAAGATTTGCGATTTAAGCTGGTAGAACCCCTGCGGAAGCTGTTCAAGGACGAAGTTCGTAAGCTAGGGCGATCGATCGGTTTACCGGAAGAAATTGTCCGGCGGCATCCGTTTCCTGGCCCAGGGCTAGCCATTCGGATTTTGGGTGAAGTCACCGATGAAAAGCTAGACATCTTACGGGATGCGGACTATATTGTGCGGCAAGAAATCAACCGTCAGGATATGTACCACGATTTTTGGCAGGCGTTTGCGGTTCTACTTCCCATCCGCAGTGTCGGTGTCATGGGCGACCAGCGCACTTATGCTTACCCTATTGTGCTGCGCTTTGTTTCTAGCGAAGACGGCATGACCGCAGACTGGTCAAGGGTTCCTTACGATCTGCTGGAGACGATTTCTACCCGGATTGTAAATGAAGTTAGGGGTGTTAATCGCGTGGTGTACGACATCACGTCCAAGCCTCCTGGCACAATCGAATGGGAATAGTGTCCTCTACCCTGAGATGTGTAGGTGATCACAGTTTTTCAAAGTTTTTTGTGGAAAACCTACAAAAAGCTGTGGAAAACTGGATCAGCCTGTGGAAAACTTTAGATGTTTGGAAACAGTGAAGAATGTCCATCTGTGTTCATCCTCCAAGAGCTTGCGATCGCCGATAAGCTGCTATCACTGCTTCAATCAAGGCTGAGCGAAAGCCTGACCTTTCCAGGTGAGCGATTCCGGCAATGGTTGTGCCACCTGGACTGGTGACTCCATCTTTGAGTTCTGCTGGGTGCATCCCTGTCGTTTGCAATAGTTCTGCGGTGCCGCGCACGGTTTGCACCGCGAGCTGGGCGGCGATCGCCCTCGGCAACCCTGCTGCTACACCGCCATCCGTCAGCGCCTCGATCATCACGGCCACGTAGCCTGGACCGGAACCGGACAGTCCGGTAACTGCATCCATCTGGCTTTCTGACACTTCTACGACTTCGCCCACCGCCCGAAAAATTTGCTGTGCTAGCTCCAGGTGGGCAGATTGAGTGTGCTGTCCGGGGGCGATCGCTGTCATGCCTGCTCCTACCCGTGCTGGAGTATTGGGCATAGCGCGAATCACAGGCTGCCCCGGAAACGCTGATTCTAGCTGGCTCAAAGGGGTGCCTGCCAGAATTGAGATAACGACCTGCCCTTTCTGAAGAGGGTGTAGAGTAGCCGTTACCGCTTTGAAGAGTTGGGGTTTGATGGCTAATAGCAACGCTTGTGCATCGGACACAACCGCCTGATTGTCTGCCGTAATACCCACTCCATATTCTTTGGATAAAAAATCTTGACGCGATCGCTGAGGATCGCTCACCAGAATTTGATCGGGCGTATAAACTTGCTGCTGAATCAGGCGAGAGAGCAAAGCTTCTCCCATTACGCCGCCGCCAATAATGCCGAGCTTTACAGACACCTGGACGACTTTCTCCTGATAGCTATAACAAATCTCTAAGAAAAATCGATTTTGGGGAAAACGATAATTTGGGCTGGTGAAATTTTTGAGGGGCGATTGCAGGTCACGACCTGGCAATCGACTCAACTTTAGTTCACCAACCCGCCGCTAGATCAACCACCGCTTGCCTCCAACGGATGGATTTTTAACCTTCAACCGCATCCTTTGAAGCTAAGCCATTCGAGCCTGGTCGCCAGTCCAAGCAGGTGCAGGGGCAGTTGGGCGGGCCGTTCTGGGCTGAGGCTGATGAATCGGAATGTCGTTAGGTACACCTAGCTGGGTGCTGACCTGAACGCAGTTAGGAGTAAACAAGAAGATGCTTTCGCCAATTCTTTCTTGATGTCCGTCAATCGCGTAGGTGCCGCCTGCTACAAAATCCACAGCACGCTGCGCCTGATCGGGGTCCATAATTGTCAGATTAAGAACAACGGACTTGCGCTCACGCAGGGCCCGAATCGCCTGGGGCATCTCCTCAAAGGTGCGCGGCTCCATTACTACCACTTCAGACATCCCATTTACAGCACCGGGCATTCCGATGACGTTGCTCATTGTGGGGGTCGCTCCAGGTTCAGTAGATAGCATAGCCCGCTCTCTCAAGCGACGGCGGCGGGGTTCTTCTTCTTGAACTGGGTGAGCAGCGTTCTCTTCTTGGTAAAGGTTTTGATACTCTTCGCCATCCATTTCGTCATACTCATATTCATAGTCAACTGGGTCATTTAGCCCCACAAAATCTCGTAACTTTGTGAAAATATTGTTCACTGTCCGCGCTCCATAACGACTGCTAAGGGTTTATTCAAGGGAAGTGCCTTTGACCAGGAGGCAAATGAGGATAGGAAGAATCCAAGTTTCTAGATCGCCTCGTGACTCAGACATCAAAGCAGGACTTAACGAAAAATCAACGTTATCTGCCCTGTAATGAAACCACAATCACCCTGTTTTTTGTTCAGTAGATTTGAGTCATTAGTATACATCAATTTCCTGAATTCAATACCTCAATTGCATTGAGTTTGGAAAAAACTGAAATTCAGCCCTAAATCTACACTCATTCGCCAGAGAATTCTAGCTAATTTATCTGCAACTTACCAAATATAAAGAACTTTGTTTGATAATTGAGCGATCGCATACTGGAATAATTGCCGATTCAAAGATCAAGCTGCAAAAACATAATTTGTAGAGCCATCTCCTGATTGATAAGTACTGCTGATTTGTTAAAGGGTGCATAACCGTGCGTTTAGGTATTGCAGTACACAGTTAACCGGATTTGACAGCACTTGTTTATCAGCACGAAGCCTGCTAAGAACCTTCCAACAACGGACTCTAACGATTCGTTTTGGCAATCTAAAGTTAGTCTAAAAAAAGTTAGTCTAAAATCTCAGTCCCTATTTCTAAGTTTCCCAGTAGCCTTTGGTTTCGGCGATCGCTACTGAATTTGATGTGGGTTTAAAGTGGGCGATCGCCTCACGCCCGTTCACCAAACAAAATCCGTCCCAGGCGAATCATCGTCGCCCCTGCCTCTATTGCTAGCGGGTAATCTCCTGACATACCGATTGATAGCTCCTGCATTTGGATTCTTTGCCAATTTTGCTGGCGAATCTTTTCGGCTAGTTGCTGCGTTTGAGTAAACACAGAAAGCGTTTGGTCGGGGTCTAACCCATAGGGGGGAATCGCCATCAAGCCGACGATATTCAAGTGGGAATATTGGTCAAGATGGGGTAAGTCATTCAGCAATTCAGAAATCGTCCAGCCATACTTGTTTGCATCTGGCAAGATTTTTACCTGAAGGCAAAGATTCGGTTTTTGGGGTAGGTTTGCCTCAAGCTGGTCAAGTCGCTCGGCAAGCTTGAGGCTGTCGAGCGAATGAATCCACTGAAATAGCTCCAGCGCTTTGGCTGCTTTGTTAGTTTGTAGGTGCCCAATCAAGTGCCAGGTAACGTCAGCCAAATCCTGAAGCTGGGCTTGCTTTTGGGCGGCTTCCTGAATACGACTTTCGCCAAAATCTCGCACCCCAGCAGCGTAAGCCTCTCGCATTGCCTCAACTGAAACCTGTTTCGTGACAGCAATCAATCGAGTAGACGGGGGAAGCGTTTGCCAAATTTGGGACAGGCGTTCTGCGATCGCACTCATTGTTACAGAGCCAGTAAAGCCAGTAAAAGACTCTTATTATAGCAGTCCTAAATCAGTTGTAAGACGAGTCGGTTGTGAGGGGCGCACCCCGGAGGGGTGCGCCCCTCACAACCCATTTAGGATGGCTATATAGGTTGGCATTAGTCTAAGAGGATGTTTGAAAAGTTGTAGGGGGTCAGATGTTACGCCAATCGCCTTATCATATCGATCATAGCCAGGTAAATAAACGTTTCCGATGTTTCTGGCAGCAACTCATAATCTCGGACTAAACGCCG
>JAAUQZ010000328.1 GCA_012033355.1 Leptolyngbyaceae cyanobacterium RM1_406_9 | reverse complement strand
TGAAGGGATCAGGCTTTTTCACCCGTGCGATCGCCCGCTTTTATACCCACATCCCTTACAATAGTTACTCATTTTGTTGATGTAATTTGCTGAAGCGGCATAGGGCTTTGAGGCAAGAATGCCACCATCAGCAAATAGCCCCATGCCAATCACATTGGTTTGCATCACCCAATCGTAAGCATCAATAAACGCCGCGTGAAACCAGTTTTCTACTTCCTGCGGTGACAGTCCGGCGATGAGTGAGAAGTTGCTCAGCACCATGAGCCGCTGAATGTGATGGGCATAGCCTAGATTTTCTACCTGTTTCAGCGATTGGTGTAAGCAGTTCATATCGGTTTTGTCTGCATCCCAGAAAAACTCTGGTAAAGGCTGAGTATGACCAAACCAATTGCGCTGCGAGTAGTCATCGTCTACATAGGTGTACAGTCCGTGCATATATTCGCGCCAGCCCAAAACCTGACGGATAAAGCCTTCGACGCTATTCAAATCCAGGTCATGCTGATAGTAGGCGCGTTCCGCAGCCCGAATCACTTCTAGCGGCTGCAATAAGCCTAGATTCAGGTAAGGGGAAAGTAGGGCGTGCCACATGGTTTCCTCGCCTGTCACCATTGCATCCTGGTAGGGTCCAAAGGTGGGCAGTCGTTCTTGGGTGAATACGTCGAGAACTTGCAGGGCTTGCTGGCGAGTTACACCCCAGCGAAAGGGTTCGATTTTGCCGTAGGTGGAGAGTTTTTCGGACTTAACCCAATCGATCACGTCTTGGGTAATCGTGTCTGGCTCAAACCAGAGTGGAGTTGGGGTTTTGAGTTTACTCTTTGGAGGTTTGCGGTTTTGTTTGTCAAAGTTCCACTCGCCGCCTGTGGGCTGACTGCCCTCCATCAACACCTGAAAGCGTTTGCGTCCCTCTCGATAAAAGAATTCCATCAATAGGTTTTTGCGCCCTTTTGCCCATTGTTTAAACTCTTGATCTGTCCAAAGAAAGTGGTTATTGGGAACGAAGGTGAGTTTGCAGGATAAATCAAGGGATTGAATCAGGTGAAGGAAGGGGCGATCGCTTGGCATCATCACCCGTAGCTCAGTTACACCATTTGCTTTCACCCATTGATTTAACGGCGTTGCAAAATCATCTGTACTTTCATAGGTGACTAACCAGCCCGCTTGCCGCAGTTCTGCGGCAAAGTGACGCATGGCTGACCAGACCAACACCAGTTTTTGCTGATGATAAGGACGTTGCTGTACCCAGTTGCGAGACTCGATCAGGATAACGGGCGATCGCGCCTTCTCCTCAATACAGCTTTGCAACGCCGCCTGCTCCATCCAAAGCTGGTCGCCCAGTACCCAAATCCCCGTTGTCATGTTGAATGTATCATCGTCAGTACCTCTTGATTCTATCGCTGGATTTGTGCAGGTTAGGCTTGTTTGAGCAGGTGCCAGCACTGTTGGGCGATCGCCCAATCTTCCTCCGTATGAATCACCAGCACTCGCACTTTTGAATCCACTGTGGCAATATCTTGATCAGCGGGAGATTGAGTGTTTTTCTCCGCGTCAATGTTCAAGCCTAGAAAAGAGAATCCTTCACAGGCAGCCGCCCGAATTGCAGCGGAGTTTTCGCCTACGCCAGCAGTGAAAATGAGTGCATCCACGCCGCCTAGACTAGCTAGCATTGCGCCAATAGAGGAACGCAGGCGATGCACATAAATATCGAAGGCTAACTGAGCGCGAGGGTTGCCCTGGGCGATCGCCTGGTCAATCTGGCGCATATCTGCCGACACACCAGAAACACCCTTTAGCCCCGACTCTTTGTTTAGCATTTGATCCAGTTGATCAACGGTGTAGCCTGCTTGACGCATCAGGTGAATCAAAATTCCTGGATCAACAGACCCAGAGCGACTGCCCATCATTAAGCCTTCAAGCGGCGTAAATCCCATTGTTGTATCTATGCTGTATCCTTCTCGAATAGCGGCTAGCGAGCAACCATTTCCCAGGTGACAGGTAATCAAGCGTAGGTCTTTAAGATCTCGCCCCAAAAGATGAGCTGCCCGTTCAGCGCAATATTGGTGACTGATGCCGTGAAAACCATAGCGACGAATTCCTTGTTCAAACCACTCGTAGGGAATCGGGTATGTTGCCGCCGCCGCAGGCATCTGAGCATGAAACGCCGTGTCAAAGACAGCAACCTGAGGAATTTGAGTGCCCAGGGTTTGCTCGATCGCCTCAATGCCTTCCAGGTTAGCCGGATTGTGAGCGGGCGCGAGAGGAATAAGTTGGGCGATCGCTTCTTTGACTCGCTGGTCAATTAACACGCTCTGCTGATATTCCTGTCCGCCATGCACGACTCGATGCCCCACTGCATCAATTTCTGAAGGTTGGCTAATGACTTGAGTTGAACCGCTCCAAAGTGTGTTGAGCAGATAGGCGATCGCAGCAGTCCGATCTGCCGAAATTTCTGCCTGCACGGTTTCCCCTTTGGCCGTTTTAACTTCGATTTCTGCAAACTCTGAGTGATGAGTCCAATCTACTTTTGCTTCCCAGAGTGGTGACGGAGAGCGATCGGGCAATATGTCATCAGAAATCTCGTATAAACAGCTTTTTTGACTACTTGACCCAGCATTAAGAACCAAGATTTTCATCATCGCTAGACTCAACTCCACAACAGAAATATTAGGTCTACCTTTGGGAAGAGAGCATTTGCAGTTTAACCCAACTCTTGAAAGACTTGCTGGCTCTGTCTTTTGAAATACAAATGAGGCTTAGGATGGCGGATTTATTAATGTGTAATTCTCCCGTGTAGGGACATGGCATTGCCATGTCCCTACAGAGATTCTGGTTTTACAGGTTATTTGATCCACGATCCTTAGACACCAAATCTGGATAACCTTTACCAGCTAGCAAGGTCTGAGTGAGGGGTTAGAGTGGTCGGATTGCGGTGTAAGTGGGATCAAAGGCAATATACAGGGATGCAACGGCGATGTCTAGTCACTGTAGAATAGTTGAAAATATTTCAAGTCCAAAGATGAGTTTGGCGGAGTTTTCTAATAGACAAACACCTGTAATGATGTAGAAATACCAGTGCAATATCACTTCACCTATCGCCCCTATTGTCGTCGTTTTCGGCAACCGTTACACACGAGTCATGGCTTGTGGAGCGATCGCCAGGGAATTTTACTCCAACTCACCGACTCTGAAGGGCGAGTTGGCAAGGGTGAAATTGCTCCCATTGAATGGTTTGGCAGTGAGAGCTTCGACCAGGCGTTTAGGTTTTGCCAGCAGCTACCTGAGCAAATTACCTCAGACACCATTTCTTCGATCTCTGACTCTCTGCCAGCCTGTCAGTTTGGCTTTGAGTCTGCCTGGGAGAGTATCGGTGAAGACGATTCTGCAAAACTCACTTATCCTCTCACTTACAGCAGTCTTTTACCTGCGGGAGAAGTGGCCCTCTCTGTGTGGAAGCCTCTCTGGAGCCAGGGAAGTCGCACCTTCAAATGGAAAATTGGTGTAGCGCCTCTGGTAGAAGAATTGCAGATGTTCGTTCAACTTAAGCAAGCTTTACCCCCAGCGGCACAATTGCGGCTGGATGCAAATGCAGGACTGACCTGGCAGGAAGCCTGCACCTGGTTAGAGACGGCTGACCTCCACGGAATTGAGTTTTTGGAGCAGCCTTTACCCACTAACCAGTTTGACCAAATGCTTGAGTTGAGCGATCGCTTTCAAACCCCGATTGCCCTGGACGAATCGGTTGCCACGCTTCAACAAATGCAGCAGTGCCATCAGCAGGGTTGGCGTGGAATTTTCGTGGTGAAGGCGGCGATCGCAGGTTCTCCACATCGTCTGCGTGAGTTTTGTCAAACCTACCAGCCAGATATAGTCTGGTCATCGGTATTTGAGACGGCGATCGCCCGCCACTTCATCGAAACCCGATTAATGGCTGCTCTGCCGCCCGCTAGAGCCGCTGGGTTTGGTATCAGCCATTGGTTTTTGGATGAGGTGCAGCAATATCATTAAGTCAGCGATCGCCCATTCATCTCAGAACCAATAGACAACAGCACCGGAACCGTTTCGCTAGCCCAGAAATTGGGCGTGATGTAAGTTTTTGCCTTCTCAACTCCGTGAATGATTTCTAGTGCCTGGGTGTGGACGGCTGTGGGTGAGAAGGTAACTGCCGCCATTCCGAGGGGCAGTTCTTTCGCCAGGGCTTGCGTGAGTCCTTCAATCGCCCATTTGCTAGCACAGAAGAGAGCCGCCTGGGGAGCCGCTATTCGTCCCCATTTTGCGCTGATGTTAATGATAGTGCCCCGCTGCTGGGCTACCATCATCGGCACTAAATGCCGAATCACATGAATGACTCCCTTTACGTTGACATCTAAGATACGGTCAACAGTGGAAGCTGGAATTTCCCACAGTGATGCTAGTGGATGCATCACCCCTGCATTGTTGATGAGTAAATCTGGAGCCGAATGATCAGCTTCAATTTCGTCAGCCCATGCCTTGACCTGACTATCATGCATCACATCGACACATTTAAAGTAATGTTCTGGAAACTGTTGCTGGAGCTGGGCGATCGCCTCACAATCTACATCACACCCCATAACCTGATGCCCCAGAGCAATGAATTCTTGGGTCATGGCTCGCCCCAGTCCGTGAGCAACGCCCGTGATCACAATATGTTTAGTCATTTCACCTGAATCATCAATCGGCTTAGGCATAGCGAAACTCAACGTTCATAGGCATTTGCCTGTTTGCGAAACATCGCTTGAAAAAAATTCAGCGTAAAACGCTCCATACCCATTATTCAAGAATTTGATTCGAGGAGATAGCTGGTGATGAAAAGTCGAAAGCTGCTCAATAGGAACTGCGGGGTTATAGTGATGCTCTACGTGCCAGCAGTTACCGTTGGTAAACCATTCCATAAATCGGCTGGGCAAAATGGTTCGAGTGTTCTCAAGACAGTCTGATTGAGTATGAGTGCAGCCCCAGTGTTCAGGGAGTTCAACTAAGGCATGAATAGGACTGGCAAATATCAGCGGCAGCAGCCAAATTTGAGCAAATGCTGTGGTTTTGAACGCGAAGGAGAGAATTAGGGCGATCGCCAAAACCCCTGCAAAGCCTCGGTATCCATCCATAATCTGATTCAGGAGATGAGTAGGTAAGTGAGTTCCTGCTTTGCCTAAATCCTGCTTCATCCGATCTCGTTTGCCCAAGCAGGCTAGCCCAATGCGGTTCAATACATATTTGTAGTGGTCAACCATTGAGAGATGGAGAAGCAGCCCAGCAGGAGAGTGGAGACGGTCAAAATCGTAGGCAAAAGATTCCTCATCTTCCGCTGTGCCAACCATCCGATGATGATAGCCATGAGCGGTCATGTAACGTGAAAACTCAACTAGCATGGGAAGTCCCAGCAAAAATCACATAGTCCGCTGTAGTGAAGGATTGAAATGTTTTTGATGAATCAGTTCGTGTTCA
>JAAUQZ010000327.1 GCA_012033355.1 Leptolyngbyaceae cyanobacterium RM1_406_9 | reverse complement strand
GATTAGCCGCGAATTACTCCAGTAGACTCGCGCAGTAGCTGTCACACATACCCTACCCAACCCCTATCCCGGATAGCCAAAATAGAAGGGTGAAGAAGGGATTGGATTAACGGAATTGGCGATCGCCGCTAGGTATCTCCTAAGTAGTCCTCCAAATCATTCCTTCATCATCCTTCAACCTCCCTTTGCTAGCAGTTGCACCACAATTTCAGCATGAACACCAAATTCCTCAGCCGTGTAGCCACATCAGGAATCATCGCAGCGGGAACCGCCCTCGGCATCACTGCCTTCGATGCATTTATTCCGGTTAACCTGCTGAACGTTGCTCTGGGTCAGCCCCACTCCAACCAAGCGCTGGCTCAAGATGTAGAAGAAGATACCAACGTCCGGGTTTATGAAACGGCCAGCCCAGCGGTTGTTTCCGTTAATGCGGCAGACGGTTCAGGTAGTGGCAGCATCATCAGTCCAAACGGCTTAATTTTGACGAATGCTCATGTGGTAGCAAGGAGTCGCACAGTAACAGTGCGGCTAACGGACGGCAGAGAAGTTCAGGGCGACGTAATTGCTTTTGGTGAACCGGGGTTAGATTTAGCCGCGGTTCAACTGCGGGGACAGAGCAATTTACCGTATCTAAGATTGGCTAGCCCTGGTTCAGTACGGGTTGGCCAACGGGCCTTTGCCATTGGCAACCCTTTCGGTCAATTCCAAAACACATTCACGATCGGTATTGTGAGTCGAATTGACCCAGAGCGAGGGATTCAAACCGATGCAGCCATTAATCCTGGTAATTCTGGAGGGCCACTATTAAACAGCCAGGGAGAATTGATTGGAGTTAACACCTCTATTTTTACGACTAGCAGCACGGCAGGCAACATCGGCATTGGTTTCGCCATTCCGGTTGATCGCATCCAACCATTCTTGACGGCGGTGCGAGAAGGCCGCGCTCCCACGGTTGCCCAAACCGATCGCCCACAGATTAGCCGCCCACCAGAGGCGATCGCAGTTAACGGCCCGGTTGTCAGAGGCAATCTGGGCAGCGGCAGTAATGTCCTGCCAGTAGACAACAGCTACTTCAACCTCTACACCTTCGAGGGCAGAGCCGGACAGCAAATCGAAATCACCATGAGCAGCAGCCAACTGGATGCTTACCTGATTTTGCTGGCACCCGATGGCAGCGATCTGATTCAAGATGACGATAGCGGTGGTGGCACCAATGCCCGACTGGTGACCACCTTACCCGCTAACGGAACTTATACCATCTTGGCAAACTCCTATGCTGCCGGAGAATCGGGAAATTATGAGTTGCGCGTTGCTTCGGCAGGATCTAACCCTCAACCGCAAGCAGGTCAGCCGCCAGCCCAGGGACAACAGCCCCGCCAGCAACCGACTCCCTCTGGCGTAATTCTACAGGAGCAGGGTGTGCTTATCCCTGGTGGCCCAACCCTATCTGACAATAGCCTCTACCGAGAACACATTTTTCGCGCAACCCAGGGGCAAACGGTGACAATCACAATGGAAAGTACAGAGTTTGACACGTACTTAATTCTGGTGAATGAGCAGGGCGAACCGCTGGGGCAAAATGACGATCGCTGTCAGCAACAAACGCCGCAATGCCGCAATTCTGAAATTAGAATTACCTTGCCCCAAACGGGGACTTATCGGCGATCGCCAATGCTTACGATGCCAGCGGTCAAGGGCGCTATACGATCACAGTCCGCTAGCGCAGCCCTAACCAGGTAAAGAAATCCTCGCGAGTTACCAGTTCCAGAATGAGCAGCGCAAAGAAACCGAGCATGGCAAATCGTCCATTGATCAGTTCGGCGTAAGGTGTCCAACCAAAGCTTGGTTCAGGGACATCGGCTTTAGGTGCAGAGTTTTGGGTGGATTCTGGCGAAGGGGAGCTTTTTTCAGAAGTCATAAGGGATGCCTCAATGGTTAGTTTGACTGCGACTCCAGATTTTGCACCGATTCGATTAGCGATCGCACCTCTGCTGCTCCTTCAGATGGCTCAAATCCTAGAGGAAATTTGCCGCGAACCAGCATTCGTAAGCCCAGCGGGGTCAGGCTAGCCAAACCCCGCAAGTCTTTAAATGAATTGCCAACCACCTTCAGCCCAAACTGACGCTCATCAATCCAGCCGCCTTGCTTCACCAGATCAATCAAAACCTTGCGATGTCGGACTGAACGGCTGCTGCTTTCATCCTTGCGGTCTAAAATTTGTTGTTTGATCTTGCCAATTTGATCCATCGGCGCAACCTCCATCGGGCAAACTACATTGCAGTAATAGCAGCGCGTACAGCCCCAAACCCCATGAGTGCCCTGGTTGTAGTCTTCTAACCGAGCTTCCGTCTGGTCATCTCTGGAGTCAGCCACCATTCGAGCCGCTTTTGCTAACGCATGGGGGCCAACAAAATCAGCATTCACCTCTCGCGCATTGCATTCTGAATAGCAGGCTCCGCAGAGAATACAGTTGCCGTTTTGATTCAGGCGATCGCGCTCTTCCGGGGTTTGCAAAAACTCCCGCTCTGGCACCTGTCGCGCTTTGGTGCTGACATACGGCTCAACAGCTTCAAGGTTGTCCCAGAAGCTCTGCATATCTACCACCAAATCTTTAATCACAGGCATATTTCCCATCGGGGCAACCGTGATTGTTGGTATCTCAAAGGGGTGATTTGAAGTTGCAGCGGCAGCGTGAATCTGCCGCAAACGAGCAATCTCACTGCCAATATTTTCTTTGCAGGCTAGGGCAGAGCGCCCATTGATTCGCATTCCACAACTGCCACAAATTGTGTTGCGACAGTTTTTCCGAAACGCTAAACTACCGTCCTGCTCCCATTTAATTCGGTTTAGGCAGTCTAAAACCGTATTGCCAGGTTCAACCTCTAATTCGTAGGTTTGAATTCGTGGAGCGCTGTCTAGCTCCTGTCGAACTACCTTAAACAAAACTTGCATAGTCAAAGCAAATATTTTGAAACTCTCGATTCCTGGTACTGACGTAATCTCTTGAGGGGACCGGTCAGTCCATCTATCTATAGTCTAAGCCGAAACTCCTTGCAACTCCTTCGATATTGGCAAGAATGTTGAGGCAATTTAAGATTTAATTGGCGCGTCGAAGGGTTTGTAAAAGCCCTCGATTGGAGAGCAGAAGCCTTCATAAACTGCTTAAAATTGCTGCCAACACAAAGGAAAGTAAAATCTGTGTAGCCGCTAATCTTCATCTATTTTCTTGGCTTGCTGGAGTTGACAGTTTACAGCGGTCATGTATCTAGCATTTTTCACTCTTCTCCCTAAAGTGGATTTCCTGATGCCAATTCGATTTGAGCTTACATAGAATTAATCCTGGTGCAACAAGGGGCTTAAGCTCCTTATTTTATGTAGCTTCACCAAGAATTGATATGCTTTAATTTTGAAGCGATGAACCTCAAATTTTCACCCTGCAAAATCTCTATAGCTGAGATTGAAAAGATCTGAAATGACTACTCTGGCTGAATTAGCGATCGCACAACGCCAGGAAACTATGCAAAAACCTCCAACCTGGCAATGTGGGGGATGTCTTATCCAATGCACCGAAATTGGTTTTCAGGTTTTGCATAGGCTTTAAGCAAAGCACCATGTTTAATTAGTCTGATTGTTTAAGTTCTTCAGCAAAATCCTTGTCATATCAGTGACCTTTGGGGCTATATTTTTATATAGAAAAGGTTGGCATTAGCTCTAATTTGCTATCTTGAAGTCTGAAAGGACACCCTAAAGAAGATGACTGAAACTGTAACGGCTCCTTTAACTGGAAAAGCGCTACTTCAAAAAGTAAAAGAACTGTCCCACTTACCTCGTCGAGAAAAAGCGAGACGGTGTGGATACTACACAGTTGGGAAAAATAACCAGACTCGCGTTAATCTTGCAGATTTTTTGAGGCTGTATTAGCAGCCAAAGGCACTCCTTTGAGTGCAGAGGGTACCAAAGACGGCCGGGGCCGTGAACCAACCTATCGAGTCAGCGTTCATAAGAACGGGCAAATAGTTATTGGTGCAACTTACACTGAAAAGATGGGCTTGAAACCCGGTGATGAGTTTGAGATCAAGTTGGGCTACAAGCACATTCACCTAATTCAGATTGACAGTGATAGAAATGGTTCAGTCGAGACGGATGAGGAAGATTTCTAAATAACGTCCCCTCTAATCCATGATTGGTTGAGGCTGACTTTGGACTGTAATCCTCTCAAGATAAATGAGTGAAGAAATGAGCGGATCAGTAATAGTTGGAGAAATTGCTGTTTCCATCAAAGTTATCCATTGAAGCTCATGTTGTTGGGCGATCCAAATCCAATCCTTAGCATTTGGCATAGCCTCTTGAATGGATTTCGTTCAGAAAGTTCAGGCTAGATCTGTATGAGTTTTACTGATTTGACGCAAGCCTCTGCGCTGCTGAAAATTCTTATTTTCTTTCTGGTTTGGGCGATCGCCTGGTTCCCCTTTGCAATGCCACTGGCGATCGCCCTTCACTGGCAACCCTCTCAACCGCTAGCTCCCTCACAAAAGCTGCCGCTGCTAGCTTCTCTTTACCTGATAGCCCCAGCAGTTTTGTGGGGGGCAGCCCTTTTAGAAGAGACATCTTTTACAGATTATGGGCTTTCCTGGGCTAGTTCCACGTTCGCTTCATTTGGATTGGGGCTACTGCTGGGAGTGTCGAGTTTAACTGTCCTCTTTATAGTTCAGCAAGTTCTGGGCTGGCTAAGCTGGCAGCGACCGCTTCAGCTTAAAGCGGAAGGCAATGCTGGAATTGCTCTGCTCAAGCTGCTGCTGCCAACCCTGCTTCTAGGCACCTGGGTAAGCGTCACCGAAGAACTAATTTTTCGCGGTTTTCTAGTTAACCAGCTTTTGCAAGATTATTCTCTCTGGCTGGCAGGCGCGATCGCCAGCCTAATTTTGCGCTGCTTCACCTGGTTTGGGAAGGCAAAGAAAATATTCCCCAACTGCCGGGACTGTGGTTCATGGGAATGGTGCTGGTGCTGGCGCGTTGGGTAGACGGCGGCGGTTTAGGGCTAGCCTGCGGGCTTCATGCTGGATGGATTTGGGCGATCGCCAGTCTGGAGGCAACGGAGGCGATCGCCTACACAGGGCGCGGTTCAGCGTGGCTCACCGGGCTGGGCGGTAAACCCTTAGCTGGAGTGATGGGTGTTTTACTTCTATTGGTCATGGGGGCTATTCTTTGGGAGTTTGGCTTAGCGTCAAGAGCGTCACTGGGTTAAGGGGGGTGAATCGGGTCAAAGCTCCCACTGGCACCGAGCGAGAAAGCTGCACTTGAAGCAAACGATGCTGCCAGGATTTTGAGGGAAGCTGTTCTTGCCAAATCAGGGCTGTGGTGAGTCGTTCTAGCGTAGCCAGGGCAAGTACCAGCACTCCTTGAGGGGTTAGCCGTTGGGCACAAAGATCGAGAATTTGGCTGAGGTTGCCGCCACTGCCGCCAATAAAAATCCGATCGGGGTTGGGCGAGGTCGTGTAGTGCATCGGGAGCGCTGCCGTGAATTGAGGTGATGTTGTCTACCTGGAAGCGATCG
>JAAUQZ010000326.1 GCA_012033355.1 Leptolyngbyaceae cyanobacterium RM1_406_9 | reverse complement strand
AGTGGCTCTAGCGCTCACCGAAGGCACAACCCCCAACGTCAGATTGCTGAGCAAATGACGGCCCATCTGGCAGATTGTCGATTCACAATTCATACAGGCGATGTTGTTTATCTGGTTGGCTCCAGAGAGTACTATCACGACAACTTTATTGAGCCTTACCGCAAGTTTTTGGTTGGGGGTGAAAAGCCGCGCCAGATTGAATATAACCAGATGGTGTTTCAATCACCGATACTGCCTATTCCCGGAAATCACGATTACTACGATTTGCCATTGCTTTATGGAATTGCGATGGGAGTCACTCAATCCTTTCGCCGTCAGCTTCAGCTTAAAACAGATTTTGACATGGGTTGGTTTGGCTCAGAGCAGGGTGATACTTACGCCGCTGCATTTTTAGACTATCTCAAGGCGCTCAACCTAAAGGCAATGGAGGCACATCTCGATCGCCACTACACCGCTAAAACTGATACAGGTCGATGTCTGCTCTACCAGCCCGGTCACTTTACCCGGTTGCCTAACCGCTATTACACCTTTCGCTGCGGTGGAATTGACTTTTTTGCGCTAGATTCTAACACCTTCAATGCTCCACCGCCCCTACCTGATACTCGCGAAGGCAAAGCCTATCGCCTGCTGCTCGAAAATCGACGTGCAGAACTGGAGCAGCAAAAGCAAGACATTCTCAAAACCTGTGAAACTCTAGACCCCAATGTACACGAACAATCAGAGCGGCTCGATGATTTACGCACCAAGTTAGAGCAAATCGATGAAGTCAAGCTAGATATTGAGAAGCAGTTGACCGCGAATAAGCTGTCGGTTACTGATTTTGAACAGCTTGAGTGGTTGCGCGAGCGGTTAATCGCATCCTGGCAAGATACATCAGTGCGGGGAAGGGTTGTTTATTTTCATCATCCGCCCTACGTCACCGAGGCAACAAAATGGCAGCAGGGACAAACAATGGCAGTTCGCAATAATCTACGTTGGGTGCTGGATGCAGTTGCATCTGAAGTGGGTAATTTCACACAAGGTCGGCCGCTGGTCGATCTGGTGCTAAACGGTCATGCTCACTGTCTGGAATATCTTCGCACGGAGGAAACCGGACACGCTGACTCCCACATGGACTGGATTGTATGTGGTGGCAGTGGCTATAGCCTGCGCCGTCAGCGAGAAGAGGGAGCGGGATTGTCGGAGAGCGATTTAGAAGGGAAAAGTCGTGCTGTGGCGCGATCGCACCTTTTCATCGGTCGCACTGGACACGGCTCTAAAAAAAGGCGGCCGTACTCATTTCTGCGAATTGATGTGAGTGGCAATCCACCCCAATTTACAGTACGCCCGTTTGTCTGTGAACATCTGGAGCAGCAGTGGCAGAACAGTGAGGTTGAGCCATTTGTGATTGGGGGAATTAGGAGGTAGGGGCTAGGAGCTAGGGACTGGGGGTCTACTTCCTTACACCAAAGGTCTTCCTCTTCTCAAGCTCTTTGCAAATCTGCGGAACGGAGGGAAATGGAGTGCTGGCGGCTCCAGGTTGAGAGGTCTGTGAAGGCGCGATCGCGATACACTCCATACCGTTCGCGTTTATTGCGAATCCGCTGTGGCAGTTCCGGTAAGATGCCAAAGTTGGGCGGCATTGGCTGGAAGTGTTTGGGTGAGGCAGAACTGATGAAATCAAACAGTGCGCCCATCATGGTGGTTTCGGGCAATGTCAGCGGATCGCGACCGAGGGCAATTCGGGCGGCATTGGTGCCAGCTAGCCAGCCACCTGCGGCAGCAGCGGTGTAGCCTTCAGTTCCCACCAGTTGTCCTGCCGCAAGCAACGTTGAGCGAGTTTTGAACTGAAGCGTCGGATGCAACAGTTCTGGTGCGTTGATAAAAGTATTGCGGTGCATCACGCCCATTCGCACAAATTCGGCTTCCTCCAGCCCAGGAACTAGCTGAAACACTCGCTTTTGTTCACCCCATCGCAGGTTGGTCTGGAAGCCAACCATGTTCCAAAGCTGTCCGGCTTTGTCTTCCTGACGCAGTTGAACGACCGCATAGGGGCGATCGCCCTTCCGCGCAGGGTCACGAAAATCGCCTTTTCGTGCATCAAACAAACCAACGGGCTTGAGAGGACCGTAGCGCATAGTGTCCTCGCCCCGCCGTGCCATTTCCTCAATGGGTAAACAAGCCTCAAAAAACTTTGCTGATTCGCGCTCAAAATCCTTTAACTCTGCCTGCTCTGCTGCACAAAGTTCCTGCCAAAAGCGAAGATATTGCTCCCGGTTCATCGGACAATTCAGGTATGCCGCTTCACCCCGATCATACCGAGAGGCAAGGAAGGCGACTTCCATATTGATCGATTCGCCTACCACGATTGGACTGGCTGCATCAAAGAAGCTCATGTATTCCAGCCCCGTAAAGCGGTGCAGGTCGTCTGCTAAAGATGGACCAGTAAGTGGTCCGGTGGTCAGTACCACAATTCCATCTTGGGGAAGCTGATTCACTTCCGAGCGCCGCAGTTCAATCAGAGGGTGCTGAGACAGCACCTCAGTCAAATTACGGCTAAACACTGCCCGATCGACCGCTAATGCGCCACCCGCAGGCACAGCGTGTTCGTCAGCCTTGCCAATCACAATGGAGCCGAGGCGACGTAGTTCTTCATGAAGAAGACCAGAAGCGCGATCGCTTGCTTGTGCCCCAAACGAGTTGCTGCACACCAGTTCTGCCAAATGCTCGGTATGGTGAGCCGGACTGAGCCGCAGCGGACGCATTTCATGCAAAATTACGGGTACTCCTGCCTGGGCAATCTGCCAGGTCGCCTCGGTTCCAGCCAGCCCACCTCCAATGACTTGAATCGGTCTAATTTCTGTCATCGACTTATTGTCTCGGTGCTTCAAATACTCTAAATATAGCGGTAGCCATATTGATCAAGACACTTGGGTGGCGCGGCTCCGTCGCGCCACCCAAATGTCCCTGCCCTAACCTAGCTGACTACAGCTATACCTTCAATCTCTGAATTCGTCGAACAAAAACTTATCCTAAGCTGTGCGCGTAGTGGCGTACTTGGCGACGTGGAGTTTATCGCCAAAAATAATTTGGATGCGTCAATGTCATTAGACGCATCCAAAACCTTTACAGGAAAGGACTTGTTGTCTTAACGAGGCAGGTAAGCGATCGGGTTGACCGTTCCCTGGTTAGGTAGATGAACCTCAAAGTGGAGGTGGGGACCGGTGCTGTAGCCCGTGCTGCCAACCTCGGCAATTTGCTGACCCTGATCCACTTCTTGTCCGGCACGAACCAGATTGCGGCTGTGGTGGGCATAGCGGGTCATGCTGCCATCTGCATGGCGAATCTCCACCATATTGCCGTAGCCGCCAGAGTTCCAGCCAGAGAACTCGACTACACCAGGTGCAGCAGCCACGACGGGCGTACCCGTTGGGGCACCGATGTCAATGCCCCGGTGCATCCTGCCCCAGCGCCAGCCGTAGCCAGAGGTCAATACGCCTCTTGCAGGCCAGAGGTAACCACTAAAGGAAGCGGCTCCATCGGGCAGGTAGGCTTCTGCTCCGGGCAAGGGGGGCAAGTCAGGAGAAACCATTCGCCCTGTAATGGGTTGGGTAAGCGGCTGATAGTTCTCTGAACCCAGCGGTGCAACAGCAACTAGCTGCTCTTCAGTTTGCGGCTCTGACTCGGAGGAGGGCAAAGAAGCCACTACAGCAGACTGACCGCTAGCGGAATTGCTAGATTGAACCGGAACCTGAACAACCTGATTGCGTCGTTCTTCCTGTAACCTGCGAATTTCCGCTTGAAACGCCTCCGTATACCGATCGGGGCTAAATTCTGGATTGATGTCGCTGGATGGGTTAGGCAAATCAGTCAGGGAAGACGGAGTATCTGTAGGGGCAGTAGCAACCAGAGCAGGCTGCTCAGCTTCGACTCCAGCCATTTCAGATTGATAGCGATCGCGCAGACTCCTGATCTCAGTCATCAGGTTTTGCACGTAGAGGCTTGTTCCTGACGGAGCGCTTGCCACTTCTGTTGCACCAATCGCTTCCTCAGCGGGGGAAGCACTATTTGGAGCGACAGCAACCTGTTCAGAGGGCGCTAGCTCACTAGCCGAACTCGCTGAAGGAAGCGTTCCTCCCACAGCAGGCAGGGGTGCGGATGGCTCCGAGGATGCAATCAGGACAGGGGTTGGTACCGTTGGAGCTGTAACAGTTGCCGTATCTGATTCGGATACAAGCTGGTCAGATAGCACATTAGCGGGAGCCGTTACCGTAGGCACTGAAACGGTTGCACCGGGTACTGCAACTTCTTCCGCGCTAGCTTCAAGCCCGGAATTAGTGGGAATGTCTAACTCTTGCCCTACGAAGATCATGTTCGGGTTACTGAGTTGATTAACATTGGCTAGCTCTGACCTGGAGATGCCATAGATGCGGGCAATCTCGCTCAAAGTATCGCCTGAGTTAACCTGGTGGACGGTGAGCGGCGTTTCCAGGGAAGCAATCTCCGGCTGGAATTGAGCCTCAGGCTGCACCGTTGCTGATTCAGGCTGCACCAGTGTTGCTGGCAAGTCAGACGAACTTGAACTTACAGTTGGAATGGAAGTAGGAACCAGATCTGCCAACGCGATAGGTTCAGACCGAGGAATCGCTAGAGACTGATTGACTTGCAGCCAGTCAGGGTCGGTCAGTTGATTGACTTCTGCCAGTTCTCGTCGAGTGATGCCGTAGGCGCGGGCGATCGCGTCTAGCGTATCTCCGGGCTTAACCTGGTAGATTGACAGCCCTGCTGACTCAACGAGGGTGGGTTCGATTGGGGTAGCCAGGGGTAGAGTCGGAGCAACGACTGGGGAAACAGAATTGGCTGCCCCTTCGGATGGCTTAACCTCTCCTGAGCTAACTGAATTCTGTAACTCCTCAGACCTCAACTCCGCCAGACTGCTTCTTAATCTCTCTCGCTGCTGATGCAAGCGCTCAAGCGCAATATCTTGTTCAGCTTTAAGCGAGTCATCGAGATTTTCGTCGGGAGCTTCTACCCGATTTAATCGACTATCAGGCGAAGTAGCCCGAAGGGTGGGGATTGATTCAGGAGCAGTGGCTTCACGAGCAATCCTCTCGGAAGCGACACCACTGCTGCTTCTGCCGTCCGACGCAGGAACTCGAAGAGTTTGACCCACTTGCAGAGTAGAATCGGTGGCAATACCGTTGGAAGCGGCGATCGCTTCAGCGCTAACCCCATATCTTTGAGCAATTTGCCAGAGGGTTTGCCCTGGCTGCACAATATGCTCCACTGTGGCAACCACAGCCGATCCTGTGGTTCTTGGCTCTGCTGCTGCGGCTCCATCATCTTGACGGGGCAGTAGCAAGCTGGATGCGCCCATCGACAGGGCGAGTCCAATCATGGCAGCAGAGGTACGGGCTCTGCGATTGACTCCTGGAAGAGTCCGTCTAGCTTGACCTACTACAACATCCACTATAAGAGGGTGGCAGGAAGCAGACTTAAACTTCTGCGGAAATGCTCGTTTCAAAGAACGACCTCCTAATGACCAGCGTTATAACTGTCCTCAAGTCACTCAACCTTTTGCACCAGTCAATGACGTAAATCACAC
>JAAUQZ010000022.1 GCA_012033355.1 Leptolyngbyaceae cyanobacterium RM1_406_9 | reverse complement strand
AGTACCCCACCGAACCCTGATGCGCTAGCCTCAATCCTGCTGCACCCAGCAGTTCATACATCTGACTCCATTTACTGATGAAGCCGGAACTGACTCCCAAGATTTCCTGAATCTGCCAGTGTCGGTAACCCTCTAAAAACATCTTCGCGGCCACAGCTCGTTTCATCTCACGCGGGTCAGGGTTGGATTGGATAAATGCCTCAAGATCCTCTAATGTCATCGCTCGAAATTGCTCGCTGTTCTCTTCCTCCCATTCTCACATATCATTTAGGATTGCTATAGCAATCCTCTTTGATTTGTGAAAAAGATGATTTGTGAAAGTGCTGTCCGAAGGGCAGACACTTTCACGAGCCATTTAGGATCGCTATAGCAATCTCAAACTGTTTGTAAAAGGGTATGCTTTTACAAACGATCCTTCTTATGAATCAGATAGGATAAACATCGCTAGACGAAGGGAATCAGCATAAGTTCCTCATAAGCTAGGATTTATTAAACACTAGTAGCTGAAGCCTGAGTCAGTGCAAATATTTTATTCTTCTCTTTTCGGGGGATAACAAAACAGTATACATTTAGACTTTTCTTTTTTTAAGAGATGCACTAATATGGCATCAACTAGTTGGAACCTTTGTGTAGCAGGGGTTTTCATCAGATAGTCTAAGGTTAGGATACTCCAGTTACTACTAGTAGTTTTAGTAGTATGTGAGGGGTGAGGCTAACGGCTAATTTACTGGCTCATTTTCCTGAAACGTCATTCACTTTTCCATCTCCCTGGGCGTTGACGCTTTGTGTCATGGGTTTCTACGTATCCGTTCGGGTTTAAGAAGGTTCGTTTGGAAAATGTTTGAATTTGGGAGGTCAATTGTCTACCTTTCTGTTTGAAAGTGTTGGAAGAATTGAGGAATTCCTGGATTATTTGGTTTTTCTGATACTCTGAAGAGTGCTAGATGATTTAACTTTTGCCTAGCCAATGGTGTGTAGTCAGCGATCGTTAAGCTGGAGTTTTTTTTATGCAAACAAGTGCAGATACCGATCAGGCTTCTCAAAGACCTAAGCCAATTTTGATGATTCCGATCCGGCGTTGTGGAAGTCATGCACTCCGCCTCCGATTAAACTTCAGCCCGGATTTTTACTCTCCATATCCTTTGCATATTGTTGATTTCATGCCGCTTGTGGAGCTTTACGGAGATCTCTCAGACGACTATACGTACTTTCAATTAGCTATCGATCTGATTGGCTTGCAGAATGCCACGATGGTTAAGTGGGAAAACGTTGCGCTAGACCCAATCACTATCTTCCAGGCCGTTAAAGAACGTCCACGTAATGTACATTCCATTGCCTGGGAAATGCTATTTCAGGCTGGACAACGGCATGACGCTAAAGTAGTGATGGATAAGTCCCTTGACAACGTGTACTATGCTGAGGACTTGATTACTCTGTTTGACGATATGTTGTTTTTGAATGTAGTTCGCGATCCACGCGCTCAGGTGTGTAGTATCAATCGCGCTATCATTCATGATTTTGATACCCTGTTAAATGCCCAAAGATGGGTGCAGGCTTATGACAAAGCTCAATCTTTAGCTTTGAAATATCCTGATAAGGTTTTAACCATTAGATATGAGGACTTCCTGACTAATCAGGAAGCTGTTCTTCGCAGAATTTGTCAGTTTTTTGGAATCGAGTTCCTAGACTCAATGCTTGATATTTCTGCGTCTAAGGAAGCGCAAAGTATCTCAACCATGTCCGCTCTCTGGGAGACGAACAGTTGTCAACCGCTGCCTGCTAACATCGATAAATTTAAAAAATCCATGAGCATGGAGGAGATCGAAATTATCGAGACACTCGCTGGAGACTACATGGATTACTATGGCTATGAAAAGATGACACCAGCCAAAGCTAGAATTGATAACGATACAATCGCCAAAGCCCAGGAGAAGAGTGAGTTGCAAAAGCAGCAAGCGTGGATAGATCTGAAGATGAAGGCTCCACAGGACTACCAGTTGAGAAAGTTTAGAGCCACCTATCTTGAGATGCTGAAGGGGCGGTTGTTGCAAGATCAAGCTAAAGTTTTGCACAAGCACGATAAGGTTCAACAAACGGTTTAGTTCAGCGTTTGCTCGATAGAGGGTGAGCAAAGAACTTAAAGCGATGCCTATCTGTTAATGCTTTGGTTCTGGCAGTTTAGCTTGCCCTTTCGAGGAAAGCCCAAACAGCGTAAAGTAGCGATCGCTCTATAAGGGAACAACCAGGATGCAACTTGACATCACCCATCTAGCACTGGAGTACGAGAATAAAGACCCCCAAGAGATTCTCAAGCTCGCCTTAGATAAGTTCGACCGTATTTCAATTTCCTTCAGTGGTGCTGAGGACGTAATTTTAATTGACATGGCATCGAAAATCAAAGCAGATTTCAATGTCTTTTCAATTGATACAGGTCGCTTACACCCCGAAACCTATCAGTTGCTTGACCAAGTTAGAGAACATTATGGAATTCCACTGGAGATCGTTTTTCCAGAGTCCTCAGAGGTCGAAACGCTAGTCAAAGAGAAAGGGCTATTCAGCTTCTATCGAGATGGTCACCAGGAGTGTTGTGGCATCCGGAAAGTGCGTCCTCTGCGTCGCAAACTTGCTACTCTTGATGCCTGGATTACGGGTCAGCGCAAAGATCAGAGTCCCAGCACTCGTGCCACTATCCCTGTTGTCCAAATCGATGCAGGGTTTTCAACCAGCAACCACAAGATCATTAAGTTTAATCCACTGGCCAACTGGAGTTCCGCCCAGGTGTGGCAGTACATCGTTGTCAACAAAGTGCCTTACAACACTCTTCACACAAAAGGCTTCATCAGCATCGGCTGTGAACCCTGCACTAGGACGGTGCTGCCAAACCAGCACGAGCGAGAAGCTCGCTGGTGGTGGGAAGAAGCAGTTGATAAAGAGTGTGGTTTCCATAAAGCTAATCTTGTAAGGAACGAATCAGGGGTAGCCCGCTGATGAAGATTACTGTTGTCAAAAAGATGAAGGCAGACGGCACCCTCTGCCGTAAGTCGGCAAATGTTATCGACGACTTGAACAGGTTAGGACTAATCGATCAGATTGATGAATTTGTTGCTGCCGAAGAGCATGAGCCGACAAGCCAGGGCATTGCTTTAGCACTGAAGCACAATGTAGACGCAGCTCCTTTCTTTATCGTGGAAGAGGGAGACTCAACTCGCGTTTACACCACATATTTTCTCTTTCTCAAAGAGATTTTCAATCAAGAGGTTTCTGAGGACGACGAGATTGCTGAGATTATGGCTCAAAACCCTGATCTTAGCTTCATCTAGCTAGTACAGAACCATCAAAGTGATGCTCTTCCATGCAATTTTGGAGGGTTACACTATCTCTTGAAGCCTTTCTTCTACAACCTTTTGGAGATTTGGAAAGGGCTTAGCTTGAACGAGAAATTGCCATTGTTTCCAGTGCCGCAGGTGATTCGCTTGAGGGTTTGGTTGAATGTAAACATAGCCTTCTGCAAAGGTATTTCTGCTTCGTGAGGATGCTTCTGCTTTATGACGATTTTTCTCACTCTGGGCGTTGTAGCGCTGGCTCTAGTCTGTTTTGTGGGGGAGTGGCTGCCCATTGATATCACAGCGATCACAATCATGGTTCTGCTGATGGTATTGGGGCTAGTAACACCAGAAGAAGGAATCTCTGGCTTTGGTAATTCTGCTACCATCACCGTGATGGCTATGTTCATCCTGAGTGCTGGTATTGAACGCACAGGTGCAGTTCAGATCGTTAGTGACCTTCTGCGGAGGTGGGGGGGGAAACATTCGACTCAGCAGATTTTCGCTATGGGGGCAATCGTTGCTCCAATTTCAGCATTTATCAATAATACTGCTGTGGTTGCGGTGTTTTTGCCAATTGTGGAGGACTGGTGCAAAAGGCAGGGAATTTCTCCATCTAAGCTGCTCATTCCATTGTCTTATGTCACTATTTTAGGAGGCATGATCACTGTAATCGGCACCTCAACAAATGTTTTGGCAAGTGGCTTGTCGGAACAGTTGGGGTATGGAGCGTTTAACTTGTTCCAATTCACGAAATTGGGTTTGCTCAGTGCCACCGTCGGTTTAGCCTATCTAGCCTTTGCTGCACCTCGACTACTGCCAGATCGGAAAGACCCAAATGCTGATGTGGTGAGTCAGGAATATGGACTCAAGGACTATGTGAGCGAAGTTGTGGTAAGACCGCGTTCTCATCTAATTGGGCAGACTTTGCAGGCTAGTGGACTCCGACGCAAATTTGACGTAGATGTATTGGAACTGATTCATAGTGGCTCTCACTTTCCGCAACCCTTAGCAGACAAGGTGCTACAGGCAGGAGATATTTTGATTGTACGTGGCAGTCGAGAAGATCTTCTCAAAATCAAAGATGATGAGGGGATCGACATTCTACCCGACGTAAGATTTGGGCGTGACTCTCTAGAAGCTGAGCTGAGTTCCGGAGAAGAGGGGATTGCTGAGGTTTTAGTTGTCTCTAATTCTAGTTTGATTGGCTCTACTCTCGAAGAGATGCACTTTCGGCAACGCTATAACGCTACTGTGTTGGCAATTCGTCGAGGGCAAGAGTTTCTGCGCGAACGGCTCAGTAAAATTCCTTTACGGTTTGGTGATGTCCTGCTGGTTCAAGGTCCAGAGCAGAGCCTTTTGGGAATTCAAACGAGCCGAGATCTGCTGGTAATTGAGCAGCGTCCTTTAGAAACCTTGCGACGAGATAAAGCTGGGATTGCGATCGCCATCGGGCTTGGAGTTGTCCTGGCTGCGGCTTTCAACTGGATGCCTATTTTGCAGAGCGCCCTGGTTGGAGTTGTGCTGATTATCCTAACGGGCTGTCTAAAGCCAGGTGAACTGTATGAAGCCGTGCGCTGGAATATCATTTTCCTGTTAGCGGGTCTAATTCCTTTAGGAATAGCAATGGACAAATCAGGCGCAACTCAATGGCTAGCGGATAGCCTTGTAGGGTTAGGAAGCGATCTGTCGGGATACTGGATTCTAACGTTCTTTTTCGTAATCACGTCTCTCATTACAGAGATTCTTTCTAACAATGCTTCGGTCGTTCTTCTTTTACCCATTGCTGCTAAGGTGGCAGAAACACTTGACCTTAACCCCTATGCCTTCATGTTTGCGGTCACTTTTGCAGCATCCAATAGCTTCATGACCCCCATCGGTTATCAAACAAACACGATGGTTTATGGTCCAGGTGGCTATAAATTTCTGGATTTCGTGCGGATTGGAGCGCCCCTTAACCTACTGATGATGCTAGTCGTTCCTCCACTTATCATTTTGCTGTATGGACTGTAGATTTATCTCTAGGAGGGTTGTGGAGAAACAACCTTCTAGAGACTTTTCCTATCTGCATTGAGTTTGATTAGACACCGAGGTGGTTTTGGAGATTATTGGGGAACTCACGTTTGTTGGTTTTTTGCAGCAAATAACTTAGGAGGAAAAGTCATGTCCAAAGCTCTGATTCAGCCTCATGGGGGTCATCTCATTGACCGCACTTTGAAAGGAATAGAGCGTCAAACAGCTTTTGAGAATGCTCATGCTTTGCCTCGTTTGACGCTTTCTCAACGTAATCTTGCTGATATCGAATGTATTGCCACAGGAATTTATAGTCCGCTTGAAGGTTTCGTTGAAGAGGAGGAATACTATAGCATTGTCAACGAAATGCATTTGAGCAATGGTCTTGCCTGGAGTATTCCGGTTACTTTACAGGTGCCTGAAGCATTGGCTGCAAAGTGTAGGCTTGACTCTGAAATTGCATTGGAACATCCGAATGGTGAGATTTTAGCGGTAATGACCGTTACGAGTAAGTTTAAACCGAATCAGAACGAGGAGTCTGAGAAGATTTATCTCACAACCGAAGAAGCTCACCCAGGTGTTAAGGCAATGCGTGCTGAGGGCGAAGTCTATCTTGGAGGGCCCATCACTCTGGTTAACGTAATTCCATACAGCGATTTTCAAGACTATCGCTTAACTCCGGTGACTACCCGTGCTGAATTTGCTAAGCGTCAATGGGATACAGTGGTTGCCTTCCAAACGCGCAATCCGATCCATCGCGCTCATGAATACATCACAAAAATTGCCCTGGAGATTGTGGATGGATTATTTATTAACCCGCTGGTGGGTATGACAAAATCTGACGATATTCCAGCCCCAGTGCGAATGAAGTGCTACGAAACTCTGATTGACAAGTACTATCCCAAAGATCGGATCTTGCTAGGGGTATTTCCTGCTGCGATGCGTTATGCAGGACCACGAGAGGCGATCATGCACGCGATCGCCCGTCAAAACTATGGTTGCACTCACTTTATCATTGGTCGAGATCATGCCGGGGTCGGTTCCTACTATGGAACCTATGACGCTCAGCACATTTTTGATCGCTTTGGATCAAGTGAGTTGAAATTACACCTATAAAATTTGAACACGCCTTTTACTGCACTCGTACTCAATCAATGGCGACTAGTAAAACGAGTCCGAGTACTGTTGAAGAACGAATCCATCTATCTGGGACTAAAGTGCGCGAAATGCTGCATCGAGGGCAAGTTCCTCCCGCAGAATTTACGCGCCCAGAAATTGCCGAAATTTTGGTTGCAGCCATGAGATCAGCCAAAGTTACAGTGGCAAAATAGAACGCACAGTCGTGCGATCGCCATGCTAATAAGGGGCTTAAGCCCCTTGTTCCACAGGAAATGCGTAAGTCCTGCCTGTATCACTACCTATTCATCTTTTCAATGAACTTAGAGGTTATTAATCATGCAACACCAGGGAGTCACGCTGTGGTTTACAGGCTTGAGCGGCTCAGGCAAAACAACCATTGCAAAAGCCGTTGAACGAGAACTCAGAAACCGTAACTGTAAAGTTGAAATGCTAGATGGGGATATCGTGCGAACCAACCTGTCGAAGGGTTTGACTTTTAGTCGAGAAGACCGCGACATCAATATCCGGCGAATTGGGTTTGTTGCTAACTTGCTTAGTCGCAATGGTGTAATTGCGATCGCGGCAGCTATCAGTCCATACCGTTCTGTTCGAGATGAAATTCGTCAAATGACAGAGAACTTTGTAGAAGTGTATGTGGATGCCCCGCTGGCAATTTGTGAAGAGCGGGACATTAAAGGTTTGTATGCTAAAGCGCGAGCAGGTCAAATCAAAAATTTCACGGGTATTGATGACCCCTATGAAGCGCCGCTCCATCCTGAAGTAGTCTGCTGTACAGCGAAAGAAAGTCTGGATGAGAGTGTAGATAAGGTTATTGCTGAACTGGAACGATACAACTACATTCCAGCCAAGCAGTTTGCGGGAATATCGATAGACTAACGGGTATCAGAAACAGTAGACAGGTGATGACCTCAAATCAAATTACTTCATCAATGATTAGCCCACTGTTAAAAAAGATTTTTTGGATATCCAGAATGGTCATCACTTTCTCATGATAGGAAGCAATTCCCTGAAGATATTTCTTGTTCAGATTAATCGAGTCGCTGATGTTAGGGCTGGTCATCACTTCCCGCTGGTCTAAGAGAAACATCGTATCGCCAATCGCTTTGACCATTACTCCAACAACCACATTTCTGACTTCAATCACCATCGCTTTGGCACCTTCAATGGTTTGAGTCGATCGCTTAGAAGGTTCCAAAAACTCACGCAAATCAATCAGAGTCAGAATCTCACCACGTAGATTCATGTTTCCAATAATGTAGCTAGGGCAACAAGGGATAGGCGTTACTTTTCGCACGTCTACAAACTCGCGCACGGCTTCTACATCAACCCCAAAAAAGTCATCGCCCAAAGCAACCACTGTTAAGGGCTTTAAGTCTTTTAAGTCTTGTCGTTGAACTGAAGCCTTCAAGTTATCAGCGCGTTTTCGGAAAATTTCTCTTTCCTGGGAAGTCGCATTGGGAAACAGGGTTGGCTGCTCCGTCAGGGTTGACTCAAACCCACTAATCGACTGTTGATTGAAAGGAGAGTGGGCTTGAGTCGCTGCTGAGGAATCTTTGACCGATATCAGTTCTTGTATCTCTGCATACCAGAGCCAATTTCCTGGATTGCTAAGAATGAGAATATTCTCATTGCTAACTTTTCCCGCAATAATCTTCTTCCGCTCAACGCCCGTCCACTCCTGCTCATGAGAAATTTCTGTCTTAATTTCGTTAGAAGAAATAGTTTTAACATCGTGAACCTGATTCACAATGATCCCGATACGCAAATCTTCCCACTTTAAAACCACTAAATTATCCGTTAGTCGGTAGTTTAGTGAGGGTTGTCCCAGTGTAATACTCAGATTCATGACTGGCACGCTCTCTCCTCGAAAATCGAGAATACCAACGATGTCGCGAGAGGCTTTTGGAGTCGGCGTTAACTCAGGAAGAGCAAATACCTCTTCGACATAAATGGTGTCAATGCCATAGCGATGTTGATTAACGCTAAAGATGAAATAAGATTGTTCGCTCATGATAGTTCCTGGTCGATAATTTTTAACTCTGTTTCTAGCTGTAAAATCAGTTCAGCGGCAGTCAGGTTGCCTAGCTTTTGAATGGTCATGTCAGGCGGAAGCTGTCTCAGAAGATTGAGCGCAATTTGCTGCATCCTGATGTTTCTTCGAGTGTGAGGATCGCTGTCGGTGTCGTGATTTGCATCATGGGATAAGTTTTCTGGATAACAGTCTTCAAAATCGTCTAATCTTAGGGAAGATGATGCACTGGCTGAATCCTTTTCTGCACGCTGATATACTAGTGACTCTGAAAATACTTTAATCTGAAATAGATTAAGATTTTGGTTAGAGAGTTCAGCGTGTCCAGTAAGCAGATAGCCTGACGGCTGAAGGGTGTGGTAGAACTTATTTAGAACTTTGGCGATCGCCAACCTTTCAAAATAAATGAAGACATTACGACAAATAATCAGATCCATATCCCTCAAATCAGAATCCTGTTGAGGAAGCTCATCTTTAATCAAATTTAAGATTTGAAAACGCACCATTTCTTTAATAGTTTGATCAATTTTGTATCGATCATTGTTTAATGTAAAGTATTGCTGCTTGATATTAGGATCAACGCTTCTAAATGACCATGAACTATAAACTCCGTCTCTTGCTTTTTCTAAAGCAGCTTGATTAATATCTACCCCTAAAATTAGTAAATTCCACTGCTCTAAATCAGGGATGAGTTCTTGTAGAAGGATAGCGATCGAATAAGGCTCCTCTCCTGATGAACAGCCAGCGCTACAAATACGAATCGTCTTACTATCTTGCTTACGCTGAATTAGTTCTGGCAGGATGTGATTTCGCAAAAGCGAGAACTGTTCTTTGTCGCGAAAGAAATAGCTTTCACCATTAGTCAACAGTGTCACCAGGTCTAACCATTCCTGGTGACTATCAGCAGTAGAAGATTCTAGTAGTTGATAATAAGCGATTGACGAATTTAACTTAAGGACGTTCATCCGTGAAAAGATTTTTGCGCCCAGACTCGCTTGATCTCTTTCCCTAATTTCTATGCCAGTGTGCTTAGCGATGAGTTGGATAAAGGCCTCTTTTCGCTCCGCACTCAAAGGTTCTATGGTTGACACGTTAAGTTTCCTGATGCTCCTCATCGGATTTTTACAAGATTGATCTACGGCATTCATCGATAATCTTTGCTATCTTCGATTTTCACGGTTGGCTAAATCAGAGGAATCTGATTTGAGTAGAGATAATAATACGGGGGCGATCGCCTGAATCGGTAAAACCTGTTTTGCTGCCCCTAGATTAATCGCTTCTTTAGGCATTCCAAATACAACAGAAGTTGCCTCATCTTGAGCAATGGTAAAACCACCTGCTTCGGCGATCGCCTGCATCCCATCTGCACCATCTCTGCCCATTCCCGTCAACAATATTCCCACCGCTGATTTTCCGTAAGTCTTAGCAACTGAGACAAAAGTAACGGTAACTGAAGGGCGATGCCCTCCTAATGGCAAAGCATCAGAGCAAACAAAACGCCCTCTATTGTCTAGTTCTAAATGTCGCTGCTCAGGGGGAAAATAAATTTTTCCTGGCTTTGGCATCTCTCCCGGTTGAGCAATTTGAATGGGTAGAGGGCAACTGTTAGCAAGCCAGTCAATCAAACCTTGCAAAAAACCAAGACAAATATGCTGAATGCAAATGATCGGAAGCGGAAAATCGTGTGGCAATTGAGTAAATACGTCGTAAAGTGCTTGGGGCCCACCTGTTGATGCCCCTACCACGACAATCTTAGGTTTATGATAGTAATTTGAAATAAAAGTAGGAACTTGAATAGGTTCGGATTTCTTAGTTTTTTGGGTCGATCTTCGTCGTTTGGTTAACACCTTAACGCCAGAGAGAATCTGAATTTTGTTAACTAATTCTTTCCCAAAAGCGTGATTTTCAACAGTTAAACCAGAAAGTGGTTTTGGGAAAATATCGACTGCTCCTGCTTCTAAAAGCTGAAAAACTTGATGAGTGTCCTCTTCTTGAACTGACGCGCTGATTACCAAAATCGGGCGTGGATAAAGCGCCATCACCTCAGACGTAAACGTTAGACCGTCCATCTTAGGCATATGAAGGTCTGTACAAATTACATCAGGCTGTACTTCAGGAATCAAAGCCAAAGCTTCCAAACCCGATTGAGCTTCCCCTACAACCTCAATTTGAGGAGATGAGCTTAAAATTCGTTTTAGGATAGTAAGAGCAATTTGAGAATCTTCAACCAACAAAACTCGAATGGGCATTAGCTGTCACAGATAGCGCATCATAGGTGAATAATAGATGGTAGATAGGTAGAATACGTTAGGTAGCGAACGCATCACCCGCCGCTTTTCGGTGCATTGCGCTATTGCTGTTGCACCCCATGAAAAATGCACCTTCTATTACTTGCATAGTCGCAAATTACAGTCGTAAACTGTAAATCAATCTATTAAACTAATCTTCCTAGAATTTCTAAAAGAACATCCTGATTAAACCTTCCTTTGATTACGTAAGCGTCAGCGCCTGCATCAGCACCCCTCTTTTTGTCTGCATCTGAATCTAAAGTTGTCACCAGGATAATGGGTAGATTCCTGTACTCTTGATGTTGACGAATCTTGGCAGTGAGAGACAAACCATCTAAATTGGGCATTTCCACGTCAGATAGCACCGCATCGAATGGACGAGTTTGCAGCTTCTCGTAGCCGTCCAGTCCATCAACAGCAATGACAACTTCGTATCCTGCTCGTTCCAAAAGTCGCTTTTCCTGAGTACGCACTGGCACGGAGTCTTCTACAAGCAAAATGGTGGGTTTTCGCTGAACGGCTTTGGAGCGAATGGGGATAGCGGGTGTAGTTTGCGCCTGTAACGACTTAATCAAATCAGGAGCATTGAGAATGGTACAAACTTCTCCTGTTGGTAGGATAGTTGCTCCTACAACGTTGCGTACCCGCTTCAAGACTTGGCTCTGAGGTTTAATTACAATTTCCTGTGCATCAAACAGACGATTGATGAAGAATCCAGCTCGCTCTTCTCCAACTTTGACCAGGATGCATTGCTGTAAGTTACTTTTTCGTTGAGGAGTAGTCGCAGGAGGAGTGTAAGCGTGTGAGTCCCACAGCTTCAACAATTCGGCCAAATCTGCAACCGGAATTTCCTGTCCATTCCAGGTAATGGTTGCCTTGTCTTCGGTGGTAGAAATTTGGTTTTCGGATATTAAAAGTGTGGTTTCTAAAAACTCAATGGGCAAAGCGTGAATTAATCCCTGCACGTCTAAGAGTACTGTGTTGACGGTCGTTAGACTCGTGTTAAGTTGAATTCGGAAGGTACAGCCCTCTCCAGGATTTGACTCAATTTGAATTTCTCCCTTTAACCGCTCAATGTTGGTTCTGACGACATCTAACCCAATTCCTCTTCCAGAGATTTCTGTGATGAAGCTGCGAGTTGAAAAACCAGGGGCAAAGATGAGTGATTGGATCTGACTTGGAGACATAACTGCTAGCTCTTCTGAGTCATACAGTCCACGTTTTAGAGCAGTTTGTTTGATTTTCTCCAGATCTAGCCCGCGCCCATCATCAGCAATCTCAATGACGATTTTGTTGTCGGTTTGATAGCCTTTTAACCAGATTTTTGCAGTAGCAGGTTTGCCGATCGCCTGTCGTTCATTGGGAGTCTCAATGCCATGATCGATCGCATTGCGAACCATGTGCATCAAAGAATCCTTGATTTCTTCAAGAATGCTTTTGTCTGCGGTGGTGTCCCCTCCTTCGATAATTAGCTCTACATCTTTGGACTGCTGTTTGGCTAAATCTCTTACGGTTCGAGGAAGAGTCTGAAACACCGTAGAGAGAGGCAGCAGTCGCAGGGTGCGAATTTTTTCCCTGAGTTCTCCGGAGATCTTGTCAAGTCGGGTGCTGCTGTCTTGAGTAGAGGTTCTGAGAGAGCTAATCAAGCTCTCTAGCTGTTCTTGATACGCAAGGGCTTTGGAGGAGGATTTAGAAGCTAGTCCCTGGTTTCTGCTGCTGCTCTTCCAATCCCTCCAGAGGTTAGCCATTTCCTCAATGACCGCAGCAATTTGAACCACATTGGTCTTCGTGACGGTGAGTTCTTCCGCTTGGGTCATTAAAGCATCGAGATCGCGAGTTTGAACGCGAATGGTATCAATGCGATAGAGTTCATCAATTTCAGGGGAAGGAGAAAGTAGTTTTTGTTCGGTAGGAGCGAGAGTTTGGGTAGTGACTTTTTCCGGAGTGGGGGGTAACGAGTCCTGGTCGTTAACGGGTGGTGTGATTTCGGTTAGAGAACTGAGGACTTGAGATGTATCAACCTGTCCGCTCTGTCCGGTGACTGCTTCGTGAACCAGTTTGCCGATCGCATCTAATCCCTGGTAAAGGCGATCGCCCACCTCTGGGGTCAGGGCAATCTGTTTTCGCTTGACTCCTCCCAAAGTTTCTTCAATCTGGTGAATCAGCGTTTCTACAGGGTCCACCCCCACACTTCTAGAGTCCCCTTTTAGACTATGGGATTCCCGCAACAACTGCTCTAGAGTAGCTTCGTCCTCTGGATGCTTTTCCAGTCGCAGCAAACCTGCTTCCAGCCGCTGTAGCCGCTCTCGACAGGAAATCTTATAAATTTCCCGCAGTTCGTCATCTTCAATAAAGGTTGCGGCGCGTGGAGCGATTAAATTCTCTATTTCCGGGGTTACTGTTTCTGAGGTTAATGTTTCCGGGTTTACTGTTGAAACCGTTGCCAGGGCTATCTCTGGCTCTGACAAGAACTGTGCTGGTGCTTCTGCTTCTTCAAGCGTCGATAACAAGAGGTCAATTGCCTGAAGCACATCTACTTCGCTAGGTTGACCTGTTACTGTTTCGCAAACTAACTTGTGGATAGATTCTAGTCCTTGATTCAGGCGATCGCCCACAAATGAGTCAAACACAATACTGCCCGATTGAACAGCCTCAAGAATCTCTTCAACCTGGTGGGTCAGCGTTTCTACCGCATCAGCCCCTACCCCTCTAGAGTCACCTTTAAGACTATGAGTTTCTCGCTGTAGCTCTTCAAGGGTTGACACATCGTTGGGATGCTGTCTCAGATATTGCAGCCCTTCCTCTAGTTTATGTAGATGGTGTTGGCTAGAAATATCATAGAGGTGACGTAGCTCTTCGTCTTCAATGAAGCTTGATGGAGCGATAGTATGATCGGGTAAGAATTCCTCTGGGTGGTCAACAACCTGCACCAGTTGATCTAAGATCTGAGTCACATCGGCAGTGTTGGGCTGTCCTGTTACAGCTTCGTGGACGAGTTGCTCGATCGCCTCTAACCCTTGATGAATGCGATCGCCCACTAAAGCATTTAAAGCACACCGCCTCGACTGAACGTTCTTCAGAATCTCCTCAATCTGTTGGATTAACACTTCAATGTCTTCAACACCAACACTTCTGGAATCTCCTTTCAGGCTGTGGGCTTCCCGTCGCAGATCTTCAAGGGTAGCCGCATCAGCAGGATGCTCCTGAAGATACTGTAACCCTGCTTTGAGTTTCTCCAGGCGATCGCGGCTAGAAAACTCATACAGGTTTCGTAGTTCCTCATCTTCAATAAAGCTAGATAAACCAGTTGGGTCGGTTTGAGCGACTTCAGCAGGCGTGATAGACTGTAGCGTTTCTAACTCCTGATGAGCCGCCATTAATAATTCAACGAAGTGGGTGATGTCTATTGCGCTGGGCTGCCCCGTTACTGCTTCGTGGACTAACTGACCGATGGCTTTGAATCCCTGGTGGAGGCGATCGCTCACCATTGAAGGTAAAACTCGCTTAGCCTGAATCGTCTTTAAAATTGCTTCAACCTGTTGAATAATCGATTCAACCGTTTCCACACCCACACTTCTGGAATCCCCTTTGAGGCTATGAGCGTCTCGCCGCAGTTCCTCTAAAACAGCTTCATCCTCTGGGTGCGTTTGCAGGTGCAACAAACCCGCCTCCAGTCGCCGTAATCGCTCTTGGCTGGAGAGTTCATATAGATCTCGAAGCTCTTCATCATCTATCTTCATAGTTTGTCACTGCTCATGCCATTGGCGATCAAAAGTGAGATGCTCTCTGACTGGAATCTGTCCCTATATCTGGTTGACTGACAAAACTCCTAAACCCGTTGATATACCATAAGTTGAGTGAAGCAAAGTAGAATCCAACAAAAGTCAGGCAGGTATTAAATTTCACGTTGTCCTACCCAACCTATATCAGAGGATTTGTCAGTCAATCAACTCGGTGCAGCTAGCAGTTTTATTGAGAAATAGAATCGCTCCTTGCATAATCAGGAGCTAACCCCTGGTCTAATATAGAACTGCAACAAGGGGCTTCAGCCCCTTGTTAAAGGTAGTTTCATAAACAACTGAAATTACATCAATTGTTTAAGCTCCATAGCCGTTTCATTAAGTTGCTGAGTTCCAACTTTAGCTTGAGTGATGCCACTAGCCGTTTCCTTGGCTCCCTGATTAATGGTTTCCATCGCCTGTACCACCTGCTGAATACCGTCCAACTGTTGCTTCAGATTCAATGAAATTTGCTGATTGTTCAAAACGACCTGGTTAACCGCTTCTGCTGCTCCTACAAAGGCTTGCTCAGTTCTCCTGGCAATTTCTACACCCGTTGAGACAGTTTTTGTTCCTTCCTCAGTCACCATTACGGTTGAGTTAATCGCGTTTTGAATCTGAGACACCAGTTCGTTAATCTTGTCAGCAGATCGTTGACTTTGATCAGCCAACTTGCGAATCTCGTTGGCGACTACGGTGAACCCTTTGCCGTGTTCGCCCGCACGAACTGCTTCCACCGAAGAATTGAGTGCCAACATATTAGTCTGGCTGGCGATATCAGACACAAGTTGTGAAATACTACCAATCTGATTGGCCTGCTCACTCAGTTGCAGCATTTGTTCAGCAATAGTTCCAACCTTCTTTTCCAGAGCAAACATACCCTCCATATTCTCTCCGACGGCTTGAGTCCCACTCTCTGTTAAGCCAAGTGCCTGACGTGCTGCTGCCGCCGCTGCTTTAGCTTGCTCTGCCGATTGCCGGAAAGATGCCTCTAGCTCATCCATCGTCGTCGTCGTTTCGTTAACTGAAGCCGCCTGCTGATGGGCAACGCGCTCCTGCTCCTCTACAGTTGTGGCAATCTCGTTAGAGGAAGTCGTGATGTAACCAACCGATTTTTGCAATGTCCGGCTAATTCCCGCTGTAATTAATGCACCCGAAAGTATAGTTAGCGCCGAAGCTAGGAGAGTGCCAGCCGTTACCAGCAAGAGCAAAGCATTTGCAGCGGACGCCGCTTGAAGCTTTTTCTCATCCAAACGAGCCAGTTCGGTTTGCAAAATTTCATCTGTTGTTGAATCTAGAGTAGGTGTCCTTAATTCTTCTATAAGCTGAGTAGCCTGCTCAACTTGACCTGCTCTCACCAGATCAAATACTCTCTCCCCAGCCGCCACAAAGCTTTCACCATCCGCTAGCACAACCTGCATCTTCTCTCGACTTTCGGCATCATCTAGTAGATCCAGGATGCCTGTGGATGCCTGCTGATAGCGCTGAAGTCCATCCTCGTAAGCAGCCTGGAAAGCATCAGTATTTTCAGGATTGATTACTGGCGCTCTACTCGCCCTAACCATTCTGCCTAAACCGAGTGCTAACTGAGTGACTTGATTGATCTTGGTATACGAAGCTTCTATTTCTTCGTTTATTTTTTCTCGACTCACTACATTTGAATAAGTAAATCCACCCAAGATAAACAGCAGAACCAAAGGAGGCATATACCCCAAAAAAATACGAGTTCTGATTTTTAGACTACCGAAGTTCTTCATTGTTACTCCCAGTTACTCCCAAAATTTCTACCGCACTAAACTGACACGATGAGTAGCTCTGTTTTATAGTTGAGCATCAGAGCTATGCCATTTCCTTCAAAACTAAAGCATTAGGAAATGCCTACTTTGGTTTGAGTTGAACCCGCAGCAGTTTCCTTTGCACCCTGGTCAACTACTTTCATCCACTTGAACAACTTACTGAATGCCATCTAGTTGCTGTTTTAGATTTAGCAAGATTTGTTGGTTACTTACAACCACGTTACTTATGGTATCCGCTACTTTAAAAAAGAGTTTACTCAGTTTTTCTTTATCCGGGGAACCTATTAGTGAGGAAGTTGGTAAGGAAACAAATTCTCATGTTTAGTTCTACAAATGAATTGATGGTTTACCTACACATTGAGGTGTTCAAATTCTCTGACATGGTAGCGCTTTATCCCAAAATTAAGATGATAGAAGCTTCGTTCTAATACCAGTTCTATGCGAAGCTACTCTCAACCTAGGGTTTATTCTTCTTGTCCTCTGGGATCTATTTTGTTTAAACTCAAATCGATATAAGTTGAACTAGCATCGCTCAGCTTGCCCTATCAATAATTACTGGGAAATGGCCTATCATCAGGATGCTTTTTTGATGAAATTAGCTACGTTTGTAAATTAGAAAGAAAGCTAAAAGAATTGGTGAGAAAAATCGCTCTGTAACTTAATACGCGAATGACTGCAAAGCTCCTCTAAACCTTGAAGAAGTTCAGAAAAATAGTTCGTCTAGGCTAGCTCAATGGCAACCTGATAACCTGATGTCGTACTGGTCGTAGAAATACTTGTTTTTAAGTCTAAGGGAATGTTTGAAAATGAGTTGCCGTGCTGTAATGAGTTGCTAACATTCAGCAAATGACTCTTTATGTAAAGTAGAACGATTGCCTAATGACAGCCTGCCGCTACACTCTGCTGAATTTCGAGGGAGTAGCTGCTGAATCGCGCTAGGCATATGTGCTGTACATCTTTACTTTGCTGAAGTACATAAGACATATCTTGCACCCCAACTACATTGTATTTCGCCTTTCTCTTCATCAGCAAGATGTCTTAGCGACTTTCATCAATTGTTCATATAGCATTGCTGCCAGGTTCGCAGTGGGTGGAGGTTGTCGGCATATCCTACCAGAGGGGATAGCTTTTATGAACTTATGACAGTTCGATGTTAATTCTGCGATCGCCATACAATGCCAAAATATAACAATGGCTTACAGCGGTTTTCACTTACTTTCACTTACATAGACCGCAAATTTTGGTATGGGCGAATAGCCCTTCACCCCTACACTGTGGTTTACTTATCCCAAAGACGCTGTAAGCATAGGACTAGGGGAAAACTCAACGTGGTGGTAAGGACACAGTACCCAAAGCTACTGACCTGTACGGACAGGGAGAATGTTAAGTTCTGATTGCCATACTGCTACGGGTTTTTCCCAGGCTTCTTCCCATTTTTGAGCAATCAGAGGTTTGGCGATGTGTCCCATTTCCCAGCCTTGGGCGATCGCCTCCAACAGAGCAGACAACGACTCAGGTTCCCAGAGGGTTGTTGCAATTAGGGCGTTGGCGATTAGCATACTCGCAAGCGGTAGCCGAAACTGAGCCAGATAAAAGGCTTGCAGGGCAATTTCTCCCATTTCGCTGGTGTCAAACCCCGTCATAATGTGCCAAATATCGTGAGTTTGCTGCCAGCGATTCTCGACGTAGCTCACCTCTGAGTCAACTTCGACTTCAGCCGCTAGTGTTTGAAACCCTGCCTGTTTCATTCTGCTGGCGTAGACGTATGCTAGTGAGTCTTGGGGATATTGCAACAGAGCGTCCAGGTCGTGAGCAGGAGCCATGTATCGCTCGGCGATGATATCTGCCACTTCTGGCACGGATTTCATCTCCTCAACCGCCAGTCGGAAAGCAGGAGTATTCACCAGGCTTGTACTCAACTCTCCCACTGCTGTTAAACTGCCGCTTTCGTCAAAAAGCAGCGTCAGGAAAGCTTTTGTGCCAGTGAATGCCCGCAGCAGGTTTTGTATCGTTGATTGGGGTTCATTGGAAGGGGGTTGTTTAGCCAGAGGGTTAGCAGATTGCCTTTGAGAATTAGTTAGCTGCATAAGATTTCCTCAGTGTGAAGTGGAGATAGAGTAAAATGCGAACAAAGTTCATATTTCAAATATATGAACACTGCTCATGTTTTGTCAAGGATGATTTTGAGTAATGGCAACTGATCCTCAAAAAACGTCAGCCATGCGACGGCGACCCAAGCAGGCGCGTAGTCAGGAGCGGGTACATCACATTCTCGATGTCACTGAGCAACTGTTTATTGAACTGGGCTATGATGCGGTTACAACACGGGCGATCGCCACTCGTGCCCAAGTTCCAATCGGGTCGCTTTATCAGTTTTTTCCCGATAAAGAAGCCATTCTAAAAGCGTTAGCAAATCGCTACTTTGAGCAGCAATACCACCTGTTTGTGAGGCTGCATGGTGAGTCGGCAGATGCTCCAATTGTTGTTTATGTCGATCGCATGGTAGATGCTTTTGACCAGTTTGCGACTAACCATCCTGGCTATCGTGCTGTATTAGAGCAACTCATCAACCTAATGTCAGCCGCCGAGATCAGCACTTTAGATGAGTATGATCAGCAGATTCTCAATGAGTTAACTCACTTCTTCAGACGACGAAACTCATCTTTGGGTCAGGCAAAGTGTGAACTGATCGCCACTCTGTTATTGAAAACGGTAAGTGAACTGTTGTGGCTTTCCTTGACACGCGATCGCCCTTTTCGTGAGCAAGTGATAGCTGAAACTAAGACGTTGATTGCAGCGTATTTGCAAACCTATCAGGTGTAGTGGGAGAGATAGGGGGATGAGGGATGAGGGATGGGGGATGAGGAGTTTGTCAACTGCAAGGACGACACCATATCAGAAGAAGAGATTTTGAGTGGTCTTGCTAAATGCCGATTTTTAGGGTGAGAGGAATTACTCTTTCTAAATTAAGCTTGAATGAGCTAGACACTAAATGAGTCACCATTCGTTTTGTGCTGCGATCGCCACCCATGAAACTCAAAGTGATTAACCCCAACACCACCGCCAGTATGACCGACAAGATTGGCATTGCGGCTCGGAGGGTTGCGAGTTCTGACACCGAGATTATTGCCTGCAATCCGACAATGGGCCCTGTTTCGATTGAAGGTCACTATGATGAAGCCTTGAGCGTAGTAGGAATTTTGGAGGAGATTCGCAAAGGAGAAGCAGACGGGGTTGATGGCTACGTGATTGCCTGTTTTGGCGATCCGGGGCTGCTAGCGGCGCGTGAGTTGGCTAGGGGCCCAGTTTTGGGAATTGCTGAAGCCGCCATGCACACTGCAACTTTTGTTGCGACGGGTTTCTCAATTGTGACAACGTTAAGCCGCACTCAAATCATTGCCCAACATCTAGTTGAGCGCTATGGCATGACTCACTTTTGCCGCAAAATTCGAGCGATTGATCTGCCCGTTCTCAGTTTGGAAGCAGATTCATTCGCCAAAAAAATGATCTTAAATGAGTGCCGGATTGCGCTGAAAGAAGATGACTGTGGGGCGATCGCCCTCGGCTGTAGCGGCATGGCTGATTTGGCAACCGAGATCAGCGCCGAGCTTGGCATCCCAGTCATTGACGGTGTAGGCGCAGCCGTAAAATTTGTAGAGGCCCTGGTCAGCTTAAAGCTAACCACTAGCAAAGTTGGCGATTTGGCATACCCGATCGCCAAACCCTACACGGGAATGCTCTCCACCTTTACCCCAACTAGCAGGAGGGAGGAAGGATGAGAGAGGAAGGAGGAAACCAAACCTTGTTTATCGAAGCTATGCCGCTTACCGTCTGTCTTAGGATCGTGAATTAAATAACTTGAAAACCAGAATTTTCGTAGGGACATGGCATTGCCATGTCCCTACCCAGGAGATTGCACTTCAATAAATTCGTGATCCTTAGTATCAATCCCTAACCAATCTTTGTAACGCGATAATACTTAACACCTATGCTCACTTCCTCAGTTCTTACCATCAATGGCGATCGCCTCAACGACAGCATCAACCGCTTAGCCCGAATCGGCAAACAGCCCACTGGCAGCATTTGCCGCCTCGCCTTTACGCCAGAAGACTTGCAGGCCCGCTACTTAGTGCAGCAGTGGATGGTCGAAGCAGGCATGAGCGTCAAAACCGACGCAGCCGGGAACCTGATTGGCACCTATCCTGGAAAGGTGAATGCACCTGCACTGGCAACGGGTTCTCACATTGATACCGTTCCCTCTGGTGGACGTTTTGATGGCGTATTGGGTGTCCTAGCTGGAATCGAAGCCGTGCGAACCTTGCGAGAGAACGACTTGCGGTTAAGCCATCCCATTCAGGTGATCGTTTTCACCGATGAGGAAAGCAGCATGATTGGCTGTCAGGCGATCGCCGGAACCGCTCTGCTCAACGCGCCTGAACAATATCAGCCCAAAGTCGGCAAATCGATTCAGACCTGTCTAGAAACCCTGGGCGGCAACTGGGACGACCTACTCACCGCCAAACGTAGCCGTGCAGACCTGGCCGCTTTTGTAGAACTGCACGTTGAACAAGGCGCAGTTTTAGAGAATGCTCAGACTAAAGTGGGGATTGTGCAGGGCGTTGTGGGAATGGTGCGTGAGGCGATCGCCATCACAGGTCAGGCAAACCACGCAGGCACGACCCCTATGAATATGCGGCAGGACGCTCTTGTTGCTGCTGCTCAGGTTGTTTTAGCCGTCCAGGACATTGCCCGACAAATGCCCAGTCAGCCCGTTGCCACCGTTGGCTATCTGACGGTTGCCCCCAATGCGGTCAATATTGTGCCGGGTCAAGTGGAGCTAACAGTGGATATGCGCGATTTATCGAAAGACTGTCTGGATGAGATGCGAAGCCAGTTGAAACAAGCGGTGGGGGCGATCGCCACTGCTACCCAAACCGACATCCAAATCACGCCACTGCTCAGCGTCGAACCGACACCCGCTGCACCCCAGATTCAAGACACCATCCAATCAGCCTGCCAGGAGCTAGGACTCAGCTATTGCCACCTGCCCAGCCGCGCCGGGCACGATGCCCTGGAGGTTGGACGCATCACTGACATGGGTATGATCTTTGTGCCCAGCCAGTCGGGAGTCAGCCATTCTGAAGCTGAATATACCTCTCCCCAGCAGTGCGTTCAGGGCGCAAACGTCTTGCTTCACACCTTATTGAAGTTGGATCAGATCTATTAAATCTTTGACCAAGTGTTCGCTAACGACCTGATTTCCTTGAGGACTCAGGTGAATGTGGTCACGGTAAAGGGTTTTGGGCGACTCTGCACGATTGAAGATAGGCAAAAAATCCAGATAGAGAATTTGTGTGTTCTCGGTGAAATCCTTTAGCCGCTGACGGGCTTTGATTTCATAATCGCGTGAACCAGGAGTGCCAATTTCTCGCAGTAGGGGAGTCATGGCTAGAATGAGTTGCCCGTTGGATTGGCTGACCCGTTGGTTAACTTGCTGAATTGCCTCTAAGTTAAAGCCAACGCGATCGCCCCCTTCTGACATCACTTCATCCATTCCTGGAATAGGCTGCTGTTTAAGCAAGTAGCGGTTCACCAGTTCAGCCAGGGCAAAAGGCGGTTTGCGATCAGGGTAGTTGCGATCGCGCCCCACCGGAAGAGACGTAGGAGCGGTGCCAAACAGATCGTCTGTGTTGATCAGCAGCACAACAGCCTGTGCCTCAAAGCTGCCAAATCGCCGCAGATAGGCTAGCTCATTGCGTGGACTCCAGGAGTTCGCCGAGGCATTCAGTACTTCTAGCTGTTCAAAGGCAGTGGCTCCCAGCGAAGCCTGTAGCTGTTGCTGAAGCATGGCTGAAATCGTGTCATTCTGATCGGTCCACCAGCCGCCATTGGCTACAGAATCTCCCAGCAGCAGTAGCCGTAGCGTTTTTTCAGGTCGAGAGGGTGAAACTTCTGGACTACGCATAGAGTACTGGTTAATGCGGATGCGGTTGCCAAACCTGCGAGTTTTCTGACTGGGTGCAAGCAAATAGCCAATTTGCTCATCCGCAATGTAAGTCAGCGGATTGCCAAAGCCAAACAAAATCCGCAAACTCACTTCAGTCAGTAGAACCAATCCGACGATGATCGCCAAAGCAATTAAAGCAACCTTCATGTAACTCCCTCGTTCACAGTGCGTAGTCATGACCCAACGGCTCGTTTTACTTTGCTTAATCTCAAGACAGATTTAAGCTTTCCCCCCTCAATTTGACATCAAAGGCTTTGAGAGTCTGGATAAAATCGAGGCAGGTTCGGCTCAGGCAATTTTCCTATCGCGTCTTCAAGCCAGTCCATTCTGTCTTTAACCCTGAAAATTTCCAAGAGGAGGACACACATTTATGACAGATTTGAATCGAGGGATCATGAAATTTAAGGGAGCCGATAGCCCAGTGGCGATCGCCTTTTTCCACGCTGCTCTTAGGCTCTATCGTTCTTCTAATTTTGTGGGCATTGCAGTCTGCTTACGCTCTCAATTAGGCATGGTCAAGATTAGGCATGGTCAAGGTGTTGTGGTGGGAAGGATGAGTCCGAACTCGATTCATCAAAGCTTTGTCGCTTGCTGCCTGTCCTAACTGAATCTTTGTACTGCCATACCTTTGTAAGGGCAAAGAGCCGTTTGCCCTTACAGAGTTTCTCAACAAAAAGAGGGAGGAGGGTTTAGCTCTCCTCCCTCTTCTTTTGCCAAATAATACATTAATGCTACAATCTGTAGTCTTAAAGCATTTGGGTTCTGCTCAACTGCTTTAACCGACTCAGGGCAGCAGTGAGGTCAAACATCATGGCAAAGTTTTCCGATATTCTCCGCTACTACCGACCGTATGCAGCGATCGCCGCCTTCAGCATTGCTGCTAGTAGCCTATTTGAAATAATTGATCTCGTTGTTCCCTACGCAATCGGGCAAATTCTGAATGTGCTGTCTAACCAGCCCGTAGACGCACTGCTTCAGCGCAGCATTGAGGCGCTAGCCAATTGGGTTAATCTACCGTCAAGCCAGGAAATGGCGATCGCCGTTCTGCTCGGACTGATCTTTATCACAACCGTTGTCCGTGCGCCGATTCAGCCCTGGGTAGGAGCCTGGTTTCACTGGGATATTGCTCTGCGCTCTCGTCGGGATCATGCCAAGCAGGTACTTCAAAAAATTCTCACCCTGCCGCTAGAGTTTTACGACGAAAACAACCCCGGACGAATTGCCGGACGGGTAGCCAGAGGGCTATCTAACCACACCTGGACTTACCCCGAAATCGCCGGACAGCTAATTCCCAAACTGGCGCGGGTGCTGGGCATTTTCATTCTGATCTGGTTTATCGAATGGCGAATTGCGATCGCTTTTCTGCTGTCGTTTATCCTCATTCTTACGCTCAGTCTGTACAAGCTAAAACAACTGGTTGCTCGAGAGCGGGCGATCGAAAGACACGAGGAGAATACTGAAAGCCGCACCTCTGAGATCATTACTAACATCAAAACGGTGAAGGCTTTTGCCACCGAATCCCATGAGTTAAAGCGGCAAAGCACCCGATTTAACCGCGAGTTTCAGGTGATTGACTACCGGATTCATCGCGGCTATATCAAGCTGGGTGTGACGCAGCGCACGATCGTGCAAATCTGTGTATTTCTGGTGCTGGCGTTTACCCTGATTGCAACTCTGCGGGGACAGGTTTCTCTGGGGCACTTTGTCACCATTCTCACTGTTTCTAGCATGGCGTACTCTGAGCTAGACCCCATTGGTCAGCTTGCTGAAATCTTTGCCCGCCGCTATGCATCTATGATTAGTCTGCATGAGTTTATGCAGCTTCCGACGGGTTCCGATGCTGCCAGTTTGGTGAAGGAAGCTGATGCCGTTCAGCACTACCAGTTCACAGGTAAGGTCGATTTCTCTCATGTCACCTTTGGCTATGACTCCAATCGACCTGTACTCAGGAATATCAATCTGCTGATTGAGCAATATCAAACGGTGGCGCTGGTTGGGCGTTCCGGTTCCGGTAAGTCTACTTTGGTGAAGCTGCTGTTTCGCTATTTTGAGCCGCAGCGGGGGCAAATCTTAATTGACGGACAGGATATTCGCAAGCTGGATGTGGCGGGCTATCGCAAGCGACTGGCGATCGTTCACCAGGAGGTGGATGTGTTTAACGGAACGCTGCTGGACAACCTCACCTACGGCAACCCCAACGCCTCGTTAGAGGAAGTGGACTTTGCCTGCCGCGTCGCCAGAGTCGATGAGTTCATTCACCTATTTCCCAAGCGCTATTACACAACTGTGGGTGAGCGGGGGGTGCGGCTGTCGGGTGGGCAAAGGCAACGCTTGGGAATTGCCAGAGCTTTGCTGATGAATCCTGATGTGCTGGTGTTTGATGAGGCGACTTCTAGCCTGGACTATGAATCAGAGCGATCGATTCAACTGGCGATGAAAAGCATTCTTGGTACTCGCACTACGATTATCATTGCTCACCGCCTCAGCACCGTGCGTGAGGCAGACAAGATTGTGGTGCTGGATCAGGGCGAAATTGTTGAGGTTGGCAGTCACGACGAGCTATTGCAGCACGGCGGTATCTATCACCGTCTTCACGCGCTGCAAGAAACAGGTGAACTGCTGGTCTAACACCAGTTCTTGAAAGGCGGTTTAGATCTGCGACTTCTCGAAGAAGTCGCAGATCTTAGCGCTCGTTTTATTGATCAGTTAATGACAAGTTGCGGAAGTTGCCCAGGGAGAATGTGGCGTTGCGGTGGCTTGGGCGATGAGGGTGAGTTGACCGTTGGGGGCGATCGCCATCCCTGAGCTTCAACCAGTTCAGTGGGTGCTGACTCCATAGCAATTGTCGTGTCAGTCGTGTCAATAGATGAGTCGGCAGATAAATCGGCAGATGAATCGGCTTGTGAGACATCTGCGGGTGTTTCCAGCGGTTCCCAGTCTGCCAGGATTGCGTCACCGTTGAGTTGCTCAGTCGGGCTGGGAGGTAAGCCACCTCGTCCGGTGATGGTAAACTCACCAATTTGACTGGCGATCGCCTCATTTCCGGCTGAGCAACCCTGCGCCACCAGGCGAGAAGCATCTACCACATCCGTAGGCAGTTCTGCGGTGCCGCGACTGGGATCAACGTCAGGGCGATTAATTTCAATTACGCCATCCACGCCAAACTCTGAGCTGGCGGTGATGTCACTGAGTTCAGTTTGTGCCTCACGGGGGGCAATGCCAAACACGCCGATCGCCGTGATGCTGATGTTTCCCCCTTGTCCCTGAAAGGCATTAGCGGTAATGTCGCTATTTTCGGATTCCACCGCCACCAAAAAGTTAGTGTCAACTGTAACGTTGCCGCCATCGCCACCCGCCTGCGCCGTACCTGCGGTGGTAGAGATCTCACTTTCGCGGCGCAGCACAATCGTATTTGCCAAATTTAACGTGATATTACCGCCTGTAGTGCTGGCGGTTCGAGCAGAAATTAGACCTCTGCTGTCGAGAAATAGTGAGTCTCCATCGATTTGAATGTTGCCACCAACGCCAAACCCATCACTGCCAACTCCGATACTTGCCTCATCTCGAATGAGAACCTGATTGCTGCTGAGAAAAATACTGCCGCCATTGCCGCTGGAACCCGTCAGTGTATCTGCAAAAAGTCCACTGGCTGTTCCTGTTAACGTGACGGAATCGGTAATGTTTAAGTCCAAATTTCCTGCGTTGCCTAAACCGTCAGTGCTAGCGCTAATTTGAGCGCCATCGGATACTTCGAGGGTGGCTGCGGTCAGGCTGATGCTGCCCCCTGCGCCATCTGCGTCAAATAACACTTCACTTACAATTGAGCTAGGCGAAAAGATATTCTGAAAACTATCAAATCCAGTTCCCGTAACCCGGACAGAATTAGCGTTAAGGTTAATATTCCCTGCATCTCCGATGCCTTCAGTGCTGGCGTTGATTTGAGCGCCATTTAAGATAGAGAGCGATCGCGTGGTGAGATCAATGTTGCCACCGTTTCCCTCTGTTGCAATAATCAGCCCATCTGCGTCAATGCGGTTAAAAACATTGCTGAACACACCACTCGCGATACCGTTATCACTGATGCCGTCTAAAATAACGGAGTCCGCTGCATTGATTCTGACTTGACCTGCACTCCCCAACCCCAGCGTGTTAGCACTGACCTGAGCGCCATTGGTTACTAAAAGTGAGGACGTGCTGAGGTTTAAATTGCCTCCCTGCCCTGCGGCTCCCAGGTTTACGAAACTTGCCACCTGGCTATCGTTCAGTGAGGCTGATTCACGGGCAGTGAGATTTACATCGCCTGCTGCGCCGTCAGCCAGGGTGAGCGCCAGTATTCCTGATACATTCTCAAGGGAGAGCGATCGCGTTGTCACATCAATATCACCACCGCTGCCTGTTGCCCCCACTTCTACAACATTGACGATCTCACTGTTGTCAAGCGAGATAAAGTCATCGGCGCTGATCGTAATATTTCCGGCATTTCCATTGCCAAAGGTGATAGCGGCAATATTTCCAGCATTGCTGCTAGAGAGTGAGCGGGCCGTGATTTCAATACTGCCACTGCTTGCCCCCGCTGTATCTGTAAATGTATTGCTGGCTATCGAAGATTCTGTAGAGTTGCCCGTGCCACGAATGGCGATCGACCCCTCACTATTGAGACGAATATTTCCCCCTAACAGCCCATCTGAGATAATGGCACCTTCGTTTAAGCGAATATCACCGCCTGCCAGTAAGGTTACATCCCCCCCATTTCCGGTAATGAAGTTTGTGGCCAGATCGACTCCAGACACCTCTACAATGTCGTTTAAAGTGATTCCATTGCGGGCATCTAGAATGATGGAACCACCGACGGGAGAGGCGATCGCATCCACCAATCCAAGCTCAATAGTGCCGTTTAGTGAGTTTGGCTGATATTGATTTGTGAGAAAAATCAATCCATCCGGTTGATTCAAAATGATTTCGCCAATCGTGATATCGGCTGATGTTGGAGTCGATTGGCTTAAACCAGTAGGAGCGGGCGTTCCGGTTACACCAGAGGGCGTTCCAACTGCTGTTGTACCTGCCCGAATATCCAGTGTGGGTTGTGTTGCACCATTCACCCGCAGCGTTGAACCGTCCGAGAGCACCACCGTCTCATTTATAGAATTAGTCGCGTCTGTTCCTGTAATTTCAATGCTGCCGATGTTGACTGCGCCGCCCGCAAAGATATGTAGAGAGGCTCCTGTGTAACGGGTAAAACTCACATTCCCATTTGCCCGAATGATGGGGTCGTAGGGGCTGGATAAACTTCCTAACCTGCCGTTTAACTGTTCAATCCGAAAATCGCCTCCTGCGGTGTAGCGAGCGTCTCCCTGCACCCCATTGGCAGAGCGCAACACCAGATTTTCACCCGCAAACAAGCCGCTGTTGGGATGGTTTAGCGCAAAGATGTTGACCTGGCGATCGCCCTGTACCCTTAAATCTCCTCCCGCCGAGGCGAGGAAGGGGTGAGTGGAGCGATCGCGTATCCGCACCGTATCCAGCGCCCTTAGAGTTAATGCTCTGCCTGCCTGAAGCCGTCCACTCAGGTTCAAGGTGTTTGCAATCAGCGATAAATCTTGTCCTGCGGTGAGGTTGCCCCGATTTGTAATCGTTCCGCCTACAACTCTACCTGGCTGTACCCCTGGGTTAATTGTGAGGGTGAGCAGTGGCGGTAAGTCGGGGTCAACGGCGCTAAACTCTAAACCGTTGTTAAAGGAGAAGCGATCGGCGGTGGTCGCGACAAAGGAACCTGCAACATCCAGACGGGCATCTCGTCCAAACAGGATGCCGTTGGGGTTGAGCAAAAACAGGTTGGCGTTGCCGTTGACTCCCAGGGTTCCTAGAATCTCGGACGGGTTGCCTCCGGTGACGCGACTGAGGATATTTTCAATTCCAGCGGGATGGGTGAAATAGACTTGCTGTTGCCCACCTACATTAAATTCTGTAAAACTGTGGAACAGGTTTGTGCCGCGAATTGCTCCTCCACCAATGTCCACGAGCCGACCAGAGGCATCGCGAAACATCTGAGAATTTTCAGCGCCCAGGGTTCTATCGGGTGTAATTTGAGCCAGGGTGCGATCGCCCACTATTCCTTCGACGGAGAGAATGATGCTAGTGGCGATTGTCAAAATACGCATAAACTCTAGTTTTTCACTCTTTTTACTAGTGCGATGACGCATTCTGGCAACCTCAAAGCAACGGTGTTTAATGTAACCAACCCTGGCGCACTGACTATTAGAATATAGGCAAGGCGAGAAATTCGGTAGCTTGAAGCGTTAAATAATGATGGAACTGCTGGAAGATCAAAGCTGAATCTGAGGGAGTTAGGTGAACCAGGGCTGGACATATTGCGATCGCATCACTGACAAAACGCACAATTTGTCGGTGCTGGACTACTACACGCAGCGCTACCCACACTCCAGCCGTGCCGACTGGGAACAGCGAATTGCCAGCGGTCAGGTGTTGTTAAACGGAATGCCAACCACTGCTACAGTCCTCCTGAAAGCAGGACACCAACTCACCTATCAGCGTCCACCCTGGCAAGAACCAGAGGTTCCTCTAGAATTCAATGTACTGCACGAGGATGTAGATTTAGTGGTGATTGCCAAGCCATCGGGTTTGCCTGTTTTGCCAGGAGGAGGCTTTCTGCAAAACACGCTGCTGTGGCAACTTCAGCAGCGCTATCCGGAGTCGCCACCCGTACCCATTCATCGCTTGGGACGGGGAACTTCAGGGTTAATGCTGCTGGCGCGATCGTCCGCCGCACGAGCGAGTTTGAGTCAGCAGATGCGCGATCGCCAAATTCGTAAAACCTATCGCGCCCTGGTAAGCGGGACGACCCTGCCAGACCATTTCACCATTACCCAGCCCATCGGCAAAGTTTCCTATGCCCCGTTGGGCTACCTTTATGCCGCAACCCCAGAGGGACTGCCTGCTCACAGTGAGTGCTATGTCCTGAGACGCAACCAAACCCACACACTGGTAGAAGTCACCATTCTTACAGGACGACCTCACCAAATTCGGATTCATCTGGCGGCAAGTGGGTTTCCCCTGGTAGGCGACCCGCTCTACGGGGTTGGTGGCATTCCATTATCCCTTACCGCCACCTGCTCAGACCGTAGCGCTGTACCGGGAGACTGCGGCTATCACCTCCATGCGCTACAGTTAGCTTTTGTTCATCCAATAACGGGGCAACCTGTAAGCTACGTATATCCGCCCCCAGCCCTGCTTGAGTGAATCGAATGAGTACTTATTACCGCCAACAGTACCCTGCTTTCCCAGTCACATATTTAAGTGAGTTAGAGGGACAAATCCACGCCTGCCCTTACTTTGTAGTCAATAACTTGAATCGAGATTTTGTTAACACGAAAGGATTTTCACTGGTGTTTCAGCGTTCTGGGTTGGCAGAAGTGGAGCGACGGTTTCCCTTCTTTAAGCAGTACTTGGCGATCGCCCTCCAACCAGACTGCAATGCCTTCTATCTCAATCCACTGTTGCTCAAAACAGGTTCACGAGTCGATCCACATATCGATCGGTCGCTGCGTTCCTACTGCAAGACGGTTGAGCCTCCGAATGTCGTCAGTGTTTTGTATGTACGAGTGCCCGATGATTTAGAGGGAGGTGAGTTGGTTTTGCAAAAGGGTAAACGTCAGGTTGCTCAAATTCGACCCCAAACCAATGTATTGCTGTGGTTTCAGGGCGACCTGACACACTCAATTAACCCTGTCACCCGTTCAACCAATCGGCTCAGCTTAGTTTGTGAGCAATATAGCCTGAGTGAGTCCGAGCGGCGAGAGATTCCTGAATTCACTTTAGAATCGAGGGCCGTGACCCCACCTGCAAAAGTGAGTGGAAAGCGGCGATCGCCCAGTCTTGGCTCAATCTAAAGCAACCGCAAGCTAGTATGTTATGAGTAATACCGTGCGCCTTCGCATCTACACCCACCTTAGAGAAACATCTTAGAGAAAACCTATGACCGCCAACAATATGACCGCCAATAATGACGCAATGACCGCAATTGAATCACTGGAAGCCCTGTTAAAGGCCAAGATAAAACTTCAGGATGCTCAGGTTGAAGCACAGCCAATGCTGCAAACGGTGAGTTTGTTGTTTGAGCCTGATCCACTGAATGAGGATCAGAAAAACATACTCCGCAATGGACTAAAGAATTTGCGGAAACTGATGGAAGCTCACACCGCCTATGGTGAAGCCGTGACCCAAGCAGAGCCAGCGCGATCGCTAGTCAATCAACTGTTTGAGTCACAGCGAAAGCCTACCACCAACGGAAAAACGGACGGCAAAACAACACCAGTCGAGGAGAAAGCTACGGCCAAATAGTGCAGCTAAAACTCATCGCATCCCAAAGCTCGTCCAGGGCAGGCAGTAAGCAACAAAGCCTCATCCCTCATCCCTCATCCCTCATCCTTCCTACTTCACTCCATCGGCTTCGACTTCGCCGCCTGAGAGTCAAGCACCGCACCCGCGCCATAAGAATCAATGTCTACAGCCTGAGAGCCACCTCTGACCAACAGACCCAACATTGAACCCAGTTGAAACCAGATCAGCAGCGCAGTGGGCACCACGACGATCGCCGCCAGCCCAATCGCAAACCACCAGACCAGGCTAAACACCGAAAAGCTAGCCGCCATAAACACTACCAGACAAACGGTCAAGCCCAAATAAGCGGCGATCGCATGGGGCGTTGCGTAGTTAATCTTAGATTGAGACTGGCGGTTGGCATCCCACTGAGCCACCTGATATTCCAGAATGTCTTTGAAAATGAACCCAAAGGCGATCGCAAAAAAATTGCTTACCATAATCAGCGTAAATACAGGAGGATTTGTAAAAGGTTCAGGGGTCATGATTAAATGCTCCGCAGGAGTGCCCGTTAGTTAACAAATGTAAAGATCAGTATATAGCAAGTCGTTTCATGCTGGGTTTTTACTACGACCCCAGCCATTTAATCTCGTCGCCAGGCTCCAGCCTGGCAATGCCATTGAGGAAGCTCCGGCTTCCTTGCGACAAAGGCGACGGATTCCACGAACCGCCGTAATTGAGAAGCCGCTGTACCAATTTGGGAAGCCGGAGCTTGGCTAATAAGGCAACAATTTTGTGATCTACTGAAGATGCCAGTAGATGACCGCCATGAGGACGGCAACCACCGCACTGCCACACAGCAATCCTTCTGCAAATCCATCTAATGTGCCCTGTAGAAGGAAGGCGTGGGCGATCGCAGTCCCCACAACTGCCACTGCCAGAAAACTGTGAAGAATCTGCCAATCCGCTGGTGTAAGTGGCAGCTTAGAACGGGTGAGCGCCAGTCCTACAGAGATCAACAGACAGGTTGCTGAAAGCACTCCTAACCGCGAATAAGTAGGAGCAGCTAGAACCAGGGCATCTCCAACATCATCAGGACTGTAAAGATAAAGTCCGAGGATGTGAGCAACCACAAGTAGAGTGATGCTGATACCCAAAACTCGATGCCAGCGAAAATTTTGTTCACCTATGCCAAAGTTGAGCCATCCCGTCGGTAGCAACACCTGCACTACAATCAAGCTCAAAGACAGCACACCTGCCAATGTTCCTAAAATCCAGAGAGGTGAGCGCCCGTGTTGGAGTGGACTCAGGGCAGCTAATAGCGCGGGCAGCATGACGAAGATGAGTAACACTGCCCGCATCGGCCAGGATTGCAGAGACCGGTTCATCGACGTGGCTCCAGTATGAAATCTACGGTGAACGTTGAAACATCTTCGCTTTCCATCACCGCGCGTAAGAAAAGTGAACGATAGTCCCCATCATCATAGGCAATATGGACGTGCGGTTGCCCAAACTGCGAAACAACGGGTGAAGTTTCCAGGCGATATCGTCCATTTTCATCGGTCATCACACTGCCTCGATTGCTGGCTTCTCCCTCGCCACCTCGTTCGGTGTTCAACCAAATTTGAATTCGAGCATTGCGAACAGGTGCACAGCTTTCTGCTTCTCTCACCGTTCCTTGCACCACCAATCCTCTACCTAGATTTTGCACCAGAGGAGCGTTCGGCACATAAAAGTTATCTCCACCCGGCATGGTTTCTGTGGCGACACAGTTAGCAATCGGATTGGATGTTGTATTCGATTGAGCAACTTCGCTGCTTGCCGCTGCCGCTGGTGTGTTCGTTGCTCTTTCGATAGGTGTAGCGTAAGTGTTGGTTGTGGTCAGGAGTTGCGATCCTGGTCCGTTACGTTCACTTGTTAACCACACAGTTGCAATGATGGCCACGAGAGAACTAATCGTGGCGATCGTGATGATTCTGCTGGATTGCTTTTGTGTGCTTCTAGTGTTCTCTTGACTGTTTGAGAAATGTTGATCGGTGGGATTAGCTTCAGGTGAGGATGGGCGATCGCTGGATTGAGGAATACGGCTCATCGGTGCTACCTCCTTTGCATTCAGTCATCATAGGTCTTGGTAAAGTTCCAGGATGTTGTCTCTAGGATCTCGAAAGAAAGCGATGTGATAACTGGAGGATACACGCAAAATAATGGGTTACTATTTCCAATCAGTGATTATCTGATAGTTTTGAGTTATTACCAGACTGATATGGAATTGCGTCAACTCAAGTGCTTTATCGCGGTAGCTGAAGCCCTCCATTTTGGTCGTGCTGCCCGAGTTACTGCACCTCAGTCAACCCGCCCTGAGTAAACAGATTCAAGCGCTGGAAGATCGCCTCGAAATTTGCCTGCTGGAGCGCTCCAAACACTGGGTTCGACTCAATATCTACCGGGCGTAGCATTCGGGCAAAAATCGGGAGCGATCGCAAATAAAATTTGCCGAATGCTGCACCCCTGCGGTCTAATTCACATTAGGCGCAAATTTTAGGAACTGAAATTTTGACTAATCACTCTGAAGAGATGCAGCCGATTGCCTCTCTATTTCGTAGCCCGCTTTACGACCTGTATCGTGAAGCCCAAGCACGTATCGTTCCCTTCTCCGGTTGGGAGATGCCCGTGCAGTACAGCGGCATTTTGCCTGAACATCGGGCAGTGCGGGAGGCGGCGGGGATGTTTGACATTTCCCACATGGGCAAGTTTGCGATCAGCGGTGCAGATGTGATTGACTCGCTTCAGCAACTCGTTCCCTCTGACCTGAGCCGCTTGCAGCCCGGTGAAGCGCAATACACGGTTTTGCTGAATGCTCAGGCAGGCATGATTGATGACCTGATCGTCTATTACCAGGGCGTAGACGCAAAGGGCGATCAGCGGGTAATGCTGATCGCCAATGCTGCCACAACGGTAAAAGATCGAGACTGGCTGCTGGCAAATCTGAGTTCAAATTTGAACTTTCAAGATCTTTCATCGACGAAGGTTTTGTTGGCTGTGCAGGGACCACAGGCGGTTAGCTTACTCCAAACCTGTGTGCAGGAAGATTTGTCGCAGGTCAAGCGCTTTGGACATCTAGAAGGCACCGTTCTAGGTCAGCCTGGATTCTTGGCGCGAACGGGCTACACGGGTGAGGATGGCTTTGAGGTAATGGTCGATCCGCAAACGGGAATTGATTTGTGGCGATCGCTCCTCAATGTCATCACCCCTTGCGGTTTGGGCGCACGCGACACCCTACGGCTCGAAGCAGCAATGGCGCTCTACGGGCAAGACATTGACGAAACCACTACACCACTCGAAGCAGGGCTAGGCTGGCTGGTTCACCTCGATCGCAAAGGCGACTTTATCGGTCGCAAAGTTCTCGAAGAGCAAAAACAGTTTGGCGTAGCGCGAAAGCTAGTTGGGCTACAGATGGAAGGACGCAACATTGCCCGTCACGACTACCCAGTGCTGTTTAACCAGGAAAAGGTTGGGATCGTTACCAGCGGTACGCTGTCTCCGACTTTGGGGAAGGCGATCGCCCTTGCCTACGTTCCGACCCACTTAGCTAAAACGGGGCAAGAATTGGATGTTGAAATTCGGCAGAAGGCGTATCGGGCGATCGTTGTGAAGCGACCGTTCTACAAATCGACGGCGATTCCTGGGCTTTGAAGCTGTGAGTGAAGTGTCTCAACCTTGTTTGTAGGATGGGCATCTCATCTGGTTTTGTCAGGAGCGATCGCCCTCCCACCTGAACCCCAACCAGCCCACCCAGAAATCAACTAAAACTTTAGTGTTGTCACGACAGAAACTTCTGTGGTGACGACAGAAACTTCTGTGGTGACAACACAAACTTTGTCGCTACCACAGAAACTTTCGCAGTGACAACAAAAGATGCTGAACCCTGGCTAGTAACGCTGAGAAGGCTCTGCCTCGTTTTTCTCGAAAGATTCATAAGATCCACTTAAGCAGACACAGCTTCTTCAAAAGCAGTCGCTATCATTCGAGCCTGAGCCATAAGATCCATTTACGCGGATCTTAGATCCGCGTAAATGGATCTTAGATCCGTTCAAGTGGATCTAAGATCCGTTCAAATGGATGCAGGATCTGCTTCAAGAAACGATACATAGGTAGGAACAGAACTGGGCGATCGCCCTTCACCTATTCTACAGACCCCTATCTATTGACTCTGCCGACAAGGTACCGTATTGTGTTCGCTTAAGTCGTCCTATGTTCGATTTGTGACGGGCGACGGCACCCAAAGATCTAGTCAGCGCTACCCAAGGCTGTTCGAGCAGCCAGGGGTAGCTGACCACCACGTTGAGGTAGCAACGGGATGGCTTGTGAGATTTTACTCCAAAGCCACCTTGCTTTGTTCT
>JAAUQZ010000325.1 GCA_012033355.1 Leptolyngbyaceae cyanobacterium RM1_406_9 | reverse complement strand
GATTTTCTAGCATTGACTCCACCCCGAATCTGATTCAAATAGTTTAAGGGGAACTTCTGTATACACGGTAGCCCGCTTTGGGAGAGGGATTTAGGGTGAGGGCTACAAAAGTGGGATGCACCCATTGGCGATCCAGTAAACACCTGTGTGGTGAAATTCACCACGCTCAGCCAAACGAGCGACTTCAACAATAATCCGATCGCAATCCTCATCACTTAAAGTAGCTCCAAAAACGCTACACTCCTGTCGCACAAATTCCCTTGTGATATAGCTGATGTCTTTTTGAACCATGAGCTAATAACCGAATAAACAGCTAGCTTATTTCACTACAGCACATGAAAAGATCAACGGTTTTCTGAAGAAACTGAGTTGGATAACCCTCAAGCCAAGAAACAACACTGCTTTTTACGAAATAGTTCTGTTTTGAGATGAAGTAAATAGTAGTAGTTTGGCTAGAATGAACGGTGAATTTAAGCGAGATCGAGCATCGCAATCAAGTACTTCGCGCGTACTTTGAAGGACGTAATTGGGATAACAATGGTGAGTATGCACTCAAAAGACAACTTGTGCTCAGCAGTCATCAACTGCTTCCTCACTATCCCTATGTCATTGAGGATGAATGGGAGGTAGAACCAGGTCGAACTGATAAGGGACGTGGAGACTTGGTATTCACTGATGGAAAAGGACACTTTGCTGTAGTCGAGGTGAAGTGGATAGATATCCAAAGCTCTGACCGAGTTGGTGTAACAAGAAGGGGCAGCAATCGAAAGAAACGACGCACGGTTGAAAAACAAGCTAGAGACTACGCAGAGATTCTTCCTAGAAGATATGACTGCATAAGTTATATAAAGATATACGCCTTCACCAATGAGTGTGGTTATCCGCAATTGCTAGAGAGTATTGAGATATCTGCATCATCCTAAGGTCAAACAATATTTGGCAGCAGCACAACATTGAACTGAAGGAAACTGCTCTCCTCCAGCCCAAGAAGCGATCGCTATTCCTGCTCAAAGGCTTGACTGTTAAACTTAAGCGTTCGACAGTTTTCCATGATAGTCCGCACTACATCATCGGGAACTCCATCAGGTATTTCCGCTTCGATGTCGAGGGTGATTTTGACTTTCGCGCCACTAAGCGATGTGAGGTGCTGAATAACCTCATTGGCGATCGCTGGAGTATCTCGGTTTACCCGCATAGCATCGATTTCAACATTGCCGTAGAAACGACGGAGTACAGGTGTTTGAGCCTCTCTTGATCCGTTATCGGAGTCATCATTTTTTCCACCATGATCAGGAGTATCAGATGGGGAATCTTCTCCTGATGGAGTCTCATTTACAGTCTTTGTAGTTCCTCCAGCGTTAATTGAGGTTGCCTGGGCTTTTTCAGCATCAAACTGTCGCTGAGCAACTTCGGGTTTCACAAGTAGGCTTTGGGTACTGATGCTGGGATTAATTCCTGTTGCCGCTCGGAGACCGCGATACTTTCCTGTTTCTTCATCGAAGCCTTCAGCATAAGCAAAGCTATCGCTCCACACCGTTGATGTAACGCCATCATGGATAGCTTCAAGCAGAACGTTTTCATTCTTCAGTCGAGGAAAATAAAGATATTGGGCAAGATATTCCCAGAGACGCTTCAGGTCGAGATGATTGGTGTCTTTCCAAAGATATCTATCCAGTGCTTCTAGGCGTAAATTTGTAGCAGCATAAGTGATGAGGAGATCACTTTCATACACAGCTTTTTTACTGGCTCGAATGAAAGGCGAATCCTGTCCTTGCAGTCGGGTCTCCTTCCATTCGATACCGCCTTGGGCATCTGGTTGTGTAGGTACGAGAAGCCACTGATAGGTGTCACAGAGAATGTTATCGACATCCTTCTTTGTAGCATCTCGCTTAGTTTCTGCCTGACTACGTTGAAAATTGTCGAGGTTGAGAGTTTGCTTCTTGTCATCAGCCAGAATTGATTCCCAGGCAAGATATTGAGCAACATTCCTTTCCAGATTTTCGATTTTAGCTTTGTCTGGAGCTAGAAACAGAAGAGTATTTTTGTAGTAGCGAGGGCTGCTGCCTTTGTGCTGAAGGGCATCCTCAACCCATTGTCGAGCTGGACTGTCTTCACTAAGACGGACATGGGGATGCTGTGGATCAAGAACCACGAGCCGAACACCAAGATTAGGCTCATCAGGGATGTCTGCTGTAGATTCAAGAGCAATGTGAATTCTAGAAAATTCACCTCGATCGCCTGTTTTTTTATTGAAGGCTTCCAAGCGATCGGTAATCTCTTTCCAAACCAGGTAGCGATCGTCGAGCAGTTGGTTTGCTCGCTCTTGAGCTGTACGGTTAACGTTAGGTTGGGTTGAGACCCAGTAGCGATTTCCGTCGATGTAGAGGTAAGTGGCTTGATCAGTCAATCGACGCAGGGCATCGCCAAAAGTGGCAACGCTTTCTCCTGGCTGAACGCAGCCGAGCTTTACCCTTCGGTCTTCGAGTCCTCGATTTGCAGCGCGGAGGGTAGGAGCAGAACCCATATAAATTGAACGTGTGACTCGGCGACAGGCAGAATAGCGTCCCAGGTTAGGGTTCTGTCGATCAATTGCTAGAGGAAGGGAGTTTGCACCGTCTACATCCTTCTCAATGACAGGAATCCAGTTGTCATCCAGATAGCGAGTCAACTCGGATTGAACCTGTGGGTCATCCATCGGCACGTGGGCAGGCATAATCATCAAACTCTGGTCATTCCGCTCCCAAAGGGAATGAATCACTTTTGCCATGAGGCGCAGCACACCACGAGTTCGTTGAAATTTATCGAGACTAGACCAATCTGAATAGAGGCGGTCGAACAGTTCTGGATGAATCGGGTAAGCATCACGCATCCGCCGTTCGTAGTCGCCTTCCTTGCATTCAGACGGAAACTCCTGTCCTTGAGTGCGATACATCTCAGAAAATGCTCGGACAACAGCATCTCGTTGAACAAAAAGATTAGGGTCAGTTGTGGTTTGAAATAGCCGTCGCCGCACAATCTCAAAGCTTTCCTCAGCGCTAGCGGGTCGCCAAGGAGATTCAACCCGACCAATTGAATTTTTTAATCTCTCTGTCGCTTCATGTCCCCGTTCTCCTCCTTTCTCAATTTCAGAGGCGGGGATACTCACCACTAGTAGCGTCTCTTTTGCATTCTTTGCAGACTCACTGAGAGCTTGGGCAAACGTAAATTGGGTATCAAAACTGCCTCCTGCAACATCGCTTTGGTCATGAAGTTGACGAGCATAGGCAACCCACTCATCGATCAGAATTAGGCAAGGTGAAAAACGGTTGAACAATACCTTGAGTGCATCGCCAGGATTGGTAGAGGTTTCATCCGCACTTCGCACTAATTCGTAGCCTTCTGCACCTCCTAGTTGCCACGCCAATTCACCCCACAAGGTTTTGATAGTTGGTCGATTTTGGCTACTGTGCTCAGGTTTGTAAGGGGTAATTCCACTAGGTTGAAGTTTTTGACCCACAAGAACGGCAACATTGACGTTTTGGGGAGGGCGGTTCACTCCAACGGTTTGAAAGATCGGCTCCATTCCAGGCAGATCAGCAATCTCTAGCGCATTGCAAAGATGATAGAGTGCCAGCATTGCGTGGGTTTTGCCACCACCAAAGTTCGTTTGCAGTTCAATTACTGGATCTCCACCGTTACCGCTCAATCGTCGTAGGGCATTTGTAAGCAGTTGCTGAAGTCCTTCGGTAATGTAGGTACGCCGAAAGAACTCAGTGGGGTCGCGGTATTCGTCAGAACCTTCATCTAAATAGACCTGCCAGAGGTCGGCGGCAAATTCGGCTTGCTGAAAACGACCCGACGCGACATCGGGGTGAGGGGTGGTAATTTCGCGCCAAGGTTTTAACCCGGATAGAGGCTGACCTTCAGTTGGAGCTACAGCAGCTCGACGAGTTTCGCGGCGAGCCTGATCTTCAAAGCGAACGCGAAGCAGTTCTTGTTTTTGCTTTTCAACCTGATCTGCTTCAGGGGCAGAGATGGCAGAGAGCAAGCGAGCCACACTATCGAGAGCGCGGTAAGCATCATCGGTCGAGAATGTAGAGTTATGTGCCCAAGTATTGCGAATATCCTGGCATTCAGAGAGGAGGCTGCGCTCAGCTTTACCCAGAGTTTTGCGGAAGACATCGTTCCACTCATTCCACATAAACTTGAGGAAGTCGTAGAGGTCTGCCTTGAGGCTCTTTTGAACAACATCGCTGCTTTTATCAAAGTAAGCAGCAGCCCGTAGGGGCCATTGCTTCGTGTAAGCAGCCTCCATCTCTCGCTCAAAGTAGGGATAGAGTCCCTCATGAAGGAGCTTTAAGGATCTGCCGACTCGCTCGTGGTTGCTGATTGCCATACTGCTGTTGTTTGAAGTTTCAGATTCTAAAGTTCGGATTTTAGAGTTTGGATTTTCTTGCGGAAGGCTCGTAGTGCTGGGCTTCTGCCGATCGCCACACTTTGCTCAAGCACGTCTGCTACCCAGTCTAAAATTGGCAATGCCGGGAAAGTAGGACTGACATCCACTCGTTGGTAGAGATCTGCTTGAAGGGTGTAGATGTTGAGTTGATTCTTCTCGTAGCGCCAAAGTTCAGGCACACCGAGGGCAATGTAGGCATCGAGTTGGGTTTTTGAGGTGACATCTACCTCAATTGTCAAATCAGGAGGAGGATCAAGGGTCAAGTCAATGCGCCGTTTTCCTCGCATTTGTGCCTGGTTTTGAATGTAGAAGCACTGATCGGGTTCAATCCCACTGTCCATGTTTTCTTGTTTGAACGTGGTAGACCCAAAGCATTCGCAGTCAATTTCTAGCTCATCCAATAGAATTTTGACCAGATCGCCGATGAGTTCTTTATCAACTTCGTGTTCCGGGGTGGGCATTCTAATTTCTAATGTGCCGTGGCTGTAGGCAATGCGAGAAGAGCGGGTTTCGCCGAGTTCTTCCAAAATGCGCTCAAATTGTTGCCAATCGAGGTTCCGAATCAGCAACCGTTGACCGGGAGGTACATCGAGTTGTCGGAGTTGGAGAGTGACCATAATTCAAACCCTAAAATCCTAAGTTGCCTTGAACGGGCTTAGTTTGAGTAAACTCGATCGCCAAGCGAGTAATTTCTGGCCACGAGATGACGAGGCTGTTGTAAGCAAGCGCTTCTTGAGTCCAGCCTTTTCTATCGCATAAGCTATAGAGCCGGTAGGCTAAATCTCGCGCCATTTCACCCCGATCGCCAATTTTTGCCAACATTTGAGCCGCCCCAATCTCACCTTTTTGATCGAGTTCATGGATCAAGTATTGGGCCATCTCCCAATCAGGCATTCGGCTATCACTATTAGGGTTCCAGTCTGATTTCATTTCCTCTTGTCTGAGCAACCGCACTTTACCTGCTTTCGCCTCTAGGATTCCCGCATCGACCATGCCCTGAACACTGGTGTTTTTCGCTTTAGAGAGGGTTTCAGCATCACCGTACTGTCCTGGCTCAAATTGGTGCTGCTCAAACCAGGTGAGTGCCCAGCGGGTATCACCATCGAACTCACCTTCCTGTTCTGTGAGAAATTCATCGAGTACCTGGTTAATCAGTTGCAGTTGCC
>JAAUQZ010000324.1 GCA_012033355.1 Leptolyngbyaceae cyanobacterium RM1_406_9 | reverse complement strand
GCACTCCAGCAGGCAAATTTAATGTTGGGATTAGTAGGACTTTAATAATGACCAGTAATTTAGCAACCAAGCTGCGAGAGGGCACCAAAAAGGCCCATACAATGGCTGAGAATGTCGGCTTTGTGAAGTGCTTTCTTAAAGGAGTTGTCGAAAAAAACTCCTATCGAAAGCTGGTTGCCGACCTCTATTTTGTCTACTCGGCAATGGAAGAAGAGATGGAGCGCCATCAGCAGCATCCAATCGTTTCCAAGATCCATTTTCCAGAGCTAAATCGCAAGGAAAGCCTGGAGCGCGACCTGCACTTTTACTACGGGAACAACTGGCGCGATCAAATCGCTCCTACGCCTGCGGCTCAAGCCTATGTAGAGCATATTCATCAGGTTTCTGCAACACAGCCTGAGCTACTTGTCGCGCATTCCTACACTCGCTACCTGGGTGACCTGTCGGGTGGGCAAATCCTCAAAGGCATTGCTCAACGCGGCATGAACTTGAGCAATGGCGAAGGAACCGCTTTCTACGAGTTCAAAGACATTCCCGACGAAAAGCAGTTCAAGGCGAAGTATCGTCAGGCAATGGACGAACTGCCGATTGATGAAGCAACCGCCGATCGCATCGTCGATGAAGCCAACGCCACCTTTGGGATGAACATGAAAGTCTTCCAGGAACTCGAAGGCAACCTGATCAAGGCGATCGGTCAAATGCTGTTTAACAGCCTCACCCGTCGTCGCGGCCGGGGCAGCACCGAGTTGGCAACTGCTGACTAATCTATAAAACTTCATCTCTAAAAGCTATTAGGGGAGGTTAGTTTTTCGTAGGCTAGGGTGCGAAAAATTAACCTCCCCAAGTCGTTTTCAACCCCTGGAATGGGCATCTTGCCCGTTCAAAGCAAGTAGGCAAAATGTCTGACAGAGTTTTTATATGGCAGGCCAAACAAGCTCCAGACGGTGTCTGCTGCATGATAGGATTAACTACTGATTGCTGACTTCCGATCCCTGTCTCTAAACGTTTGAGCGGCTAGATGCCTTCACCATTTCGCTGAAGCATGACTTCCCAGGGTGATTCGGAAAAGTTTGTCTCGCCTGATCCTCACCCGCTAAGGCTGGAAGATGCGTTTTTCCAAAATTTTGATTGCCAATCGTGGGGAAATTGCCCTCCGCATCCTTCGCACTTGCGAGGAGATGGGCATTGCTACGGTTGCCGTTCATTCTACAATTGACCGCAATGCGCTACACGTCCAGCTTGCAGATGAGGCAGTCTGCATTGGGGAGCCGCCCAGCAGCAAAAGCTATTTGAATATTCCCAACATCATTGCCGCTGCTCTGACTCGCAACGCCACTGCAATTCATCCGGGCTATGGGTTTCTGGCAGAAAACGCTCGATTCGCTGAAATCTGTGCCGATCATCAGATTGCTTTTATCGGTCCTTCCCCTGAGGCAATGCGGGCGATGGGTGATAAATCAACCGCGAAGGAGACTATGCAGCGGATTGGTGTACCCACCGTGCCTGGAAGCGATGGGCTATTGACGGATGAGCAGGAAGCGATGGCGATCGCCCACCAGATTGGCTATCCCGTAATCATTAAAGCAACGGCTGGCGGTGGTGGTCGCGGAATGCGTCTGGTTCGCAGTGAAGGTGAGTTGGTGAAGTCGTTCCTGGCGGCTCAGGGTGAAGCGGATGCCGCTTTTGGTAACCCCGGCGTTTATTTAGAAAAGTTCATTGAACGCCCTCGACACATTGAGTTTCAAATTCTCGCGGATAGCTACGGCAACGCCATTCACCTGGGAGAGCGAGACTGCTCCATCCAGCGGCGACACCAAAAGCTCTTAGAAGAAGCTCCTAGCGCTGCGTTGACGGCCGAACTGCGCGAGAAGATGGGATCTGCGGCTGTTCGCGTTGCTCAGGCGATTAGCTACACGGGTGCAGGCACGATCGAATTTCTGCTTGACCAGTCAGGGCAGTTTTATTTCATGGAAATGAATACCCGTATTCAGGTTGAACACCCCGTCACCGAGATGATTACTGGCTTAGACCTGATTGCTGAGCAAATTCGAGTTGCCCAGGGCGAAAAGCTGCGACTAACCCAGGAGCAGGTTTCGTTTCGCGGCCATGCAATCGAGTGTCGCATCAATGCAGAAGACCCCGATCACAACTTTCGTCCTCACCCAGGACGCATTAGCGGCTATTTGCCCCCTGGTGGTCCCGGTGTGCGAATCGATTCCCACGTTTACACTGACTATGAAATTCCGCCCTACTATGACTCGCTGATTGGCAAGCTGATTGTTTGGGGTCCCGATCGCCCCGCCGCCATTCAGCGAATGAAGCGGGCTTTACGAGAATGCGCGATTACAGGTTTACCCACTACCATCGGTTTTCATCAAAAAATTTTAGAAACTGCCGAATTTAACCAGGGCAAGATCTACACCAACTTCGTTGAGCAAATGATGCGACCCACTGACGGGTAGTTTGGAGTGAATAGGGATCTGTAGGGTTGGGTTCCGCTTTGCCCACCTGACCTGCTTTTAGTGCCCCATCATAGTTAGTAATCCTTGCTGCCCCAGCAGAAGTTCACGCAGCAGGCTAAAAATTCCAACCCAGAGGATGGGTGTGATGTCTACTCCACCCAGAGGCGGCACAAGCTTACGCAGCGGCATGAGAAAGGGTTCCGTTGGCAAAGCTACCAGGATAAACGGCATCCGGTTGAGTTCAGCCTGGGGATACCAGGTTAGGACGATGCGAATGATGAATAGTAGAATCATCAGCCCCAGCAGAGGAGCTAAAACCCAATTGGCGATCGCAGCAGAGGTCATAGGTGATAGAAATTAAGCTTTGTAACTGAATCTATTCATCATTCTACTGCTCCTCAAACGCAGCTTTGAACCGCCTTAACCTCATAATGTCAGTAGAATATCAGTAAGATTCAGAGAAAATAGACTTCTCAAAGGATTAACAGACCGATAAGATTATTAATGAAGAAGCCTTCCGAACTTGGGGATCAAAACTCATGACACCGTCTTTAGCAAACTTTCTATACAGCCTGCTCGCAGGTGCAGTAATCATTGTTATTCCAGCAACTGTTGCGCTGATCTTCATCAGTCAAAGAGACAAGATTCAGCGCTCTTAATCTGGCACCGCTAAATTTGCACAGCTAATCTGGCTCCAAGCTGGTGAGTCTGCGAAGTCAGGGATTGATGGAGTAAAGGTGCTTTGCTCTCAGAAATCCCTGACTTTATCGATTCAGGCTCTCGTATAGTCTTGACATAAGGCGGTATTCTACTTTAGCTTAACTGGTTAATGCTTAAAGCGGTTCGCTGAACAACTTAGGTCAGTCAGCGATTCGGTTAGAGTAGAGATTAGTATCAGCAAATTCAAAGCAAATCGGTTTAGGAATGGAAATTAAATAAACTGCACATTTTGTGGGATGGGTGTCTTGCCCGTCCGGTCGGGTGAGACACCCGCCCCACAGGTTATTTAGTCCGCAACCCTTAGTAAAAATCGGTTTAATTTAGGGTCGATTAGGATTAGGACAAATTTACGGAGAACTGCAATGGTGGATGCTGGGCTAGGTTTGAACAGCATGATTACCCCGACGCTAGCAACGGTTAACATCATCTCAAATGCGAGTAGCCTTGTGGGAGTTGGGCTTGCCCTCTCAGGCGTAGGGCTTTATTTCTTGCGCTCGGTGCGCCCTAATCTGGCGCGAGATCACGACATTTTCTTTGCGGCGGTGGCGCTGGTTTGCGGCGGCATTCTGTTCTTCAATGGTTGGCGGCAAGACCCTATTTTGCAGTTTGGTCAGTTTATGCTAACGGGGTCTGCTATCTTCTTTGCGGTTGAGAGTATTCGTCTACGTTCTGTGGCAACTGAGCAGGCAAAGCGCACCACGCCCGTTGTGGATGACGATCGCCCGGTCAGTCGGGTTTATCGGGCGGAGTTAGACGACCTGGATGCCCTAGACGAAGAACCTCGTCCCCTCACCCGCCGGATTAGAGGCACAAGAGACGCTCGCCCAACGGATGAGTATAGCGATGAAGTGCGTCGTCGCCCCTCCAGCCGAAGCAGCAGCGATCGCCTCGGTTCAGGTGACGCTTACAGCGATCCATCCAGTAGCCGCCCTCGCCGCCGCCGTCCGCCCTCCAGCAGAACGGAGCGTCCAGCCTCCCGCTCTGAGCGCTCTGATATTGATGAGTACTGGGGTAATACAGAAGAGAGACCCGTTCGCAGCAGTCGTCCTAGCCGCAGTTCCGACTCTGCTCCGTCGTCAAGACCTCGAAGACCTCGCCCTCCTCAAGATACACCGCGTCGCAGTCGAGTTGAGTCAGAGCGATCGCCCTCTGACTACGTTGACTACCAGCCAATCGACTACACCAGCGATGATCAGGATAGCCCACGGGATTATGATTAATGATGGTCAGCGCTAGCGCTTCAAGTGGTTGAGGATTCCAGCATCGCTAAACGCTTTCAGCAGTGGATAGGATTAAGCATCGGCTTGATCCTATTCGTTTTTCTTATGAGTTGCCAGCAAAACATGGCGCTGGCTAGCTCCGATTCCTCTAATAGTTTGAATAGCCTGTATGCCGATGAGCAGCCTGCGCTAAGTGGAGACGGACGATTTATTGCCTATGTGTCTAACCGAAACGGCACTCGCGGTATCCTGCTGTTTGATTTGAAAGATCAAAAATTTATTGATTTGCCTCGGTTAAATCGCCCGGATGCGATCGCCGAAAGCCCCAGCATCAGCAATACAGCGCGGTACATTGTCTACACCGCAAGCGATCGCGGCAGAGCCGACATTCAGCTATATGATCGCGTTACCGAGCAGATTCAGGTTCTCACCGCTGGTTATCGAGGCTGGGTGAGACATCCCAGCATCAGCCCTGACGGCCGCTACATCACCTTTGAGACGGGCAGCAATGGACAGTGGGATATTGAAGTAATCGATCGAGGCACAATTGAGCTAGATGTTTTGTGAAACCTGCTGTGAGATCTGTTTTAGCTGTTCTAATTTTGGCGATCGCCCTGTCCATTTTGCTGATCAGTTGCTCAGGTCCACAATATCTCAGCTTTCCTCTCGATCCTAGCGGACGTAGCCTCAACAGTCCCTATGCAGAACTGTCTCCTAAAGCGGTCAGTCGATACCTTGTTTTTGTCTCCGATCGAGCGGGCAGTCAGGATGTGTACGTGTACGACCTGAACGAACGAAAGTTGCTTGACCTGCCCGAACTCAACAGTCTAGACATGACCGTTGCCGATCCAGACATTTCTGAAGACGGTCGCTACATTATCTTTGCGGGCAATCGGCAGGGCAAATCTGAGATCTACCTTTACGATCGCCAGCTTTACAAGCTTCGCAGCCTGACCAGCAGTCTCAGCGCCGAAGTTCGCAATCCCAGCATTAGCGCTGACGGCAACACTATCGCCTTTGAGTCTAACGCCCAGGGTCAATGGGATATCTTCATCTACACCCGTACTGGCGACCCGCTAGACATTCCCACCAATCCTCGCTGAGATTAGCCGCGAATTACTCCAGTAGACTCGCGCAGTAGCTGTCACACATACCCTACCCAACCCCTATCCCGGATAGCCAAAATAGAAGGGTGAAGAAGGGATTGGATTAACGGAATTGGCGATCGCC
>JAAUQZ010000323.1 GCA_012033355.1 Leptolyngbyaceae cyanobacterium RM1_406_9 | reverse complement strand
CCTCATTCCTCATCCCTCATTCCTCATTCCTCATTCCTCATTCCTCATTCCTCATCTCTCATCTCTCATCCCTCATCCCTCATCCCTCATCTTTCCTACACAACTCGGTTATCCTGGTGTGGATCGTGTCCCTGATTCGTCATCTACCCTAGAGGACTTGTCCTAAGCCTATGCACATCGAACCAGTCGTTTCCTTTGCCATCCTGCTAGCGGTCATCTTGATTGTCCCCATCTTTTTCGAGCGGCTGCGGCTACCCGGATTGGTTGGTTTACTCACCGCAGGAGTCGTGTTAGGACCAAATGGCTTGAACCTTTTCCAAACCGATTCAGAAACCATCAGGCTGCTCTCTGATATTGGTTTAATCTACCTGCTGTTTATGTCAGGTTTAGAGGTTGACATTGAGCAATTCCAAGCAACCAAACATCGCTCAGCAGGCTTTGGGTTCTTCACATTCATTGTGCCCCTATTCTTTGGCACGATTGTAGGACGGCTTTTTGGCTTTGGATGGAATCCAGCGATTCTAATTGGCTCTCTATTTGCCTCTCACACGCTGCTGGCTTATCCTATCGTCAGCCGCATGGGAGTTGTTACCAATGAAGCTGTAACCGTGACCATTGGGGCAACTATCTTTACTGACATTGGGGCGCTGCTGGTTTTAGCAGTTTGTGTTGGCATTCATGGTGGCGACTTTGATACTTTTAGCCTGATTAGGCTGTTGCTGTTGCTTGCAGTTTACTCCGCCCTTGTTTTGTTTGGGTTCAACTGGCTCGGCAAAGAATTTTTTCGTCGATCGGGTGACGAAGAAGGCAACCAGTTTCTATTTATTCTCCTGGCGGTTTTTGTTGCCGCAGTGGGGGCTGAGGTTATTGGGGTCGAAAAGATTGTTGGGGCATTTTTAGCAGGGCTAGCGGTTAACAATGCGGTTGGGGAGGGCCCAGTTAAAGAAAAAGTACTGTTTGTCGGCACGGTACTATTTGTGCCGATTTTCTTTATTGACCTGGGTTTGCTTATTAATATTCCAGCATTTATCAGCAGTTTGGGGGCAATTCAGCTAACCCTGGCGATCGTTGTGGGGTTGATTAGCAGTAAGTTTTTGGCTGCTCTTTTCGCCAAGCTAACTTATCAGTACAGCGTTCGCGAAATGATTACAATGTGGTCGCTGTCGATGCCTCAGGTAGCTGCAACGCTGGCTGCGACACTGGTAGGGGTACGTGCAGGGCTACTGACGGAGGAGGTGTTAAATGCAGTCATCGTTTTGATGCTAGTGACAGCAACTCTAGGACCCCTGATTACGGCTCGCAGTGCTGTCGGATTGATTCCAGCCGCGAGTAGCCTGGAATCTGGAAATTCCACTGTTGTCTGGGGGGAGGATGTGCCCAGTCAGGCTTTAACCGTAGTGGTGCCAGTTTATAACCCCCAAACAGAGCGTTATTTGATTGAGATGGCGGCTTTGCTGGTTAAGCATGAGTCGGGCAAGGTGATTCCCCTTTCGATCACGGCGGCTCATGCTCACATGGATGCTCCTGAGTTGAAGAAAGCGTTGCAGGGAAGCGATCTGCTGCTGAACCGCGCGACTGAATGAGTCGAGGATTTGGGGTGGAGGCTGAACCGCTGCTACGCATTGATGACAGTATCGCTCAGGGAATTAGCCGGGCCAGTCGGGAGGAGAACGCCAACCTGATTATTATGGGTTGGGGAAAAACGACAGGGCTTCGAGCGCGGCTGTTTGGCAACGTGATCGATAGCGTGCTCTGGGCTTCTCACTGTCCGGTTGCGGTGACTCGTCTGCTCGATTCGCCGACAAGTTTTCGTCGAATTTTGGTGCCGATTGAGAACCTGACGCAGCAAGCTGTAAGAATGGTACAGTTTGCTGAGGTTTTGGCAGATGAGAACCAGGCACAGGTGACGCTGTTACACGTGTGCGATCGCCATGCTTCTCCAAATCGCGTTAGTTGGATGGAGTCACAGTTAAAGCTGCTGTTAGCCAAATGCTCTCCAAACAGCAATTCTGAGGTTCATATTGTCCCCAATGATGATGTTGCGAGTGCGATTTTGCAGGAGGCTCAGTCCTACGATCTGGTGGTGCTGCGATCGCTGCGGCGGCGGGTTAGCGTTGGCGAACTAGCGATTAGCGATGTCACCACTCAAGTAGTGAAGCAGCTAACCTGCTCTCTAGTGATGTTAGGTGAACCTCAGCGTCAGAGCAGTGCCTTACTCGCCAACATCCCTAATGCCCCGACTGCCAGCATTCCTGATCGTCCAGAGCCAGTGGTTGAGGGGTAGGGGGTAGGGAGTGGGGAGTGGGGAGTGGGGAGGACTTTATTCTCTTTGTCAGGACTAACTGGGAACGGCGGCAAAGGCATTGACGGTTGCTTTTAGCTGCTGCAATTTTGTCTGGGCTTGTCCGGAGGTGAGGAGCTTTTCTGCTTGGGTCAGCCCTGATTGCAAGTCAGGGCTGGCACCACAGCGCCAGAGATAAAAGCCACCATTCCAGATGGCAGATTGCATCATCTCGATCGCTTTTCCTTGCAGAACCGCTTGGATGTCCTCAACGAGTTGCGTCATGTTGGTCAGAGGAACGTCTTTACCAGCCAGGTCATAGTCGCGGCAAGACAGCAGCAGCCGTTCTAAAGCCAAACCGTCAGGTTGTCCTAAGCCAATGATGGCAGTGCGATCGCGGGGCAGGTCACAGCTTCCTTCTAAACCTTTGACGGTGGCGAATTGGCTCACCCCGCGCAGTGCGAAGGTTTCGGTGAACATGGTTTCGGTGGGCGGATGGACAAATCCGGCAATGACCTGAGCATTTCCGGCATAGGGCGACCAGATTAACTCAACGGTTGCCAGCGGCGGGCGTTTACCAATCTGATCTCGGTAGGCAACTAAGCCCTGCGCCAGCGGAAAGTGATAGGGCAGATAGACAAATCCCAGTCCGGTTTGTTCTAAAACAGTTTGCACTTGGTCGAGTGTCAGGGCCCAGTTCACCCCTAGCCCGCGCCAAACTTCAATCAAGGGAACGCCATGTTTGGTCGGCATTCGATCGCCCCCATGCAGGATCACGGGACAATCTGCGGCGGCTAACAGCAAAGCGGTAATGGGGCTGAGGGGCGCAGTGCGCGATCGCCCGTCATAGGGAATTCCCAGTACTGTTACCGGGTGAGTAGAGGCGATCGGCTGTAGCTTTGACCCAAGCTGATCGTAGGCATCGAGAATGCCCGCTAACTCTTCACCTGTGGGGCGCTTGATTCGATGGGCGATCATAAATGCGCCGATTTGAGCCGGGGTTGCTTCCTGGGTCAACATCATCCGGGTTGCTTCGGCCGCTTCCCAGCGCGTTAAATCTTTGCTGGTATGCGACCCGCTACCGACTTTTCGCAATAACTCCCTGAACGCATCGCTCATCGCCCTAGCCCTGATAAAAACATAAGAGTATTTTTCTGAATAGCGCCCCTAGCAGCGCCGAATCTGACAGTGAGCGCCGGACGGTGAAGCATTGGCATCAAGTTGAGGCAGTTTTGCAGCATCGTTTTCTGGGGCAAGTAGCTGATGCACCAATTCCCGAAAATGCTGAATCGGAGGAATCTGCAACCGATCTTGAGTCGTCACTAAAACCACTTGCCGAATCAGAACGGGTGCCTCGGTTGGGCGAACTGCTAGCGTCGTGTCGAGTTGAGCATCCAGGATAGCAGCTTTGGGCAACAGGGCAATCAGTTTTCCCTGGCGCACAACTCCCCGAAAGGCATCGAGCGTATTGAGTTCTAACACAGCGTTTAGCGTTGCACCCTGGCGCTGAAACTGCTCCTGTACGAGCCGCTGCATTCCATAGCCATCCTTAAATACAACCTGAGGGTAGCGCACTAGCTCAGTCCAGGGCACCTGTTCGTATTGAGTTAGCGGATGACCGACTGCCATCAAAATTTCGACTGGCTCGTTATAAAGAATGTCCGTAACCATCTCTGGCGTTGCGGTGAGAAAGCGGTTGTTCATCACAATCGCCACATCCACCAGCCCATCTTTCAAAACTTTGAGGGCGCGATCGCTGCCCAATGATGTCACCCGCAACTGCACATCTGGATAATCCTGACAAAAGCGCTGAAGCACAGGCGGTAAATAGTAAGCACAGACGGAATGAATTGCAGCAATGCACAGTTCTGGCTGCTTGCCTTCGCGCAGGTCTACTAATTCTTGGATAGCAGTTTGCCATTCCTGACAGATTTTGCGGGCACGAGGGAGGAAGCGATCGCCCGCCAGGGTCAACTTCGCTTGAGCAGTCCGATGAAACAGCGGTAGCCCCAGATCTGCTTCCAGGCTTTGCACCTGACGGCTAATCGTAGATTGAGTCACACCACAGAGCCGGGCCGCCTGCTGAAAGTTGCCCGTCTCCGCCACTGCCAAAAAGGCCTTCAACTGCTCTAGACGCATGGAGATGTAGCCAAGATCACACTTTATTTGCAATTAGCACGACCTTAGCGGATTTCAGAATCCTGTTTGGTAGGCTAATGCACATTTGTTGTGATTCCTCTGATGAGCGGTCAGACAAACCTGAAACGGTGTAAGTCCTTCCGCCTTTTGGGCGTTGCTGAATGTAAGGATGATTTGCCTGTCCGATGCCTTCTGTAAGGGCGAACGGTCATTTGCCCCTACGAGAATTCATCCCTTCCAGCAGCAACGCCAAGTTTTGCTTATCTCAAGGAATTAAGTCAGCAGGATCAAACCCTCGTAATTCAAGATGTTTGCTCCAGTTCCAGGTGTGAAAGAACTCTTTTGCCTGCTGGTATCCAAGCTGATAAAGGATATCTTTTTTGGAGTCGCTGATGTCAAATTCGGTGGCTGTGACTCTTGCCTCAGTCACGTCAATGTTAATGACTCTACCCTGGTTTGACTGGTTGAGGTGATGGCGATCGTGAGCAACCATCATGGTCTTAAACATTGCTCCCAACATATCGAAAGGGCCAGCGATCTTAGCCTGTTTTTGGAACCCCTCTTCTGTTAGACGCAGCCCAAAAGTAGGCCAGCGGGGGCATCTACGCACCGTTGAAGACCTTTCAGCTTGAGTGGGAACGTCATATACCCATAGAGGAAAGTTGCTGAGAATGCCGCCGTCTACAATTCTGCGGCTGCCCAGCTTTCCAGGTTGAAAAAAGAAAGGAATGCTCATCGACAGTCGCACGGCTTCTGCAATAGAGAATTCATCTCGATTACGTAATCCAAGCTGCTCGATTAGCTTAGGTCTACCCAACCCCTCAATGGCTTCAATTTCTAAGTCATCGGGCAAAACCAACATTTCGCCACTGGTGATATCTGAAACAATTACCTTCAAATCTGCTCCGAATGGACTGTTTCTGATATCTTTAAAGGTTTTTAGTCCGCGTTGCTGAAGGTTATCTTGAAGCCAGTCACGAAACGGATCTGAGTTGTATTCTCCTAGACGACGAGATATTAACAGATTGAAGATGAGACGGACAGGCGATCGCAAATCATCAGCCGGGTTGCCATTCCAAATTAGCCAACTGGTTTTTTGAGTTAAAAACTCCATGTAGTTCAGTCCGCCTACAATGCGCTCTAGTTCATCAATTTGAAAATTAGCCGCCACCAGAGCCGCCGTAATTGCGCCAGCCGCAGGTGCCCGCCAGTTTGCGCCAG
>JAAUQZ010000322.1 GCA_012033355.1 Leptolyngbyaceae cyanobacterium RM1_406_9 | reverse complement strand
AGTCTGGTGTATCCTTTCCATTATCAGACTTCCACGGGGTGTTGAGTGGTGAAAGCCGAAATCCAGGTGCTTCATAGTCTGGGGGTAGGTAATCAGCCGGAATGGTGGTCTGGTTGCCGTCTCGCGCCGCTCGGTAGTGAGGCGACAGAATCTCAATATCGGCTTCATTGCACTGGTCTTGAATGTTTTGATGCAACTCGGAGTAGATTCTTGCCATAATGCCAGGGCTGCTGGTGTAGGCATTTAACTCATAGCTGACATAAAAATCATCCAAACTGGTTTGCAGCACAAAGGGGGCAGGCTCTTCTACGATTTGTGCCGTTGCTAAAGCCGATTTGGTGAGTACATCATGGACTTTGCGCCAGGGCACATCGTAGCCCAGTGTGATAGTCGTGTGTAGAATCAACGGTGGCGTGTCTGGATCGCTTGCGGCAGCACTGTAGTTAATCACATGACTGCTTAACACCGCCGCATTGGGAATGGTGATCACCACGTTTTGATCGTGCGAATGCGGGTCACAAATAAGGTTTTCTCGACCACATCTCCAATGGTGTCGGTGATTTTGACGCGATCGCCCACCAGAAACGCACGGGTATAGGTGAGGATGATTCCAGCAAAGATATTGGCGATCGCCGATGAAGAGCCAAGCGAAACTAACAGACCTAAAAAGATGGAAATCCCCTGAAATGCGGGGGTTTGCGAACCCGGCAAATAGGGAAACGCCACCGTTGCTGCAAATGCCAAGACTAGAAATTGAACCAATTTATATGTCGGTTTTGCCCACTCTCGGTAGAACCCTGGAAAGGTAATATCACCTTGCTCAATCTCAGTGAACAAAAACCGAATCACCTTCAGAGAGTAGGACGTGAGTAACCAAATGACAATCAGGAAAAACAGATTAGGCAGATAGGCGAGCAGTCCGGCTCCCAACGTGGCGAGCGCTGTCTGGATATAGCCAAAGAGAACCCTTGCTAATCCTTTCGTCCAGGGGAAAAAGCTTAAAACCAGGTTGATGTAGAGATAGAGCAGTCCCAAGAAAAGCGCAAGCCGAACAACTTTAATAATCTCTGAAATTAGGTCAACCACCCGATGCGAAGATAGAATCTGGGTTCCAAACAGACTGAGCGCCGGAATCCGAGTCCCGCGCCAGCGTCTTAATTGACGATAAATATTTGGAACTGATTTTGCGATCGCAATCAAGCTAGAAATTAAAACAACAGTTGCAATCAGTGTATAAACGGCTCCTCGGAGCAGACTTTGAACACTATAGGAAGCTCTAAATTCAGTAACTGACTCTCTAATAGTTTGTAGATATTGATTGGCAAGCGCTTGGCGGGATTGACCTGCTGCTACCGCATCCACATCGGCGATCGTTACCAGAGTTTGCTCACCTGCCCGAATATCAACCGTTGCTGCCGCTTCATTGTCAACAATTTTAAGCGTATCCAGGCTAACCTCGATATCTTTCGCAAAGGTAGCTATTCGATTAGAGACTACCTGCGCCCGGAATTCTGGAGAAAATGATGCAATCCTTGCTTGGATATAGAACAGCGTTTCACCGCCTAAAACAACAGGCGCACCCGTCTGTTGAGTCGGAGTCGGGCTACTCGGCTGTGAGTAGGCAAGGGAGACTGTTGTAGCCAATATAACTAGGGCAAAAAGGCAAGGGATTAAACCATTGTGAAACCAGTTTTTTATCCTGTGACAAGAAAGCATAGGTGCAAGTCAAAGATTATTAACTGGCTCAATTCTTAGCATTTTTTTATAAACTTCGATCGCTCCGCGATAAATTGTTGCAGAAGATACATCTCGTTGAGATTTTGATGTTGGTTCATCAGCTTCCAGGTGCTGCCCCAACCGAGAACTGAAGCAGCATAACGGTCCCAATCACCCGCCGCAGACAGCTCTGAATACTCACAGACAACCTGTCATTGGTCGGGTGCATGGAGTTGTTATGCCGTGCTGCTACAACTGCTCCAGCAACCTGTCATATTCTGCATGAGAACCCACCCAAAACCAAATCACTGTATCTCCATCTATAGCGCTCCGCGCTTGGATCTTAAAGCTGTCCTCAACAAGGGGCTTAAGCCCCTTGTTCCATAGGAATGCGTTTTTCTCAAGTTACTCCCTTCCTGGTTAAAGATTAGGCACAAAAGATCAGGGATGCGCCCCCGCTTCGTGGGGGCGCATCCCTGATCTTTTAGTGGGAAAGGAGTAAATTAAATGGGTTCTAGGAGAACTGGATATCTAGCGATCGCACCAAAAACGCCCAGCGATCGGAAATCTCCTCAATCACCTTAACCGTTGGCTTCCCGGCTCCATGTCCCGCTTTTGTCTCAATTCGGATTAGCACTGGGTTATTTCCTGTGTGAGCTTCCTGCAATGTCGCTGCAAACTTAAAGCTGTGAGCAGGCACCACACGATCATCATGATCAGCCGTTGTGATTAATGTGGCAGGATAGGCAGTTCCGGGCTTCAGGTTGTGCAATGGAGAATAGGCATAAAGTGCCTTAAATTCCTCTGGCTCTTCCGGTGAACCGTAGTCAGAACACCACGCCCAGCCAATGGTGAACTTGTGGAAACGCAGCATATCCATCACGCCCACCGCAGGCAAAGCTGCCCCAAATAGAGCTGGGCGCTGGGTCATGCAGGCTCCGACTAATAGCCCGCCGTTGCTGCCTCCGGCGATCGCCAGCTTCTGCGGTGACGTATATTGATGCTCGATCAGCCACTCTGCTGCTGCGATAAAGTCATCAAATACATTTTGCTTATTTAGCTTTGTGCCTGCCTGATGCCACTCCTCACCATACTCACCGCCGCCCCGCAAGTTGGGTACCGCAAACACACCGCCCAACTCTAGCCAAACAATATTGCTGGGTGAAAAAGATGGAGTCAGTGAGATATTAAACCCACCATAACCATACAAATACGTGGGATTACTTCCATTCAGTTCTAATCCATTTTTGTGAGTGATAAACATCGGCACGCGAGACCCGTCCTTACTGGTGTAAAACACCTGCTTGGTCTCATACCCATCCGGATTGAAATCTACTGTGGGTTGCCGAAACACACGACTTTCTCCACTCCCCATGTCGTATCGATAAATGGTTGTGGGGGTAGTAAAACTGGTGAAACTGTAGAAGGTTTCTGTCTCATGCCGCTTCCCACCAAATCCGCCCGCAGAGCCGATTCCTGGTAGCTCAACCTCTCTTACATAGGTTCCATTCAGGTTAAACACTTTTACCTGAGTGTAAGCATCTTTGAGATAAAAAGCGACAAACTGGTGATTCAAAATATTCACGCCCATCAGCGTCTCTTCTGCCTGGGGAATCACTTCCTGCCAGTTTTCTCGCTCTGGTTTGGCAATATCGATCGCAATCACTCGACCGCGTGGTGCATCCAGATCCGTCTCAAACCAGAACACCGTTCCTTCACTGTCAATCAGGCTAAACTTTGCTTCAAAGGAGTTAATTAGCTCAATGACAGCGGCTTCTGAATTTCTCAGATCTTTCCAAAACACCAGATTTCTGGGATCTGTTCCCTGACTCACCGAAATTACTAAATAATCCCCATCTTCGGTCACTTCACCACCAAACATCCAGTTCTTTTCATCAGGGCGATCGTAAATCAGCACATCCTCAGATTGGGGTGTACCCAGTTGGTGAAAGTAAAGCTTTTGATAGTAGTTAATATCTTCTAGCTTGGTTGCTTCATTGGGTTCGTCATAGCGGGAATAGAAAAACCCCTTACCATCACGAGTCCAGTCTGCACCAGAAAACTTAATCCACTTCAAATGATCCGGTAAGTCCTCCCCTGTTTCCACATCTCGCACCTTCCACTCCTGCCAGTCAGAACCAGATGTGGATAGCCCGTACGCCATCAGTTTAGCATCTTCACTAATTGCCAATCCCGAAAGTGCTACCGTGCCATCTTCAGAAAGTGTGTTGGGGTCAAGCAAAACCCTCGGCTCTGCATCTAGTTCAGGCAGTGTGTAGAGAACGCTCTGATTCTGCAAACCATCATTCTTAAAGTAGAAATAACGGTTTTCCCGCTTAAACGGAATGCCGTATTTCTCGTAGTTCCAAAGCTGGGTCAACCGCTGTTTCAAGCTTTCACGGGCAGGGATATCATTCAGGTAGGTAAACGTCACCTGGTTTTGCGCTTCGATCCACTGACGGCTTTGGTCTGAATCAGGATCTTCTAACCAACGATAAGGGTCAGCGACCTGAACACCGTGATAATCATCCACCTGATCTACTTTAGGACTGGGGGGATAAACCAGGAATTTGTTGGTTTGATTGACATCAGCTTGAGTCATATCGGCTTGAGACATTGCAAAGAACTCTGAACGACTTCTTTCAATGTATCGGAACCCTGATTTTTTGGAAGGTGTTGTTAAGGGGCGATCGCCCTACAAATGGGCTTCTAACCAGGTTTCTAAATCAACCAGACTATTGAAATCCAATAGCGCTTCCCCTAATGTCTCAAGCTGCTCTGGCGTAAGAGATTGAATTTGTGTCGTCAGCGCTGGAGGAAGGGAACCTACACGACGGGTTAGCTGTTTTAGGATTAGCGATCGCCCTCACCGCCTACGCCAGAGACTTTGACCAGCAAAAAGCATTTCAGGTTGGGTTTCAAGCTCACATCACAAAACCCGTAGAGCCAGAAGCGCTAGTGGAGGCGATCGCCATGCTTCTGAGGTAGCTAACATATCCAGAGTCAACAATCTCGAAACTACTTTGTCGGGCAATCATTCCAAAAAAAGCTGGACGTACTCTGCAAAAACATTAGCATTTTCAAAGTGAATGGTGTGACCGCACTGCTTCACCAGATTGAACTGCATGAGTTTTCCTAACTGAGACATTTCAGCGTTGATCCGAACAAATTTGGGGTCTAACTCGCCTACTAGCAGGCTGATGGGAACTGTGTTTTGTGGAATTTGCTGCCAAAGGGAGGGCTGACATCCTACACTCAGATAACGCAGAGATTTAGCGAGTTGCCTGGGGCAGTTTTGTGACCGTTGTTTCAGCAGTTTTTCAAAGTTGGGATGGCGTTGAAGGGAGTGAAATAGTGGTTGCTCATACCATTTCTTTAAGAAGGCAGGAAAATTAGTCTCTAGCTTCTCTGCTAGGGCGAAATCGTGTTGAATGCGCTGATTTTGCTCTGCTGCGGTTTTTAGCCCTGGAGAGGCAGATTCTAACGCTGTCTTTGTGAAAATATGTGGAAAGTGGAGCGTCAGGTAAAGGGCAAGCCGTCCTCCCATTGAGTAACCAACTAAAAAGCAGGATTGAATTCTCAAAGCCCTGAGGAATTGAATTAACCCATGAGCGGTGTTTTGAATGAAATAGGCTTCATCAGTAGCGACTTGAGTTTTTCCGTGTCCGGGTAGGTCAACAGTTAGACAGTGGTAGTGATTAGATAAATGGGCGATCGCCCCCTCAAACTCACGACAGTCCCCCATAAAACCATGCAGGAACAGAATCGCTGGATTGTTTGAGCATCCCGCCGTTTGATAGTGAAAGTGATACGGATCAACGCTAACAAACCGCTCCATCTGAACAATTATGGTTACTGTTCCTGTATCAGGCTATAGCGATCGCGCAGGGTGCATCCCAGTTTTGCAAGTTTGCCCTCATCCCCTTCTCCCCTTCTCCCAAAAAG
>JAAUQZ010000321.1 GCA_012033355.1 Leptolyngbyaceae cyanobacterium RM1_406_9 | reverse complement strand
CTTCAGGCTGACGGTATTCTTTCAGTAGCTCATCAATTAATTCAGGTCGAAAATCCATTTGTCGCGTCTCAGATAGATTAGTTCATTAGATCTGCTTTTGACCTTTGACACAATCTAATTTACAGTCCCAGTTCCGTGTCAAATAGCCTTGAATGAGAATTTAGGCTCAAAGCTAAAACTCGTTGAAACTCCAGATCTGAAACGTTCCACAACATTTGGACTTCAGGCTTGAATGTCTGAGCTTCGCACTTGAATATCTGAGCCTCGCACTTGAAAGTCTGAGCTTTGCGCTTGAACATCTGAGCTTTGCACTTGAACGTCTGAGCTTTGTGCTTGAAAGTCTGAGCTTTGCGCTTGAATCTTTGACATTCAAACTCAAATAATTCACCCTTGCGCTTAAACGTTCAACCCTTAACCTCGAAGGTTTGACATCGACTTCAGACCTCAAAATTTTGATCCTCAAATTGCGATCGCTGAGCTTCATCGCGACATCCATGCTCAGGAGTTAAGATATTTCTAACTTCCTCCCTTCCCTTCTGAAAATCCATGTCACTCACAAATCAGGTCTATCCCGTCGTTTGGCAAGGCAATTGCGTTTTGCTCATCGACCAAACTCGCTTACCGGGTGAATATGCTGTTGTCGAAATTAGTCGCTGTGATGATATGGCCCTGGCGATCAAAACTATGATTGTGCGAGGTGCGCCTGCGATTGGAGTTGCTGCGGCTTACGGTATGTATCTGGGTGCGCGAGAAATTGAAACTAGCGATCGCGACGAATTTCTGACCCGCCTAGAAGCAGTTGCCCAAAAGCTAAGGTCAACACGCCCTACAGCCGTCAATTTGTTTTGGGCGATCAACCGAATGCTGAAAACCGCCCGTCAAACGATTGGTCCCGTTGACCATTTGCGGCAGGCTTTGCTCGACATGGCCCAAACAATCAATGCAGAAGATTTGCAGACCTGTCGGGCAATTGGCGATCGCGGACTAGAAGCTTTACCCTCTAGCCCCACTCAACTGCGAATTCTCACCCACTGCAATGCGGGGGCACTAGCAACTGCGGGATATGGAACGGCTTTGGGTGTAGTGCGATCGGCTTGGTACAGCGGTCGGCTGGAGCGAGTTTATGCGGATGAAACTCGCCCTCGCTTACAGGGTTCAAAGCTAACCGCGTGGGAATGTGTGCAAGAAGGAATTCCAGTCACAGTCATTACGGATGGCATGGCGGCTCACTGTATGCAGAGAGGCATGGTTGATGCAGTTGTCGTAGGGGCCGATCGAATTGCCGCAAACGGCGACACTGCAAACAAAATTGGCACTTATAACGTTGCCCTGATTGCTAAGGCACACAACATCCCATTTTTTGTTGCGGCTCCACTATCTACAGTTGACTTTAAGCTTAGCGATGGTCGCGAAATCCCAATTGAGGAGCGTAACCCTGAAGAGGTTTTTCAAATCGGCGATACAGTCATTTGCCCGCCCGGAGCCGAGTTTTATAATCCCGCTTTTGATGTCACCCCAGCCAATCTCGTCACCGCTATCATCACTGAACACGGCGCAATTTCCCCCAGCCAACTGTCCCAGTTCCAAACCAAACAAGTCGTTTAGGATTGCTGAAACTGAGCCTCAAGGGTGTTGATTTCAACAATTACTTTTCTAGCTATCTTTTATCTAGATTTATGCATCCTCAAGCTGAGAACGCAGCCTTTCTAACTCTGCGTCAGCCTCCGAAGTGGTCGAGGAAGGCTGGCTAGACGGCAAGCTTGCTGGAGCCGCACCCGAAGAAAGCTGAGCTTTCATAGCAGTCAGTTCCTCGTCAATGTCGCCGCCACCCTCTAGCGCCGCAAACTGTTTCTCTAAATCGTCAGTACCCAATTCGGCGATCGCTTCAGACTGTGCCTCAAGCTGCATCACCTTTTCTTCCATGCGCTCAAACGCAGCCATCGCGCTGCCTGTACCCACACGCCCCATCATGTCGTTAATCTGCTGAGATGCTTTGGCAGAGCGGGCGCGGGCGATATACATATCCTTTTTGGTTTTTGCCTCGGAGATCTTACTCTCCAGGGTCATCATGTTCTGCCGCAGTTTAGTGACGACGCTGCTTTGCTGAGACAGTTGCCCTTTGAGCGCATCTGCTGTTTCCTGGTAAGATTTGCGGCGGGTTAGCGCTTCACGGGCAAGGCTATCATCCCCTTTTTGCAGCGCTAACTGCGCTCGTTGATACCATTCATTCGCAGTTCTTTCGGACTGGGCTGCCTGCCGCTCAGTTCGCTTTTGGGTGGCGATCGCCTGCGCTACCGACTGCCGCAGCTTAGTCAAGTCTTCCTGCATATCCAGCACAGTCTGCTCCAGAATCTTTTCTGGATCTTCCGCCTGACCGACCAGGCTATTCAAGTTGGCGCGAATCACACGAGCGATCCGGTCAAAAAGTCCCATAACAGATCTCCGCTAATCCTGCTGCTAGAGTGAAGACAAAAGCGCCCTACGTAGCGCCCCCATACCCTCCACATCCTACATTTTCAAAGTCAATCCCATAGTATCGCACCTTGCGATTTCACAAGGTTTACCAAAAGTTAGGGATTACGGCAGTTTTATGAAAAATTCAATATTGACGCTAGTTAGGCAACTCAGCCGCAAAATCTTCACACTTGCTAAATTCATACGGCCCCATCAAAGCTCCCCATAGCCCTTGTCCTGTTTCAGGATTAACTCCACGATCGTAGCTTGCGAAGGAATTTGAGCTAACATCAAACCCCAACACCACCTGACGAATCTTGCCCTCATACTCAAAGCAGCACTTTGTTTGTGGTAAAGGCTGAGCTTTGAAAGCGCTACTCTGCTGGATGATAGAAAGTACACAACCAGGCAATGGTTCCAGGTCAGAAGCTTCTAATTTGCTCAACAAATCAGCATTAGCACCTGCCCCTCGAAACTGGTCGGGGTGCTTGAGCGCTAAATACTCAGCTTGAAGGCGATCGCCCTTCTCCGAAAGCACAATCACCCGCTGACGATAAGGCTGATTCAGGTAGAGCGCATTTGCCTGTTCTACAAACAACGCCAAATTCTCTTGGATTCGCTGACGCAAAGGACGCTGCCATAGGCGCAAATGAACAAACCAGGCAGGCTGTTCACTCGCTTGCTGCCGATTGTCAAACTCTCCTGCTAGCCACTGCGCCAAAGTCATTAAAGTTTGGGAATCAGACATTAGTTGAATCTCAATAACTGTAACGTGACTCTAAACAAAGCAATCTTGGATAAAGCAGTTCTAAAGGCTCTATCAACCCGCTCGTCTTAACAACTGATTCATGCTGTTTGGTCATGCACTCTATTCCATTCAGGTGCTATAGTTGCCCCGACTGGTTAGTAGTTCGCGGCAGCATCGCCAGCTTTCCAGTTCAGGTATTCAATCTCTCTCTAGACGTAGGAGCGCTTGTGGAAAATCTTGGGCAGTACTGGAATATGGGAAGAACCACTGTTTACTTTACTCCAACCATCGCCCAGCTTATTCAACCCATTGAAGACCCAGTTGCCATTTTTCTAATCATTCTGGCAATCATGCTGGTAGCACCTCTACTGTTCGAGCGATTGCGAATGCCAGGAATTATTGGGCTGATTCTAGCAGGGGTTGTAGTTGGTCCCTATGGATTGGGTTTGCTTCAACGCGATAGCACTATTGAATTGTTAGGCACAGTCGGACTGCTGTTCCTGATGTTTTTAGGTGGACTAGAAACTAGCTTGGATGACCTCAAACGCAATGCTGGAAAAGCTATCGCCTTTGGGTTAGCAACGTTTGCCTTACCCATGATTATTGGCACAGCCGCAATGTTGCCTTTAGGATACTCATTTTTAGCTTCAATTCTGGTAGCGTCCTGTTTCGCTTCCCACACGCTTGTCTCGCTACCTATTCTGAGCAAACTGGGGATCATGCGATCGCCAGCCGTTACCGCTGCCTTTGGCGGAACTCTGATTACTAATGTATTGGCGTTGCTAGTCCTGGCAATTGTCGTCAAAGCAGATCAAGGTAATCTAACGTTGCAGTTCTGGCTTTTCCTCATTCCTTCTCTAGCAATCTATACCTTCGCTACACTTTGGGGCGTTCCAATTGTCGGTCGCTGGTTCTTCCGACGATTTGGGCACGACGAAAATGCCGAATTTATGTTCGTCCTGGCAACGCTGTTCGTTGTTTCTTTCATTGCAGGCAGAATCGAAATCGAGCCAATCGTTGGAGCTTTCCTGGCTGGCATCGCCATTACTCAGATCATTCCTCAACTCAGTCCGTTAATGAACCGGATTCAGTTCATTGGCAATAGCCTCTTTGTTCCGTTTTTTCTAATTTCAGTCGGAATGCTCGTTGACCCGTTAATCCTGGTCAAAGATCCCCGCTCCATCTTGGTTGCAGCGGTCATGATTGGAGCAGAATTTCTCAGCAAGTTTTTAGCTGCATGGCTGCCCGGTAAGTTTCTGCTAGGCTTTCAGTTTCCTAGCATTATGGTGATGTTTGGGCTGTCGGTCGCTCAAGCAGCGTCCACACTTGCTGCAATCACGGTAGCATTCGACATTGAACTGGTCGATGAGCTGACCGTCAACGGCATCATCGCCATGATTTTGGTTAGCTGCGTTGCGTCTCCCTGGATCACAGAGCAATGGGGCGCAAAGGTGCAAACGGAAGCAACTGGCACTGTCGATCGGGAAGAAAAACCTTTGGGCGATCGCATCCTCGTCCCAGTTGCAAACCCCAGTACAGAAGACAATCTACTAAATCTAGCGCTAATTTTGACTAAAAATGCAGGGGGAACCCTTCTGCCTTTACACGTCCTCTCAGATCGTGAAGGCCCAATCTCAGCCGATGCAAAAATTCGTCAACAGCAATTGTTAGCAGCAGCCGAAACAATCGCCCATGCCGCTGTCACAACAGTTGAACCCATTGGACGAGTAGATGACTCCATCGATTACGGTATCGTCCGTACTGCGGAAGAGCGCAACGCCAGTTTAGTCATTTGTGGATGGAAAGGCTACTCAACCTATCGCGAAAACTTTTTTGGCAGTGTTATTGACAACGTAGCTCGATTAGCAACAATGCCTGTCCTTATTAGTCGTTTTGCCCAGCCCATTGAAAATACCCAGCGTGTGCTGTTAGCTACCAGCGATTTGGAAATGACTCCCATAATGTTTCAACAAACTCTAACATTAGCCCAAACGTTAGCAGCGGAGCTAAAAGCGAAACTGCAAGTCCTTCAAGTTTTATCCAGCGCAGGACGCAAACAATTTGACCTCAGCTCATATGGACTTGATACTCAAATTTCAGTACAGCGAGAACACGGTAGCTTGATTAGCAAAGTTAACAAGTTGCTAAAACCAGATGACTTATTAGTACTAATTGCTAGCCCCAGAAGATTAGGGCAACCTGCTATTGGTAGAGTACCAGAAGCGATCGCCCGCAATCAAACCCAAACCTCTATCCTGGTAATTCACTTCCCCGACAGTGCCTAGCAAATTTAATAAGAGAGAAGCTCATCCTTATGCTGCTTCAAACCACAAGAGCCTCCCTTCAGTAATCTGAAGGGAGGCTCTCACTTTACAATATCGACCTGGCGCCGAGCTATTTTAGCGGGAGGCTGCCCTCCGACTATCTTTGCCGCAGCGATGTTTCACGACCGAGTTCGGGATGGGTT
>JAAUQZ010000320.1 GCA_012033355.1 Leptolyngbyaceae cyanobacterium RM1_406_9 | reverse complement strand
GATTCAAACTCTTGTTCGTCATCGTTTTGGGGTAAATCAGCGGTAGATTAGGGTGTGGGGTGTGGGGTGTGGGGTGGGAGTGGGGATTGAGCGGAGTTTGTAGGGAATTTGTAGAGGTGAGATGTTGGCTATACGGGTAATCATAGCGGTGATAGTGGCGGTGGTGCTGAGTAGTTGCAGTATGGGTGGAAGTCCAAACCGCGATTTGGTGAAACAGGCGATCGCCATTCAGGTCAGCCAAACCCAGCAGGCATTAACCCAGCAGCTATACTCCAGTTCTTCTCAACCGCCAGAGTTTGAAATTGGTCGCGTTCATATTACCAAACGTCAGCCGCTGACAATTCAAGATCTTCAGTCTTATCAGGTGCAGGGCACTTATGATTTGACGCTAAAGTTTTCTAACCGCCGCGTAACCCAGCGAGAAAACCCCTTTGAGGTATATTTGCAGCGCCAAATTGAAGGAAAAACCTGGCGTGTGGCTCAGCTCCAGCCAGGGGATGAGGAGAAGGGCGATCGCTGGGTAACGCAACTCATTCCAACCGATTGAAGACCTGTACGGACGAAATTTATCACGTGCGTAAAAGGAGAATCAATAATGACGCTCGAACCGTATTACGCTTCAGAGTCACTCTGCTCTCAAAAAGTGAAGCTGGTTCTTGCGGAGAAGGAGTTGAAATGGAAAAGTCATTTAATCAACCTTCTGACATTCGAGAACTTACAGCCCAGCTATATGCGACTCAATCCCAAAGGTGTAGTGCCAACACTACTGCATGAGGGTCGAATCATTACCGATTCAGTGGCGATCATGCGATACCTGGATAAGCAATTTCCCTATCCTTGCAATCGTGCTGTTTGTCATGTCTGTTGGCGCTGCGATCGCCTTTTCGCAGTTCACTGCTTACAATTCACCACTGGTTTCAAACCTGGGTTACTCACCCATACCGCCATCTGCGGCAGGATCGTCCGTTCAATTTCCTAGCAACTACAAGCAGCAGTTTGTGCATTACGCGACGGTTGATTGCCCAAGTAGCAGCATCGTTCGACAAATGTATATCGATCGCCCTTCCCTAGAAAGTGTTCGAGCAAATCAAATCGTTCCCAGTGGCGCGGTGATTGTGATGGAAACTCACTCAGCTAGCAGAGGTAGTGGCGATCGCCTTTTCTGGGTCAATCTCTTGCTCTAGATCACTACCGCCAGACTCTACTTTTCCTTGCTCAACCCCCAAACGAATTTGGGCAGGCGTGAGAATTTGCATCAAGCGACGCTGAGTCTGACGCTCGGTAAATCCGGCTATTTCTGCAAGTACAATTTGAGTTAGCAAATCCCGCAGGGTTAATGGGGTTTGCTCAGTCCGTTCGGGTAACAGCAATTCCCAATGGGTGAAGAGGGGCTGAGTCTTACCCATTACTTTTCCAGAGATGGTGAGTGCAGAAGTCATATTTGCTTTACCCAAACAACACAGCATCTACAGTGTTTTACAATAAACCCGCTTCTCTCATTGCTCGACTCAAATCTTCAGCTATTTCTAAGGTTTGTGACCATTGGCTCATGTAGTCAAAGTTGAGCAAATCCCCTTGAACTTTCAAAATACCTAATACATCACGCCACTGTTTTTCGGACTGGTTTTGCCTTCTCCATCTCAGCTTATTGAGAATTAAATCTTCGGGAGATGTCAAATAAACCTCCACTCCTCCGGGAATTTCGTACCTCTGCCTTCTGTTAAATTTCTCGTGATCAAATTTGCTATCTCCAGCAATTATTAAATCTGCACGGGCAATACTTTCTATATGTGTGATTTGCAGAGTTTTCATTCGCCCAGAAGTTATGTCTTCTAGCCCAGGCACATAAAAGCCACTTTGCTCCAGGCTGCTTGCTAAATTTGAAATCGCTGCGGGTTGAATACTTAAAACAATGTCTAAGTCTTGCGTTGTGCGGGGTTCTCCATAGGCGATCGCCGCTACTCCTCCTGTAATGTAGTAAGGAATATGGAGCGACTCAAGCAAAGGATGCAGCAGCGCCGCAAGCGATATCGAATCTTGTACCCAGGTCATTTGATTGCCGAGGGGAGTGTAACCAGGAGGATTGTATTCTTGCAGCCATGCGATCGCCAGTTTTTTCGCCAGCTCTGAGCAAGACAAATTTGAAAAGCGTTGACGAAAACAATTGATTGAAAACTGCCGTGCATTACGATTGAGCGATTTTCCCATTGTCAGACGGTCTTGTGGGCTTCGCTGTCGCAGTAACCAAAACCCAAGGGCATCCGCTTCAGCCGTGACATCCTCTGACTGAGGACGATATCCCGGCGTTAGGGTTTGCTTGGCTTTACTGAATTGCAACGTCTTCTGGCTCCTGTAGCTTCTGCCCGATGCGCGGCTCTGTGCCTGCCATGAGTCGCTGAATGTTGCTGCGGTGTCGCCAGATAACATAAAGCCCCCCGGCAATCGCCAATAGCTGATAGGGCAAAGGCTGATTGAGCGCGACGATGAGAATGCAGCCTGCGATCGCCGCCACGATTGACCCCAGCGACACTATTTTAAATAGGGCTAGTGTCACTCCAAAGGCAGCCAGTGCGCCCAGCCCCACCATCCACGACATGGCTAGCAAAACCCCCAGCCCCGCCGCCACCGACTTACCGCCGCTAAAGCCAATCCAAATTGATTTGCTGTGTCCAAAGATGGCAAGCAGTCCGGCGATTGTCACTGCCCAGGGCACCCAGGTTTCCAGGTTGACGGATACAGGCGTTGACGCAGCAACCACAGGTAGGGAATAGAGCCAGCGGGTGAGGGCGATCGCCGCTACCCCTTTTAGTACATCAATCAGCAGCACCGCCAGTGCAGGCAGCTTACCCAGCGTCCGCAACACATTGGTTGCCCCGGTCGAGCCAGAGCCATGCTGACGAATATCGATTCCTTTGAGCCGCCCAATCCAGTAGCCCGTTGGAATAGCGCCCAATAAATAAGCCGCGACCACGACTACGCCGCCCCAAATCGCCCACGTTGCCATCAGGACAAGCCCCACCCAACACAATTGCACTCTCAGTCTACCGCGCTGTCACAGGCTTTTGTCCTGATCCCATCAAAAGATGCATTGACGCGCTCCCAGGGCAGTGTTACCTTATTTGGAAATCGAATAAGTAAGTCAGCCTAATCTGGATTTGCGTTTGTTTGCGATCAGTCACAAGCTAAATTCAGAGCGGAGGAACCAAATTTTGGGGCTTATCGTTAGTCGATGTCGGGTTCGTAGGTTTCGGGAAGTTCTTCATCCCTCATCCTTGACCCTTCATCCCTAATGAGGGACACCTCTCAGTCCTAGCCCGTCAGCTAACTCCGTCGGCATTGAGAGGAGACTGAAGAATCAGCATTTTGACTACTGCTCGATACTTCAGTGTCCTCATGGGTATGCAAGGGACGCTTTTTTTGTGCGCTTAGATAGAGTGGCACAGCGTCTCTTGGTCTGCGATCGCCTCTCGCACTTTCAGGAGGATTCAATGCTGCTGCAATTTAATATTCAGATCATTCTTGTCGCCGCTCAGACAACCTGGCGGCGATCGCTCCGTCCGGCACTAGTGCGAGATTCTGTGCTGCTACCGCTGTCGGGGTTTGCAGGTCTGCTTCTGCTGTGGTGGATCATCGCCAGCTTCAGAAGTGAACTGATGCCTACGCCCTGGCAAGCCCTGGTTGCCAACCTCGACTACATCCTGCATCCCTTCTACCGACGCGGTCCGGGCAACTTGGGAATCGGCTGGCTATTGGCAGCAAGCTTACGGCGAGTCCTCATCGGATTTGGGCTAGGCGCTCTGGTGGCAATTCCCATTGGCTTTTTGATTGGGATGTCCAGGCAAGCCATGCTAGCGCTAAACCCAATCATTCAAATCCTCAAGCCCGTTTCCCCGCTGGCGTGGCTGCCGATCGCCCTGACCATCTTTAACCTGGCAAACCCCTCCGCCATCTTCGTTATCTTCATTACGTCGCTCTGGCCTACCATCATCAACACTGCTCTGGGCGTATCCAGCGTTTCTAAAGACTACATCAACGTGGCGCGAGTGCTAGAAATGCCTCGCTGGAGACAGGTATTCAAAATCATCTTGCCAGCCAGCCTGCCCTACATCTTCACCGGACTGCGAATTAGTTTAGGAATTGCCTGGTTGGTCATCGTTGCCGTTGAGATGCTCACAGGCGGCATCGGCATTGGCTTCTTTGTCTGGGACTCGTGGAATCGCCTCAACCTCAGTTCTGTCTTCCTGGCAGTCATCATCATTGGCATCACAGGACTAGTTTTAGACTACATCGTGGGCAAAATCCAGGAATGGGTAACGCACCGACCCGCATCCCAGACCTGATTCTCACTTCCTGGCTGTACCTGACTGGCTGTACCTGACTGGCTGTACCTGACCTGTGGGATGGGCATCTTGCCCGTCCAAATCCAGCAGGCAAGATGCCTACTCCACAGCAACCCTGAGATTCCAGGCTTTAGCAACTCGCATCAACCCACACCCCATAAGAGGGCTGAGCATGACTAACATTTTTGAAAACCCCTGGAGTCGGCGGCGATTCCTCAAACGCTTTGGTGCAACTGCAACCGGACTGGCGCTAGCTTCCTGCGCTAGAGGTAGCACTCCTTCAAACATTCTCACCCCAGCCGCCCAAGCGATTGATCAGGTGGTTGATCCCAGTACGTTAGAAAAGCCAAATTTGACTGTTGGCTATGTGCCCGTGAATGACTGTGCGCCGTTTGCGATCGCCCACGAGAAAGGCTTCTTTCATAAATACGGACTAAACGTCACCCTCAACCGAGAGGCAAGCTGGGCCACCTCCCGCGACGGCATTATCTTTGGTCGTCTAGATGCCTCGCCCGTTGTCTCTGGTGCAGTCACCAACGCCCGCGATGGAGCCGAAGGCGCACGACAGGCTCCTCTGTGTGCCGCGATGACGATTCACCGTCACGGCAACGCCATGACCATGAACAAAGCCATGTGGGAAAGCGGCTTGCGTCCCTGGCAAGAATACAACGGCGACCTGGAAACCTTTGGGCAAGACTTTCGCCGTCACTTTAGCGGTTTGCCCCCAGAGCGACGAGTCTGGGCGGTTGTTCTCAGTTCTGCCATTTACGAATACTTCATCCGCTATCTTTCAGCCGCAGCAGGAATTAACCCGTTAGATGAGTTTCGCGTCATCATCACACCACCGCCTCAAATGGTTTCCAACATTCGCATCGGCGCAATGGAAGGTTACATGGTGGCAGAACCCTGGAACACCCGCGCTATCAGTGGCAATGAGGGCGTTGGGTTTACCTTTGCTCAAGGCCGAGAAATTTGGCAAGGACACCCAGACCGCGTGTTAGGCATAATGGAGTCTTTCATCGACGAAAACCCAAAGACCTATCGCTCTCTAGTCAAAGCGATGATCGAAGCCTGCCAGTATTGCAGCAATCCTAACAACCGGGAGGAAGTAGCCCAAATCATTACGGGCGTATCCTACACCGCTGCCAAACCTAAGACTTGTCAGGCTCCTGGAACCGTCACCGCAGAAAACATCGGCTCTCTGCCCGATTGCGTCACCAAATTCACCGGAGCCGCCATCATGGGCAAATACAACTACGGTGGATTTGATCAAAAAGAACGGCTGGTTGAGGCACCAGATGAAACGACTATTTTCTTTGATATGCCTTCAACCGTTTCAACCG
>JAAUQZ010000319.1 GCA_012033355.1 Leptolyngbyaceae cyanobacterium RM1_406_9 | reverse complement strand
GACCCTTACAGTTACACCATGATTGAGTCGGGTATACCTCAGTTTTGGTAAGTGGCGTGGGCAAAGCCCGCGCACTTACCAAAACTAAATGTAAAACTGGGATGTGCCCGATTGAGTCGAAGACCTCATAGGATGTCATTAGTAACAGAAAATTTAGAACGATTCACTTTAATCTAGGTCGGGCGTACTATGCCATTGTCCGCACTATTGTTCGCCTCGACTGTTATGACATTCAGCAGAAGGATCAGACTACTTATGTGGCATCGTTTAATTACAGCGTTTCTCATTGGCTTATTGGGGTTCACAGGTGGGCTGTTGCCCGCTCAACCCGCACAGGCAGCAGGCTGCACCTTGACGGCGATCGTTTGGGAAGGCTACACCGATGCTTCCTTTGCCCAAAAATTTGAGCAGCAAACAGGCTGCGCGATCAAAGCAACCTATGCCGGGTCGAGCGATGAAATGTTTGCCAAGTTTCGCACGGGTGGTGGTCGCACCTATGACCTGATTTCTGCATCGGGCGACATCACCGAACGTCTCTACAAAGCTGGGTTAGTCAGACCCATCGACACCAGCAAACTCGAAAACTATGATTCAATTTTTTCACCCTTCCAGAAAGGTAACTGGAACAGCTTTGATGGCAAGCCTTACGGTGTGACCTTTGCCTGGGGCCCGAATGTGCTGCTCTACAACACCGAAAAAGTAACCACTGCACCAACCTCCTGGGATGTGCTGTTTGACCCGCAGTATGCCGGACAGATCACCATTCCCGACAACCCGATGACTATTGCCGATGTAGCGCTCTGGCTGGGCAAGGCAGACCCCTATGACCTGACAAAGGCTGACCTGGCTGAGGTAAAGGATAAGCTGCTGGAACTGCGCCCCAGTATTCGCAAATTTTGGACGACAGCGGGTGAGTTGGCAAACCTGTTTCAGTCGGGTGAAGTGGTGCTTGCCCATGCCTGGCCGCTGACCTACACGCAGCTGAGTGAGGCAGATTATCCAGTTGGTTCGGTTAGCCCCAGAGGGCAGCTTACGGGCTGGACGGACTCCTGGATGATTTCTAAAAGCTCTCGCAATGTGGATGCTGCTTATCAGTGGATTGATTTTATCCTCAGTGGTGAAGGTCAAAAGGGCGTGATGGATGTAACGGGTTACTCTGGCGCAACAGATTTGGGAGTTGCGGCGGTCGGTTCAGAACGCGCCAAGGAACTGTTTATGGATGATCTGTCGCTGCATGAGGAAATTAAAATGTGGCAGAGCGTCAAAAATTACGATCAGTGGGTACAGCTTTGGAACGAAATCCGCAGTTAGAAGCTCAGTTGCCAAAAACTCAGTCGTTAGAGACTCGACCAAGACGGCGCGATCGCCCTCCAACAGCGCTCTACGCAACCTTGCTGCCGCCGCTGCTATGGATGACCCTGCTATATTTTGTGCCGATCGCTATTTTGATTTCCTATAGCTTTTGGCGACTAGAGGCGTTTGATATCGTGCAAGAGTTTAGCCTGGTCAATTTCCAGACGATTTTTGGCAATGCAGCTTATCGCACAGTGATTGTGAGAACGGTAACAACTGCGCTGGGGGTGACAGTGATTGATGCGGCGATCGCCCTCCCCCTGGCTTTATTTATCACTCGTTATGGGGGTCGCTATCGCACGTTGCTAACATTGCTGGTGATTTTGCCGCTGTGGTCAAGCTACTTGGTGAGAGTCTTTGCCTGGAAAATTATTCTAGGCTACAACGGCATCCTCAACAGTGCCTTACTCACTTTAGGAATTTTGCAGCAGCCCAGTCAGATTTTCCTCTATAACCAGTTTTCCACCACACTCACTTTTGTACACGTCTGGCTGCCCTTCATGATTTTGCCTGTGATCACCGCCTTTGAGCGGTTGCCAAAAGATTTACTTGAAGCCTCGGCAGATCTCAACGCTTCACCCCTGACCACTTTTCGTCGAATTACTCTACCCCTTGTCACACCAGGACTATTGGCAGGTTCGATTAATGTATTTGCCCTAACAATGGGCGATTTCATCACTCCCAACTTGGTTGGAAGTCCCAGCGGCATTATGTTAGGCAGCGTGGTGTCTTCGCAGTTTGGTGTAGCCTACAATTGGCCACTGGGAGCCGCATTTGCACTGGTTGTGATGCTGATCGTTTTTTTAGCGCTGACGATTGTAGTGAGACGAGGAGCGTTGGAGTAGGGAGTAGAAGAAGCGCTGAACTGCCCTTACTTTGCCAAGTTCTCTAACCAACTTTCTAAATCCCCCAAGGTTGAAAAACCTAATAATGCCTCTCCTAAATCCTCTAGCTGGTTTAAGGTAAGAGCATTGAGGCGAGATTCAATCTCTCCAGGAAGAGTGCCTATCTGCCGTTTAAGTAGACGCAAAACTAGCGATCGCGCTTCATCTTGTTGTGCCTCTTCACGCCACTCCTGATAAATCACAGATTCCTTCATAAGCTCTCTCCGCAGCACTTGCCGAATTGTCTGGTTATCTAATACTAACCCAGCCAAGATTCCGGTTACAGCAGCGACGCTTGCTTGTTGCCTTTGTTTGGGTAGCAAATCGATCGCCTGTGCAACTTCTCGTAAAACATCAGGGCGGTTGCTAGTCTGACTCAATACTGCGTAGGGAAGGAGTCCAGGGCGTTGCAGAAAAACTCGGGGTCTTGTTCCCAAAGCCGTATCACCTGAAATTCGTGCTGCAAGTTATTGGCGGCGAATCGAGTTTGCCTGACAAACCTAGAATCAGTGGGACGCAAATAGATTACGACTTGTACGATTCATTTTTTTGGAAACCGCCGATAAATCCGCAGTGCATAGTCTGCCATTCTAAACGGTATTGCTGGATCAGGATCAGTTTGAAACTCATAATGTAGAACAGTTTCATCGGATTGCAGCAGAATCAGGGCATCTGCACGAATCGGCTCTAGAGATAGTTCTGATGGGCTTAACTCCGACAGGGTAACTGGTTCGCCAAGCAGCCAACTGGCAAAGTCTTGAGGATACTGCTCAATGAGAAACTTGGAAACGTTATCATACATAGTGCAGCTATTTAAGCTTATTCAAGAGGCTTTTGTAAATCTGCAAATGTTTTTGGGCGATCGCCTCCCAGCTAAACTGTTTGACAAACTCACTGCCTGCTGCACTCAATTGTTTCTGCAAATCAGGATTTTCAATTAACTTCAATAGTGCTGTAGCAAGGGCATCTGGGTTGCGAGATGATATAGAACAAACAATGTTTGCCGCAGTGAGTTCAGAATCAGGTGGGTCAGAATAGGTTGCGACGGTAGGCAACTGGTGAGCCAGAAGCACCAGCAGTGAGCCGCTTTTGAGAGTAACTCCGTGATTGAAGGGTAACACGCCCAAATCGGAGCCGCTTAAATAATGAGAGGCGATCGCCTCACTCACATAGCCAGTCATCTTTACCTGCTGACTCATTCCTAACTGTAAGACCTGATCCTGCAATTTATTCCAGTAGTATTTGGCCTCGTTTTGAGGTAAGGCTAAACTCTCTACTCCACCAATGAGTAACAGTCGCGCTTGGGGAACAGTGGTTAGGATCTGTTTGAATGCGAGAAATAAGTTTTCCAGCCCTTTGACGGGATGTAGGAAGCCAAAAAAAGCAATTACTAAAGTTTCCTCTAACCAATCGTGAGTTTGGCGTACAAGCTGGCTGGCGGGCGATCGCTCAATCGGTGCTACTTCTACATTGGCGGCGATCGGAATTCGATGAAGGCGATGAGATAGATGAGGGAGGCGATCGCAAATCGCGTTTTCTGCCTCCGCGTTAGTGGTAATGATTGCCTGACTGCCCGTGAGTAAAAAGCCATCCTCCCGATCCCACCACTGGCGCTGTTGTCCCCACTGTTTCAGCCACTCTAATAGTTGCGTAGGAATGCCCTTTGGCTGCCATTCCCACCAGCCATATTCATGCACGGTTGTCACAATCGGACAGCGATAGCCTGAAGCCCGCAAGAGCAGCGGCAGCAAAAAAATAGGACGTTGAAAGCTGTAAGTTCCCGCTGCGTGTTGAATATGCAGAATGTCAGTTGGAATGGTTTGAATTGCCCGCACCAGTGAAAACAGTCCGGCAAACTGCCAGTTCTGCACTACACCTCGCACTCTGTCATCTGAAAGCGCCTCAGCGGCAGCCTGTGTGGTCAGCACTATAGATTCAACCTCTTCTGCTAGAGCTTCTCGTAGACGGGAGGTGTAGTGAGCCACGCCGCAGAGATCGGGTTGATAGGTGCCAGCGATCAAGGTAATGCGTATCATCTTTTTTTGGGAAATAGTCACTGGTTATTGGCCATTGAAATCAAGCAAGGTACTTTGTTCAGAGGTTACAGTCGCCTCAGCTTCCTTGAAATCTACCGATCGCTTGAATTGCCGCGTAATAGCGAGAGCTTGAAACCATCTAAAGAAATACCACCTGATACGGTCAAATAACGAGGTTTGTCTGTAGCCTAGAAATCTGGAGATGTTCTATAATGCAACATTCTCAAATATTCGGAATCTTTCAGAACAGGAAGGATTTGTACTCGATCGCATTACTGGTAGTCATCATGTTTTTACATAAGGATAAAATAACATTTGTCGTTCTAGTTCATAACAACAAAGTTAAAACAATCTATGTCAACGGTCATTGAACTGATTGAGCAAACAGATAACCAAACTGATGAAGAGGAGCAACCATGAACTATCCTATTGTGATTTGTCTCTGTGATGAGGGGGGGCTATGTTGCAGAGGTTCCAGCCCTTGAAGGGTGTTTGGCTCAGGGTGAAAACTTGCATGAAACTTTAGAAGAGTTGGAAGTGGTCACAAAGCTATGGATTGAAACCGCAGAAAAATATGTATGGCCTTTGCCAGATGTTGAGGGGGCGATTCAAAAGGTTGGAGCGTTAAGCTACAGCAGTTTCTGTTGAGCAAGAGCCGAACAGCCTCAACATGGCTAATAGACCAGTAACTGAGAAAGTGAGAAATTGAAGGATAAAGCAGTAGGAGATCCCTTAAAAATGGTTCAAGCGAATCTAATAAGGCTGAACGTTGATGAATTTATCGCCCAGTATAGCGACTGTGATTCTTATGAATTGATTGATGGAGAGTTAATTGATTTGGAGCCAACAGGATTACATGAACAGGTGATTGGTTTTATCGCTCGCAAACTCAACGTTGAAATTGATCGATTGAACTTACCCTATATCATTCCTCACCGTTGCCTGATCCGCATCTCGAATGACACAGCTTTTCGTCCGGATGTTATCGTGCTAGACCAAACACAATTGGTTCATGAATCGCTGTGGCAGTATCAGGCTGTGATTACGTCGAATGTGGCAATCAAACTGATCGCTGAAGTTGTAAGTACAAACTGGCAAAATGACTATGCTCGGAAGGTTGAAGACTATGCCTTACTGGGTGTTCCTGAGTATTGGATTGCAGATTACCTGGGGCTAGGCGGTCGAGACTATATCGGCACCCCTAAGCAGCCAACGATCACCATTGGTCAACTGGAGGGCGATCGCTTCCAAAAGCGCTTATTCCGTCAAGCAGACAGCTTAAGCTCAGCCATTTTCCCTGAATTGCGGGTCTACGCAGGCGCAATTTTTGCATCCGGACAAGGCTAGGAGACTGGCAACATGAAACTTACACCGGTTTTCGGATGGGTAAACCACAGCATAGGGGTACGAGGCGT
>JAAUQZ010000318.1 GCA_012033355.1 Leptolyngbyaceae cyanobacterium RM1_406_9 | reverse complement strand
TGAACTGCGGGTTGAACTGCGGGTTGAACAGTAGGTTGAACAGGTTGAACTGCGGTTCGGGCGGCTCTGATAGGTCTGACACATACGCTTCGGGTGGCGGCGGCGGCAGTTCTGCTGTTGCTTTGGAACCATCCGCTACCCCAACCGGAATGCGGGTTGCCTGCGTTGGAATCTGGAGTGGCTTGACTTGAGGGGCTTCAGCCTGGGCATCTGGAGTCGGCTTTGGAGGCTGAGCCAATGGAGCGGGGGTGGGCGTAACTGGGGTAAGGTCAAAGCTAATTTCGATCGATTCGGAGTTGGCTGCATGGGTATGGGGTGAAACGCCCATCACAGCGGCGATCGCCAACAGCGCCAGCGCCGTCAGGCGCACTGCATACAGGTGAAAGTTGTTCATTGCTGCTTCTCGCTATTTGTTGGTTAGTTCAAAGTGCGCTCAAGGACATCGGTAGACGGTTCGACCATGGCCCATTTACCATTAGGCTGACGGCGCAAGGCGGCAAACTGGAGGGATTCAGCAGAGGCGATCGCCTCTCCCTGCTGCACCTGTCCCAACTTGGGACGGCGTACCCCACACAGCCTGAGTAAATAAGCGGGAACTTCTGGGCTAGAAAACACCACACAATCGTCTCGGTGAGGTTCAACCTTGCCATTAAACGGCGCATACACCTTACCGCCGCTTGGCTCAATCGACACATCGCCCAAGCCGCCCAAAATGCGGTGTCCAGCGATCTCACTACCGGGCTGAAGCTGCCAATTCTGCTGAATTTGGAGGGCACGCGGCGCAACATTGCCCGCCCTGGCGCAACCCGCGCAAATCAACAGCAACACTGCCAGCACTGCCCTACTGCTGAAATACAAACGAGTAGCCTGCATACTCCTCCCCCTCATAAAGAACGACAAACCAGGTCTGCGGATCGAATGCCAGCGGGTAAGCCTCTCGCTCGGCCGTCACACCTTCCCGGATTTCCACATCGGGCAACGTGCAATAGGGTTCGCTGACAATTTCGCGCACCGCTGTCTTGCTGTCTCGCTCTGGCACGTTCAGCAGACGAGACAACTCGTCTCTCGACAGCACCGACTGAGACTGCACAATTTCCTGACAAACATCTTGAGCAGTGGGCGGCTGAAATACATTCCGCAAATCTACCAGCACACCCACAATCGCCAGCATTGAGCCTCCAGCGAGGAGGTATTTCACTTTGCGGCGAGGCTTACGTTTACGGGGGGAATGCTGATTCATCTTGCTGCCTCCTTTAAGGGTAGGAGGGTGAGAGGAAGGAGAAAAAAGAGGAGTTGACTGGGTTGGGCTGACATACTTTGCGGCTCCTGCGTGAAGGTGAGATGGGGGAGTAGCTGATCAGGATAAAATTTGCACCCCCTATGCCCGCCCTCAGGCCATAAACTAGAACCCATTTGTTGACTGTCGAAGCGCAAAAATTGAAGGGCCGCTAGAATGCTCTAAGTGCAGACGTGCCAGCCATAAATTTGCAGATCAAGCAGTCGAGCAGTGGGCTGTGAGGTGTGGGTAGATTTACTTGTAGTGAGTTAGTAGTACAAGAGTAATATCTATTTAGTACAAGTGTACTATAAAACTTAAGTCAGATGACAGTCCTTCTTTACGAAAAATTTGTAAAACTTTGGGCGGAAATCCGATCGCCTAAAATAATCCTCTGAGAACTTACGCAGGCAGACGAAATGCAGGATCAGGCACAGGCGCATCAAAAAAGCTGGAACTGGGCAGCAATTCAGCAGCGGCTCAACCCCTATTTATTTTTGCTGCCTGCCCTGGTTGTTTTAGCTCTGACCGTTTTTTATCCTGCTCTACAGGCGTTCTATCTCAGCTTTACGCTCTACGGGTATGACGTAACCCAGCCGCCTCAGTGGATTGGGCTAGAAAATTTTCAGCGGCTGTTGGGCGATCGCCTTTTCCGGCAAACCCTCGGCAATACGGTTCTCTACCTGGTTGGCGTGGTGCCCATTCTGGTGATTGTGCCGTTGCTTTTAGCAATTTTGGTCAACCAGGCGCTACCGGGAATTCGCTGGTTTCGGGCAGCCTACTATACGCCCGTCGTGATCTCAATGGTGGTGGCTGGCATTGCCTGGAGGTGGCTCTATGCAGAGACGGGCTTGCTAAATCAACTGCTGCGATCGCTCCACCTGACCTCGGACGGCATCCCCTGGCTCACCAGCCCCAATTTTGCCCTGTTTAGCGTCATGGCCGTCACCATCTGGAAAGGCTTGGGCTATTACATGGTGATCTACCTGGCGGGGTTACAGGCAATTCCGGCAGATTTATATGAAGCGGGGGCGATCGACGGCTCCGATGGCTGGCTCAAACACTGGGATATCACCGTGCCGCTGATGAAACCTTACCTATTTCTGGTGGCGATTATCTCTGCCATCTCTGCCACCAAAGTGTTTGAAGAAATTTACATCATGACCCAGGGCGGCCCCAGAAATAGCTCTAAAACCATCGTTTACTACGTTTACGATCTCGCTTTCCAAGATTTAGAAAGAAGCTACGCCTGCACCATCGGTCTAGTTTTGTTTTTGATCATTCTGAGCCTCTCATTTCTGAGACTGCTGCTTACTCGCCAAACTTCTATTAGCTGAATAATCCTATTACAAGTTACAAGTGACTCTAGTTCATGCGCGGAACAATGGGAAAAGCAAGATTTGTGCGAGTTGGGTTTAGCTTAGGTCTGGCAACATTGACTGCCATCAGCAATCCCTTGTTAAGGTTGAGTCTGATCGGAATTGGGGCGATCGCCATCCCCCCTCTCGCCCCGGCGCAAGCAGCGACCTTAACCAATTGGCAGTTTGACCCCAACACTCGTGAGCTTTGGGTGACGGTGCCAGAGGGCACAACGCCCCGCTATTTTCTCCTGGCAGAACCTCCTCGGATTGTCCTGGATTTGCCCAATACTCAAGTCGGGACTGTGCCAGAGCAGCAAACCTTTAATGGCGCAGTGCGGCAAATTCGAGTGGGGCAATTTCAGCCAGGGCTAACGCGCATTGTGATTGAACTCACTGCAAGTGCCGAATTTGCGCCAGGTCAGGTGGAACTTCGGCAAGAGGGCGATCGCTGGGTACTGCGCCCCTTATTAACCGATGGAGCCGCCACACCGGATGTTGCGACTGCCCCGGTTCAACCTGCTCCAGTTCAACCTGCTCCAGTTCAACCTGCTCCAGTTCAACCGCCGCTACCAGAGGTGGAAGCCGCAGCAGAGGCAGCAGAGACTATTCCTGGAGCCGCTTTGCCAGAATCGACGCGATCGCCCCCTCTCCCGCACCCCTTTCAGACCCGACGGCAGCAGAATTAGGGAATGATTTGCCTCAGCTTAGTCCAGCATCCCCAGTCGCTCCAGATACGTCACCTGCTATTCCCGATGCCAATTCCGATGTTCCATCAGTAATTCCAGAGGCGGCAATTCCCGAAACAGATCCGGAAATAACTGCCGAATCTGATGCAACTGCGAATATGCCCGCAGATCTACCGTCGGCAAATTTACCATCCACAAATCTACCACCCGCAGGTTTACCGTCGGTAAACTTACCGCCTTTGGAACCAGGTGCGCTAGAGATTCCTGTTGAGCCTGCCTCAGCAGTGCCCGAAACGCTCACACCAGAGAACACTGCCGAGTCAGATGAGGCGATCGCATCGGAGGACTCTCCTGAATTTAATGAATCCAGTGAATCCAGTGAATCCAGTGAGGCGATCGCCCCAGAAGCAGAACCCGAAAACGACTCTGTTTCACTAACGCCAGAGGCTCCGGCTGCAAACCCTCCCATCACTGAGCTTGAACAGCCGACTGAGCTTGAACAGCCGACTGAGCTTGAACAGCCCGAAGCCCAAACTTCACGAGATCAAAGCGCTGAGGCTGAGCAGAATCTTACAGTTCCAGAATCAGAGGCAGCCGAAGCTCAGGAAGAGACTGTTCTTGAGCCAGAAGTGCAGCCAGAATCCCAGTCAATTGCCCTTGAATCTGAGGTGCAACCAGAGGCGATCGCCCCGACTCCACCAATTCCCACAGCCCCGACTCCACCAATTCCTACAGTGCTACCGCCAGCGACTTTTTCGGCTAGCCCGTCGGTGACAGTGACGGTGCCGCCTCTCAGTCAAGCCCCAGGGAATTCAACAGAAAATTCAACGGCAGTCGATGCACCTGACAACGCCCCCGTTGCCCCAACGCCTCGACCGTCGCAACCTACAGCCCTACCCCCAGCGACCTTTTCTCCCAGTCCAACTGGTAGGGTTAGCGTTCCACCCGTATCCACCCTTCCCGACCCGACCGCTGCTGCGCCAGAAACCCCTTCTCCGTCAGAAAGCGCCATTGAATTTGGGCAGCCTATATCCGGTCAGGCTGCTCCGCCTCCGGTAGCTCAAACGGCGATCGCCCCACCGAACGACCCGCCTGACTTACCGCCGAGCAGCCGACCTGACCCAGACATAGCAGTAGCGCCCACTTCACGTAATATTCTGATGCCTTCAGGGACAGTGCTGAGCTTGCGCTATCCAGGAACAGCCAGTTTGGTTTTAGAATCAGGGGTTCCTCGTCAGGAGGTGCTGTTGCTCGATCAGCCCGTGCGCGATCGCAACGGCAACCCGATTGTAGAAGCGGGCAGTCAGGTGATCGGACGGTTTGAAACAGGCAGTCAGGGCAGTCGGTTTATTGCTCAAGCCATTACTTTGCAGGGGCAAAACGTTTTGCTGGAAGCAGAATCAGGTGTAATAGCAGGCGATCGAGAAGTTTCCGAAAACAGTCTGATTCAAAATTCTGCTCTGGGTGCCCTGGCGCTCACCGTGCTGGGTGGCTTCACCGGAATTGGGCTACTGGGCGGACTAGCAGCGGGGGCGACTGCAACCTATTTAACGGCACCTCAGCCAGCCACCATTCAGCCCAACCAAATTGTCGAAGTGCGTCTGACCGAAGACTTGCCGCACCCATAGAGTGGCATGACCTGTAGGGACGAAGGGCCGTTCGCTCCTACGTCGGGTCAATCTTGTTCCCAGGCTCAGCCTGGGAACAAGAGAACGAGGAACTATTAAAGAACAAGGGGCTTAAGCCCCTTGTTCTTCAAATGGTGTGTGAATTTTAACTAGAACCGCTGAGACTCTGGGGGCGAACTTCCACCACCAGGCTGGTCAAGGAACAGGTTCTTAGCGCTGTCGTTCTGGTAGATGCAGTCAATCTTGGGTTCTCTGCCGTTCCCTTCGATGCTGCCCGTAAAGCCAAAGGTATTCATCCGATTCTTACACTCGCGCACTTGCTGAGATGAGATCAGATTGTTTCGCTCTAGAACTGCCCAGTTGTTGTTACGAAGCACACAGCCTGGCTGCATCGACGGCTGAGAAACGTAGACGTTAAACGGGCTGAGCGTGACAAATGCCCGCAAGTCCATTGTTACTGCACTCGCGCCGTACTGCACACAGATTTCAGCGTTGGGCGCACTTCTATCAATAAACTCACGGGAGGCAACATTTTCTGGGGTGAAGTTTGCGGTTGAGCTAATCGCCACACCGATCCCTACGCCCAAAATGAATATCCCTGCCAGAATCGCCATTGTTGTAGCATTCAAAGCTGCCATGATGGCGATCGCCCCGACGGAGTTTCCTGGTATCTGTCCTGATACCGATCTGCGCGCACGGCTGGCGGTCTGGGGGTGATTTGTCTTACGTCTCATAGCAACTATAGG
>JAAUQZ010000317.1 GCA_012033355.1 Leptolyngbyaceae cyanobacterium RM1_406_9 | reverse complement strand
TCATCCGCAAAGCTGGGAGTTTCATCCGCAAAGCTCGGAGATTTAGCAGCGAAGCTCGGAGATTTAGCCGTGAAGCTTAGAGTTTCACCAGCGAAGCTTAGAGAAGATGTTTGAAAAGTCTAATTTGTAATCCAGGAGTGAGTAGAGTCGTGGCATTTGGGCAAGGCTCTTTGGTTTATTCCAGGGGTTACCTGCCGAATGCTACGCCCTTGTAGGAGACATTTGCTACTTTTCAAATACTCCCTGAGATTTGAACCGGGTCAATGTTCAGGCTTTGAACCTGAAGCGTAAACTTCTGCATCCGTGCCGTTTATCGTCCTGTAAGGATGATTCGTGAACTGCCTCTACTTCTACACGCCGCTTGTTCTACCGATAAGGTATGCACGTAGCGTCAAACGTTTTATAGCTGTAGCTATACAGCAATTTCCGCTTGGATACCCCACAAAGCCTGGTAGGGGCGGTTCGCGAATCGCCCCTACCAGGCTTACCCATTCAAAAATGGCTGTAAGTAACCAGCGATGTATCACTTCAACGTCTTGAGAAGCTGCTTGATTTTATCCCCTTGCTGATGGTCAAGATTCTTTGGAAAACGTAGCTCAATCACGGTAGGGCTGGCGGTAGAGGTTGGGCTGTAGGGGTTATTTGTCATGCGACCTGGTAACTCAACCGTCTCAACCTGAGCAATCAACCGTTTGGGAAGCGGGTCAGTTGAATACTGGCTCACCAAAATTCCCACTGGAGGTTTGTTGTGTCTCATGTCGTCCAGGTTGTGAATCGTTTTCTCACTCAACTCCAAACGAACCGTGCGAGTATTGATTTCTGTCGCCGTTGCCGTATGAAACCGTCCTTCCCAATAAATTTGAGCCGCAGCACTGATTTGTTTTCGCACTGTCACCTTTTGGGCGGGTTTAGGATCGCGGAATGCTCGGAACAGTCCGGTCATCAGGAACCTTAGTGACCCCAGGGGATTGTCTAAGTTCTGGCGCTCTTGAGAGTACCACTGATTGACATCCGAGTAGAGGACTAACACCAGTGCGTCAAACTGCACGGGCGTTGGGTCAACAAAGTCTACAGCAACAATAATCTGATTATCATTTTGCGGCGTTACTCGGATAATCTGCCCGTTCAGAAAAGCCCGTGCGCCAAAGTCACCTACTAGTTCTAGCTCAATCTGGTCAGGCAGGTTGGGCCAGTTTTCTAATAGAATGCGGCAGCCTGTTTCACTGGCATCCAGAGTTTTGCCCGTCCAGGTTTGATCTTGGCTGTAGATGATGGCGGTAAGTTGGCGATCTAAGCGGTGGGCGCGGCGTAGCTGAGGCTGCTCAAAGGCCACGAGAATCGCGGCAACCAGCAGCAGCAGGTTAAACACACTCCAGGCAGCATTGATGATCACGGCTTCCTGGTCTTCGGGGCGCAAGATTAACCAGAAGGGCACCGTCATCAGGGAAACCAGCAGCAGAATGGAAACAATCACAGGCACCTGAGCCGAGTTCCAGTCAAAGCTGCGTTTGTTGACCATTGTGCCTTTGGCGGTCACGTTAAATTTGCCTAGCTTGGGGTTAAGCAGCGCCATGAAGGTGACAAGACCATCTTGAAATGCCATTGCATATTCAAAGATCTCGTTCCAGAAAGAGAAGCGAACCGTTTTGTAGGTGATGTAGTTGGCGTTCATGGCCAGCAAGATGTGCGGCAGAGCATAGGCTAGCGTTTCTGTTCCTAAGCCGCGAATCAGGTCAACCCCCAGCAGCAGGTAGAGGATGGGGGCGATCGCATACATCAACCGGGGAAACCCAAAAAAGAAGTGAGAAGTTGCCGAAAAGTAACACAATCGCTGCGCCAAACTCAATTTAAGCCTGGGGTTAAATAGCGGGTTCTCCAATCGTAGAATCTGCGCCATGCCTCGCGCCCAGCGCACCTGCTGCCCGACATAAGCGGAGAACCGCTCTGGAGCCAGACCCGCCACCATGATCTTGTCGTAATAGACCGATTTATATCCTTTGGAGTGTAGCCGCAGGGAAGTGTGGCAGTCTTCGGTGACGGTTTCTACGGCAATGCCGCCGACTTCTTGCACATAGTCCTTTCGGAAAACGGCAGCGGAACCACAAAAGAAAGCGGCATTCCAGAAGTCATTTCCCTTTTGCAAGACTTTGTAAAACAACTCATTATTCACCGGAACTCTGCCCTGGGTGAGCAGGTTTCGCTCAAATGGGTCGGGGTTATAAAACCAGTGAGGCGTTTGCACCAGCGCCACTTTAGAGTCATAGAAGAAGCCAACGGTGTGCAGCAAAAACTGGCGAGTGGGGATGTGATCACAATCCAGGATGAGAATTATCTCACCTGTGGTGCGCTGCATCGCCGTGTTGATGTTTCCTGCTTTAGCGTGATCGTTATTGTCTCGCGTCAGCATGGTGCAGCCCAGTTCTTTACAGATCTGGCGCAATTTTTCCCGGCGTTCCAGATCTTTTCGCCCGTCATCCAGCACATACACGTGCTTTTTCTCGGGCGGATAGTCGATCGCCATTGCAGCCAGAGCGGTTTTTCGCACGATTTCTACATCTTCGTTGTAAGTGGGAATGTAGATATCCACGCTAAACCACTGGTCTTTGGGATAAGCAGAGAGGTCTACGGGCTGACGGTCTTTCAGCTTAAGCGTTTGAAAGTAGGCGAGCAAGAGAGTGGCGATCGCATACAGTTCTGCCCCAAACAGCAGAATACTCAGCGACCCATTCACCCAACTATCCAAATTCAGCGTGTAGCTGGTGCGGTAATAGAGATAGCGGAAGGTAGTGACAATGCTCAGCCAGACCAAAAACAAGTGCAGGTATTCGCTCGTTTGTTGTTGAGTTTGCTGCTGCTCTAGCCGCACCACAAACCAGCCAATTAACATCAGCAGGATTGCCACAATCGTTTGCTGCCAGATCGTGAGTGGCGCAATGATCAGCGGCACCGACAGCACCAGCACCAAAAACACCATCACCATCAGCAGGGAGCGACCCAGCCCGCCAAACACAAACCCAAACCAGTCAGGCAGGCGGTTGAGCAGCCACAGGATGCCACCCTGACGCTGGCTGTCTGGATGCTGAGAAGTTGTCATCTTGCACCTCCGCTAGCAACGCGGTTGATATAAAGCTGAGAAATGCCGTACAGCATGAGTGAAGCAATCACGATTCCGGTGGGCAAGAGGAACCAGTTATCTTGCAGGAAGCGGGTAGCGCGGCTGAGCAGATTTGTGTGTTCGATGCGCCGCTGGCTGGTCTGCTCAAGGAACTCCACGTTATAGCCCGTTGCGTCGTAGGGGGAAGGGTTCGGCTGATTTGCCGCCACTAACACCGTGTCTCCCTGAAACTGGAAGAACAGCGGGTCATTGGCAAACATATCCTGTACCCGGTCTAAGCCCTGATTGGACTGGGCGGTGAGGGCGAGCAGAATGCGTTCAGAATTCCAGGGAGAAATGACTGACTTGACCACGCCTTCCTCATCCGAGAGTGTTTGCAACTGGTTGTTGTTGCGCTGGCGCGAGAAGAATTCGCCTAGTCGAAGTCCGCTAGAGTTGGCTTCAAACGCTTCGGGAATGGGGAAGCGATCGCGAGTTCCAATTCCCACCAGGTTTTTCTGCTCTCTTGCTTCTGCGGGAATGCTGCTTGCCGAGTGAACGTTCAGCTTCACCGAATTGGCGCGGCTGAGCCGTCCCAGGCGTTCGCTGAACTTGAGCAAAGTCATCACTTCGCGGTCGTTGGGCGCATCAGGCAACACCACTGCCGTCCCGGAGAGATCTTGCGGTGCCGTGAGTGGGAAACCCGATTGCAGCAGCCGCAGGTCGGGCAACTGAACGACATTCTGCCGACTTAGATCAAAGCTGGTGTCGCCGTGAACCGTGCCCCAAAGCTGCTGATCTTGGCTCTGACCGCATTCCTCTGTCACTCGCGGCCGTAAGACAAACAGCACCTCAATCTGAGAATTTGGCTGAATCAAGTTTTCCGGCAAATTCACGTTGAGCGATTCGCGCCCCCCGTTTTCTGAGGCTAGCCGCTTGCCGCCAACCGTCACGCCATCGATTCTGACTTCAACCGCCGAGGTGCGGGGGTTTACCTGAGGGCTGTAGCTGTAGCGCAGCGTCATTGTGCTGCCGCGCATGAACTGGTCATCAGGCAGCGCCCAAAAGTTAAACCGAATCGGCGGTGCGTTGGAGCCATGCACCGTCGTGTCTTTGAACGGTTCGCTGTCAGCACCGCGCAAACTGCTCAGGGCAAAGCTGTTTTCGGTGGGCAAATAGCGCTCCCACTGGCGCGGCGGCGGCGATGAAACTTCATCTACACTGCTAACGATTAGCGCTTGTCCTGCCCCTAGTGGTTGCCCTTCAGACTGCACTAGGAACTGCACTGCTTTGCTCACTCCGGCGGCATCGTTGCCCGTAGCGACCAGAACCGGAACGCCGTTATCTTCTAGCGCCGTCATCATCAACACGCCTACGTCTCCTGGCAGGGTGGTTCTGTTGCCGTCTAGAAGCTGGTTGCCCTGAAGCTGAAAGGGCAGCGACAGATTTTTTAGGGCGGGCTGCTCGGTGGGAGTGCCAATCAGAATCAGGCGATCGCCCCCCTGCACCTGCTCTAAATCCGTCACCATGCGCGTATCGACCGGGCGAAAGTCGGCATAGCGTCCGGCAGAAGTCTGAAATCGGGCGGCAGACGTAAGCCAGGATTCGCTTAGCTCTCTGGGTCGCAGGTAAACCAGGCGATCGCGATCTAGCCCCAGGTCGTCAATAAACGGATAGGGATAGCGGTTAAAGTCAAGGGCGATCGCCTGCGGTTCAAACTCAAACAGCAGCTTTGAGTCGGGCAGCACCTCCGTCCACAGCATCGGGTCAGCCGGATCGGTGCATTCCTCTGAATTTTGCTGCTGAGTGGCAATCGAAATCTCATTTCTGTCCTGCAACAGCGCTGTTGGAATGTTGAACAACACCTGCCCAACCTGAGAATTGGGACGGTTGAGCGGAACACTGCCAATGCTCGTATCGTTTACCCGCACCGTCATACTCGACTGGTTGGGCAACAGCGCCGGAGAATGCTGAAACCGAATCAGCGCCTTTGCCGACTTCACGCCCCAGCCTCTTGGCCGAGTAAAGCCCAGCCGCGTTTCGGGGTAAATCCCTTCTAGCCGCAGCCGATTTCCAACCACCGGGCTGCGGTTAAAGGCCAGCACGTACTCATAAGTCGTTGCAGGCGTGGCGGGTTCGCTATCAGCAGTGGATTCTGCCGCAGGCGCAGGAGATTCGGGCTGACGGGCAGCAGGGGCAGGGCGAGAGGCTGGAGGTTGCGATCGCCCTCCCCCATTTCCGCTGCCACTACTTGCAGGCGGCGCACTCGGCGCAGCAGGGCGCGGCCGATAAACCGGAGCCTGACGCGGCGATTCGGGTAAGACAAACTCCCGAATTACCCGCTCTTCCTGTTGCTGAATCGGGTTATCGGTCTGAGCCTGCGCCAGGGTGGTTAGTCCCAGTAGGGTACTCAGGCAGCTTAAGCAGAATAGCCAAATGAGGGAACGTCGCCAGAAACGAAATCGACTGGAGACGCGGCGTAGGGGAGGGGAGTGACGGGAGGGAGGCATGGTTTGGGGAAAGGAGGAGAGAGGACGGAGGAAGGACGGAGGAAGGCGGAAGGACGGAGGAGGGCGGAAGGAGGGCGGAAGGAGGAGGACGGAAATTCTTGCCTCCGCCCCT
>JAAUQZ010000316.1 GCA_012033355.1 Leptolyngbyaceae cyanobacterium RM1_406_9 | reverse complement strand
AGCAGGCGGCAGTCATCGTGCAGCAGGCAAAACAAAGCGGCGTACCCGTGATTGCCTACGATCGCCTGATTCAAGATCCAGACCTGGCTTATTATGTTTCCTTTGACAATAAGCGCGTCGGCGAATTGCAGGGGCAGTACATCGTAGACCAGCTCAACGCAGGCAACTTTGGTCTACAAGAAGGAGCCAACCTGGTGATGATCAACGGCTCCCAAACCGATAACAATGCACTGCTGTTCCGCGAAGGGGCGATCGAAAAACTGCAACCGCTGGTTGACAGCGGCGACCTCAACCTCGTGTTTGACCAATACACCCCCAACTGGGACAACGCCAGAGCGCAATCCCTGATGGAAGGCGTGTTGACCAAGGAAAGCAATGATGTCCAGATTGCCTACGTTGCCAATGACGGCATGGCAAATACGGTCATTGCCGCCTTACGAACCCAGGGGTTAAACGGTGAAGTTCTTGTGACCGGACAGGATGCAACCCTGACGGGAATCCAAAACATTCTCACGGGCGATCAGGCGATGACCGTCTACAAGCCAATCATTGAAGAAGCCCGCGCTACGGCTCGATTGGTTGCGGCGCTCAGCAACGGAGAAGACACCAGTTCTATTGTCAACGGCACCACGGAAGTGATCGGCGGCGCACAGATTCCCTCTGTTTTGGCAACCCCGATTATCGTAGACCGCACCAATGTTGAACAGACTGTGATTGCAGATGGTTTTCTGAGCAAAGAGCAAATTTGCAGCGGCTTGCCTGCTGGCGCGGGTGGTATCTGTCCCTAGACTCACTTTCCGCCTCGTTACCATGCTCCAGCTTGGTAACGAGTTTCAATCTCTGTAGGGGCATGGCACTGCCATGCCCCTACCCAGGAAAATTACGCATTAATAAACTTGTAATCCTCAGGAGGTTTAACCAGCAATGACCACTGTATCTGTCGCGTCGGATAGCCCGTCCGTCAACGACAAAATTCCTCGGCTCCAGCTTAGAAACATTTCCAAATCCTTTGGCGGCGTTCATGCCCTTCAGCATGTCGATTTTGAAGTTTATGACGGCGAGGTGGTTGCCCTGGTGGGTGATAACGGCGCGGGTAAATCGACGCTGATCAAAACAATCTCTGGCGTGTATGTCCCCGATGAAGGAGAAACGCTGCTGGATGGGCAACCCGTTAGCATTAGCAGCCCTCAAGACTCAACCCGACTGGGGATCGAAACGGTTTATCAAGACCTGGCGCTGTGCGACAACCTGGATGTGGTTGCCAACCTGTGGCTAGGGCGAGAGGCTTACCGTGACCTGGTTCCCGGTGTGCTGCGGGTGCTAGATGAGACAGAGATGGAGCGCCAAACGATCGACGTGCTGAAAGTGCTGGACGTGAAAATTCCGTCGGTGCGCTCAACGGTGGCTTCTCTGTCTGGCGGACAGCGGCAGTGCATCGCCGTTGCTAAAACGATTTTGCGTCAGCCGAAAGTGGTGCTGCTGGATGAGCCGACTGCGGCGCTGGGTGTGGCTCAAACTCGGCAGGTTTTGAACCTAATTTTGCGGCTCAAAGAGCGAGGACTGGCTGTAGTCGTAATTTCCCACAACCTGCATGACGTGTTTGAAGTCGCCGATCGCATCATCGTCATGCGACTGGGGCGGCGAGACAGCACATTTGACACCCGCAGTTCTAGCCGAGAGCAGGTGGTTGCCGCGATTACCGGAGCCACATCTGGGGCAGCCGCTTGAACGACAGCAAGACTTACAGAGGAAAATAATTTATGAAAAGCTTAAATCGGGATGCCCCCACGAGAGTCAGGATAATTCGGGGAGTCAGGGACAGGACGAGCAGGGAAACGCTCTAGTCCATCAGCCAACCGCAGCGGCTCCACGAGCCAAATTTAACTTGCGATCGCTCATGCAGGGCGATCTGGGCTTTATTCCTGTCATCCTGACGCTGGCGCTGATTACGATTTACTTTCAGATCACCACCAGCGGCGTATTTTTAGAAGCCCGCAACCTGTCTAACCTGACGCAGCAGATTGTCACGATTGGCATTCTCAGTATTGCAGCGGTGTTGGTGCTGTTGCTGGGGGAAATTGACCTGAGCTTGGCGGCGGTTGCTCAAGCCTGTGCCGCGATTATGGCAACGGTTTCGGTCTATCAGGGCTGGAATCCCTGGCTGGCAATGCTGGCAGGGCTGCTGGCAGGGGCACTGATTGGATTGGTGAACGGATTCTTTATTGCCGTGCTGCGGGTGCCGTCATTTATTGTCACCCTGGCAGGGTCGATCGCCTATTCGGGACTGTTGCTTGTGGTAATGGGGCGGCAAACTACGTTAGTGGTGCGCGATCCGGTGATTCGTTCGCTTGCCCCCACCTATCTCAACCCGGTTTTGGGCTGGGGAATTCCGCTGGTGTGCCTGGGGCTGTATGCGTTGGGTGTGTGGTATGAGCGACGCAGGCGATCGCAAGCAGGTCTATCGGTGCGGCATTCCTCCCAAATAGCACTACAGCTTGTCGGAGCCGCCGCCGTTACGATTATCTTAATTTTCCTGTTTGAGTCCTATCAGGGTGTGCCGCAAGCCGTGATGATCGCGCTAGGGCTAGTGCTGCTGTTTTGGATCGTTCTACGTAAAACCCCATTTGGGCGACACCTCTACGCCGTTGGCGGCAATGCAGAAGCAGCCCGTCGCGCTGGGATTGGCGTAGTTCGCATGAAAATCACCGTATTCATGCTGGCTTCCACCCTGGCGGCTCTAGCAGGAATCATGATGACCTCACGCAGTACAGCGGTTGCCACGCAGATTAGCTCGACGTTGTTGTTGAATGCGATCGCCGCTGCCGTTATCGGTGGAGTCAGCCTTTTTGGAGGACGGGGTTCTGTCTGGGCTGTGGTGCTGGGTGCGCTAGTCATCGGCAGTCTCGACAACGGGCTAGACTTGCTGAACCAGGATCAGAGCATCAAAAACATCGTTCAGGGGGCGGTGCTGTTGCTGGCAGTCACCGCCGATGCGGTTGTGCGTCGTACTGGGCTTAGAGGGCGATAGCTACAAAATCGCCCAATTAAGAATTAGGACAAGGGGCTTAAGCCCCTTGTTCGTGTAGATAGGCGGCAACCAGCGGAGCAAGTTTGGCCTGAACTTGGGCGGTGATGCGGCGATCGCCCTCCGTCCACACTCTTGGCTGATGGAAAACACAAGGCTCCAGAATGCCATACAGCAAACCATCATGATAAAGCGGTGCATGAATCAGCGCTCGATGCTGAAACACGTCTCGCTCATAGTCAAGATTGACGATTTCTAAACCAGCCGTCTCAATATCTTCCACAAAAACAGGCTCAGCGGTGCGAAAGGCGATCGCCATCAGCGGATCTTTGCTGGCAATATCGCCCTCTTCTAACCAATCGGAACCCGATAAATCTGCCCATTCAGGACTGGTGCCCCAGCAGTGAGTGATTCGTCCCTGACCCGTTTGGGGATTGCGAAGGTAAAGAAAACAGCGATCGCAGCGCCACACCTGACAGAGGGCAGGCATCAACGCTGCGAATGTGGCATCCAGATCAGATTCGGCGAAAGCTGCCTGCAAAATATCAGGCATTTCTTGATCGGCGGATGAGCTAGTCACTTTTTCTTCTTAGCTGTAGTTTGTTTCTTGCTGGCAACGCTCTGTTCGCGCATCTCTCGCTCACGGCGGCGGCGATCGCGCCATTCAATCGTCGTCAGATAGGCAATTCCGCCCGTAAATGCCACCATTAGCCCCAGAGCAGTTACTGCTAAAATCCCCAGGGCAGACGTTTCAAAGCCCATAGCTAATACTGGTTCTTCAAAACCTGAGTTGTTAATTTCTAGAATCCGTTTCGTCCCCAAACCACCATCGTGATTGAAAATGTGAAAACCACCAGCAGCGAAACCCAGCCCAGAGTCAAGATATCCATAGCGTATGTGAAGGCAAAATGTAAAGGTTCAATACATCTGGAAGCAGATCCAGAATTTCTCCAGAATCTATCATAGTCCAAATTGCTAGCCCTTTCGCCGCTTCCTTTGAGATTCAGCGCAACTGTCGCCTATCGCCAAACCGGGGAACTCATGATTTCATAGCGATTAGCCGCACACGTTCTCTCCCGTTTCGATTGACCCATGAGCCTAGCCCAAAAACACCGCGATCGCTTTGCCGCTCAGCGGGGTAGTCTGACAGTCTATCTAGCAGTGGCAACTGCTTTTCATGGGGGCATGATGGCAGGCGGAATTTTAGCCTGGCGGTGGCCAGAGTCGCCAAATTTGGCGGTGGAGCCTATACAGCCAATCGAGTTTGTTTACCTGGATACAGAAGCAGAGTTAGATCAGGATCGCGATCGCCGCTCTAACCTGGATGCGATCGCAGGCGGTGAAGCAAAACCTAATCAGCCTGTGGCGATCGGCAAACCTGGAATTGAAGAATCCTTGAGAAAAAACAGCACGACGGGCAATAAGATAGTAGCGCCGCTGGCTTCAGTCTCTTCCGGCAGAATCGTTCCCGCTTCTAGTGCTGTGCCTGATAACTCGACGAAAGCCATAGAACCTGAAGCAGACGTAAAGCCATCAGTTACTCCCGCTCCACAGCAAGCTTCCTCCCATGACTCTTCCAATCAAGGAGTTCCTGAAGCCTCAGATGCTGCCCCTACCACCTTAAACGACAGCGCCTTTGCAGACTTGCCTCAGCTAGAGCCTGACTTGTTTTCACCTGATTCGACACGGATGAATACCGATCCTTCCAATTCATCAGAACAGTCAGCACTTTCTGAAGCTACAGTGCCGGAGCAAACCGCTCCATCTCAGGCTCCAGCGCCTGCTCCCGCAATCCCATCCACGGTTCCGTTTGAAGCAGCGCTGAATTTGGGGCGTGAACTCGCCGAAATCGCCAACTCCAACCGGACAGCAGCTAATGAACTGGGGGTTGATGCGGAGCAAGACCCGATTTTGGGTGAATATCTGGCTGAGATGGATCAGCAGATTAAGCAGCAGTGGCGGCAAATTCAGGTTGATGTCGATGTAGATCGTTCTGTTGAAGTCAGGTTTACCGTCAGTCAGCAGGGTGAGCTGGTTCAGTGGGAAGTAACTCAATCTTCCAGGCTAGCGATCGCCGATGAAGCTGCTGTTCAGGCGATTCAGCGATCGGCTCCCTTTGAGCCACTGCCACCAGAAGCAAATCGAGAGCAGCTTACCCGCACGTTGACCTTTCATTACAGCATTCGCCAACCCGCCCCACGAGATAAAAATCTGAATCCCTCGCATTACAGTAAAGCGTCCTGAACCGGAACAACTTTTGTAACGTAAGCCGGAAGGATAGGTTCAGGAGCGATCGCTTCTAATTCGCTGACCTCAAAGGCTTTTTGCTGCCAGGTAATGTCCTCTAAACTCCATGTCGAGGCAAAGGGTGGGATCGCCAGAGAGCAAGCTTTCCAAGCGCCATGAACAAACACACCCAACTGCCGACATTGCCCCCCCCGTCTACCCTGAGGCACATAGTTTTGGCAGTGCCGACAAGCTGAGATGTTGGAATCCTGATTTCTCATAGGATCTTGCTTAAGGTATTCTTCACCTCTATTCTCATCTTTGGATTTATTTGGTTTCAGCCAGGTAAAAGTTCTAAAGCCTTTACTAGAGAAGTTTGTAGCGATCCCAAACAAAAAATGGAATTTAGATTGTTTTTAGGTTCCAGTTAAAAACCCAGACAGATTAAAAAGTTTTGTATCAGATTTTGATGGGTTAGATAAAGTCTTCCTTTTC
>JAAUQZ010000315.1 GCA_012033355.1 Leptolyngbyaceae cyanobacterium RM1_406_9 | reverse complement strand
TAATTAAAGCCCAACTTAGAGAAGGAAGTGCAGTAATGGCTGTGCTTCCTTTTTTGTCAGAACTTACGCAAGCAGGACGTAAAATCAGGCGATCGCCACGTGAACAAGGGACTTAAGCCGCTTGTTCTACAGGAGAATGCATACGTCCTGTTTGTCTTAACGCTGCTAACCACAGCAATATGAATTGTGCTGGCAATTGTTGTAAACCTGCAAAACCCCACTGGAGAACCGGGGTATACTGGAGGTGGCTTATGAGACAATACTCATAGGCTAGCAGTAATGATCCCCCTTCTAAAGATTGCCTGTGGAACTCTCCTGTAAAAGTGAATACGCTATCCTTGCACTACTGGAACTCGCAGCGCACTACGATAGCGGAGAGCCGCTACAAATTCGGCAAATTGCGGCTGAGCAAAATATTCCTGACCGTTATCTAGAGCAGCTCCTTGCAACCATGAGGCGTTCTGGTTTAGTGCGTAGCCAGCGGGGTGCCAAAGGCGGCTACATCCTTGCTAGAGAGCCTTGGAAAATTAGCTTGCTGGATGTGGTTGAGTCGATTGAGGGTTTAGATTCTCAACCTCCTGAACCTAAACAAGGCACAAAGTCAGTGGAGGGTATGGTAATTTGGGAAGCTTGGAAAGAAGCTTGTCTGGCAGCCGAGGCAGTCCTCCAAAAGCACACGCTCCAAGATTTAGCAGACAAGCGAGATGCTAGACAGCAACTCGACCTGATGTACTACATCTAAGTCAGATTTTTCTGGCTTAGAAGAACCTTGAAAGTCACTCAGCATTTGAGCCAGTATTCAAAATTTATCAATATCTAAAGCCATGCGTATTGCTCACGATGTTACCCGTTTGATTGGTCGCACACCGCTTGTACAGCTAAACCGAATTCCGCAGTCCGAAGGCTGTAAGGCGCAGATTGTTGTCAAGCTAGAGGGAATGAACCCGTCTGCTTCGGTGAAAGACCGGATTGGGGTCAATATGATTGAGGTGGCCGAACGGGAAGGGTTGATTATTCCTGGTAAGACGGTTTTAGTAGAGCCAACATCTGGCAATACGGGAATTGCTCTGGCAATGGCAGCGGCGGCAAAGGGCTATCGGTTGATTTTAACGATGCCTGAGACGATGAGTTCAGAGCGGCGGGCGATGTTGCGAGCTTACGGTGCAGAACTGGAGCTAACCCCCGGAATTGAGGGAATGGGCGGCTGCATTCAGCGGGCGCAGCAAATTGTTGATATGCTACCGGATGCCTATATGCTGCAACAGTTTCGCAACCCTGCTAATCCCCAAATTCACCGTGAAACGACGGCTATGGAGATTTGGGAAGATACGGATGGGCGAGTTGATTTTCTAGTTGCAGGAATTGGTACGGGTGGTACGCTGACGGGTGTAGCAGAAGCCTTAAAGCCACGTAAACCTGAGTTCAAAGCGATCGCCGTAGAGCCTGCCAGCAGCCCCGTTCTCTCTGGCGGCAAACCTGGCCCTCACAAAATTCAGGGCATTGGGGCAGGGTTTGTGCCTGAAGTTTTGAGAGTCGATTTGATTGATGAAGTAATTACAGTAGCGGATGAGGAGGCGATCGCCTACGGTCGTCGGCTTGCCCGTGAAGAAGGCTTACTCTCAGGTATTTCCAGCGGTGCGGCTCTGGCGGCTGCGATTCAGGTGGCTCGTCGCCCCGAAAATGAAGGACGGCTGATTGTCATGGTGCAGCCCAGCTTTGGGGAACGATATTTGAGTACACCGCTATTTCAAGATCCAGAGCTAGTTGCTTCAGCGGTCATGAGCTAAAGATAGCGATACTGGTAATCCGGCAATGATTTTAAGGGGCGTAGGCATTGTCTGCGCCCCTTAAAATTTGCGCCAATGGCTGCCATTTTACTGACGGACAGTTGCTTACAATGGGCTTATGGCGCATTCCAATCACTACGAAATCCTGAATATTGACCCAGCGGCGAGTCAGGCAGAAATCAAGCAAGCCTATCGTCGTCTGGCTAAGCAATTTCACCCAGACAGCAACCGTGAGATTGCAAACAACGACCGAATTACAAAGATTAATGCTGCATACGAAATTTTAGGAGATCCGCAGCGGCGGCAGTCTTACGACCGAGAACTCAGCTTTTCGGGTCGAGTAAGAAGTGCAGGGGCCTATGGTGGAAGCACTCCACCCTGGAACCGCCAACAGCGCACGGCGGCTGCACAAAGGCAGTATCGCCAACGGCGAACCGGACGAGATACAGATGAACAGCTTCAGCGGTGGCTAAACCAGGTTTATCAGCCCGTGAACCAAATGCTTGGCTACGTTTTAAATCCCTTGAGGGAGCAACTTGACGATCTCTCGGCTGATCCTTTTGATGATGAGTTGCTCGAAGACTTTCAAACCTATCTGGATGACTGTCGAGATTATCTGCAAAAGGCCCAGCGTTCTTTCCGCTCGATGCCCAATCCGTCTAATGTTGCAGGTGTTGCGGCACATCTTTACTATTGTCTCAATCAGGTCGGAGATGGCATTGATGAGCTAGAGCGCTTTACTTCCAGCTATGACGAACACTATTTGCATACAGGGCAGGAGTTGTTTCGGATTGCTAAAGGGTTGCGGCGAGAAGCGCAGGTAGCACTTAGGGAAGTGACGTAGGGAAGGATGAAGGATGAGGGATGAGGGCAAGTCAACGTTGCCTGTAGCCAGGATTTTGATTCATCCCCCTTCATCCTTTGGCTCTACCACCTACCACCTACCACCTACTTCTCATAAGCAGGAACTATTTCCCGATGCAAAAGCGGCTGAAGATGCGATCGAGGACGGATTCGGTGACTTCTTCGCCTGTGATTTCACCCAGAGCTTGAATTGCGCTGCGAAGGTCAATGGTCCAAAAATCTAGAGGAAGGTGTTCGGCGATCGTGGTTTGCACTTGTTGCAGTGCGGTTTTTGCTCTAGTCAGGGCGGCGGCTTGGCGCTGGTTGATGGCTAGATCCAGATTGCCTGCCGTCAGGTTTTTGGCTTTTACTGTTTCCAGAATTGCGGTTTCTAAAGCCTCAATGCCCTGGCTGTGAGCCGCTGCGGTTTCGACGGTAGGGTCGATTTGGAACGGCAACGGAAGGAATGCAGATGGAGCCAAATCGATTTTGTTGATTACCAAGATGAGGGGGCGGTGCTGCACCTGCTCAAAAATTTCCTGGTCGGCGGTTGTCCATCCGGTTTGAGCGTCGATGGTTAATAGGACTAGATCGGCTGCTTGAGCCGCTTGACGCGATCGCTCCACCCCAATTTTTTCCACCTGATCTGTCGCCTCTCGGATGCCAGCAGTATCAAGCACCTGCACCGGAATGCCGCCCACGACAAGCTGCGATTCCACCACATCACGGGTGGTGCCAGGGAGGTCAGTGACGATGGCGCGATCGCTCCGACTCCAGGCATTCAGCAAACTAGACTTGCCGACATTCGGACGACCAACGATCGCCACCTTTAGCCCGGTTCTGAGCAATTCCCCCTGATCGGCTGTGGCGAGAATTTGCTCCACTTCTGCCAAAACTTGAGCAAGCTGCGTTTTTACCTGAGCTTCATCTAGAGGTGGCAAGTCTTCTTCAAAATCAATCCGTGCCTCGACTTCTGCGAGAATTTCCAGACAAGTTGCCCGAAGCTGACGAATGGGCTGTGCCAGTTTGCCCTGAAGTCCGGCGAGGGCAGTCTGGGCGGCTTGGGGCGATCGCGCCCCCACTAAATCGGCAATGCTTTCAGCTTGAGTCAGGTCGAGCCGTCCATTCAAAAATGCCCGCAGGGTAAATTCTCCTGGTTCTGCCAGTCTTGCGCCCTGCTCCAGGCACAGTTGCAGTATTCGCTGCACAGCCATAATGCCGCCATGACAGTGAAATTCCACCACGTCTTCACGGGTGTAAGAGCGAGGAGCCAGCATCAACAGCATTAGCGCTTCATCCACCAGTTCTTTGGTCTGGGGATCGCGAATGTAGCCATAGAGAACGCGATGGCTTTCCCAGGACTGATGACCAGGAGCGTGAAATAGCAAACGGGCGATCGCCACGGCCTCTGCACCAGAGAGCCGCACAATGCCGACGCTACCCTGCTGGGGCACAATTGCGGTGGCGATCGCCGCGATCGTATTGCTCTGAACCCCGGTTGCAGTCATGCCTAAAATAGTCTCTCCTTAAGAATTCTTTTCATACTGGGCTGCGGCATGGGCGATCGCCACAGGATAAATCCGGTGTTCCTGCACCTGAATCCGCTGATGTACTGTCTCAGCAGTGTCCTGGGGAAAGACAGGAACGGCCGCCTGCATAATGATGGGGCCGCTGTCTACCTCTAGCTGTACCCGATGAACCGTGCAGCCTGTGATCTTGACTCCAGCGGCGATCGCCTGCTCAACTGCCCGTACCCCCGGAAAGCTGGGCAACAGGCTGGGGTGAATGTTAAGAATTCGGTTGGGGAAGGCGTTGATTAGCACTTGCGTAACTCGTCGCATCCAACCCGCCATAATCACCCAATCGACCTCATATTGCTGGAGCGTTTGAACGATTTTTGCGTCTAACCTTTCTCGCTCTGAGAAGTCGCGGTGATTTAGCAGCACAGACGGAATTTTCCAATAGTCGGCTCTTGTGGCTGCTTTCGCATCAGGATTGTTGTAGATCAGGACCTGAATTTGGGCGTTCAGTTTTTGGTCGGAAATAGATTGGGCGATCGCCTCAAAGTTGCTGCCGCTGCCAGAAGCCATCACGCCCAGTTTCAACGGCACAGTTTGCATTGAAAATTGTGAAATAGCCGGAGAAACAAGGCTGTCTTCTGCTTCATGCGGTGTCATAACGTAGCACTATTTGTCAGAAATTTAGGTCATTTAAAAATCATTGCTTACGAATGGCGATCGTATACGAAGGACGCTGCTTTGCTTCACGCTGAGTTTTGACGAGGCGAAAATCAGCGTCTATATATAAGTGTTCAAGCTGAGGAGAAGCGGCTGAGATTCGCTCAAACTTTTTGGCTGTACTTTTGTCTACGTGGCCAAACTGAGAGTTGGATTGCACCTGGGGTGAGGAGGGCGATCGCTTTGCATCAACTTTTGTCGTAAACCAATTTTCTGCCCGTTCGCTGTTAAGTGAAATTGCCCTAAACCTGAAAGCTTGCTCAATCCCGACATTTTGAATCAACCACTGTCCTTCCTTGACCTCAAACTTCTGAATGATCATAAAGTCGTAAGCAAGCAAAATATTGGACAGCTTCTTGAGAATAGAAAGCTTGTGCCCCGGCGCATAGCGAGCAATATTGGCATAATAGCCATCGCCATGAAAAATCTGATAGGACTGATCGTAAATTCGTCCCGGAAAAATGTCTTGATAGGGATTGGTAGACCAAACCGCAAACCAAACTCCGGGCATCAAGGGCACCTGATCTTCCGATTGAGGAAAGGGATTGCGTTGGCTCAATTCTATAAAAAGCGGCTCCAATTCCTGCTTATAAAAAAGCACCTTCCGGTTTAAGGGTTCTGAATCTCGACCCTCAACAGTTTCTAACAGTCGCTCTTTTAATGCCTCTGTAGATAGCTGACTTAAGTCAACCTTTTCCGTCATTTCACGAGTCATCGCTCATCCTCCAGCAGCGCTCTTTAAAGGTAATTCATATCGTGATCCTAAATGATTGAAGGGTGCTACTCAGTGGTTCCTTTGAGAACTGTTTTAAGGAAACTCTAATTGGGTGCATCCCAGTTTTGTAGCCCTCACCCTAAATCCCTCTCCCAAGCTTGGAGAGGGACTTCAATCCGGCT
>JAAUQZ010000021.1 GCA_012033355.1 Leptolyngbyaceae cyanobacterium RM1_406_9 | reverse complement strand
TCTGCATCGGTGATCTTGGTGCGCAGAGTGCTAAAGTGAGACATTTGGATTTCCTCCTGTAGAGAAATTGAGAGAAACGACAACGTTTGGGTATAGAAAGCGCCGCACGGCTTAGCGTTTGGAAGGCCAACTGTCACGGCTATTTTGTCAAACTGCTAGCTGATCGCTAGCCTTTCCTCCTGTTGGGAGCAGGAGAGAAAGCCTGTTAGAACTCAAGTCGCTGATATTCAGCAACTGAGGACGCAGCAGGTCGCGCTCGCTGCCTAGCCCAATCTCGTAGGGCTGTGACCTGCTCACTCATCGTCTTGGAAAGCGGTAGAGTTGCTCGAATTGCGGCGATAATGTCCAATTGGGTAAATTCCCGATCTTGGGCAAACGCTTCGTACATCGCGGCAATGAGAGCCTGCTCAATTTCTGCTCCAGAAAATCCTTCACACGTCATCACAAGCTGGTCGAGATCAAACCGAGAAATTTCTCGGCGACGCTTGGAGAGGTGAATTCTGAAAATTTCTTTACGCTCTTCGGAATTAGGCAGATCGACGAAGAAAATTTCGTCAAATCGCCCCTTTCTGAGAAACTCTCCAGGTAAACGCTCAACTCGGTTAGCCGTTGCCATAACAAACACTGGAGATGACTTCTCTTGCATCCAGGTGAGGAAGGAGCCAAAGATACGGCTGGAAGTGCCTCCATCGGAGTCAGCCGACCCGGTACTGCCTGCAAAAGCCTTATCAATTTCATCAATAAATAAGATAGCGGGAGAAATAGATTCAGCGGTTTTGAGGGCGTTACGCAAGTTCGCTTCAGAGCGACCTACCATAGAGCCGTCATAAACCCGACCCATATCTAGCCGCAATAGAGGCAAACCCCAAAGGCGGGAGGTTGTTTTAGCGATGAGGGACTTACCGCAACCTGGAACCCCTAGAATCAGCATCCCTTTCGGTTGAGGCAGTCCATATTCTCTGGCGCGTTCGGTAAAGGCGTTAGAGCGCTGCTTGAGCCAGTGCTTGAGTTCCTCCAAGCCACCGACAGAATCGAGGGTTTCGTCTTCTTCGATGTACTCTAGGATGCCGTTGCGCCGAATGAGTTGCTTTTTCTCGGAAAGCACTACATCTACTTCAGCTTCCGTCAAACGCCCTGCCGTTACCTGAGCCTTGCGATAGACTTTTTCGGCCTCATCGCGAGTTAGCCCTAGGGCCGCTTTCAACAATTTCTCACGGGTTTCGGTGGTAGTGCGACGGGCGCGGAGTTGCTCTAGCTGCTGGGACAAAACCTGGTTTAGCTCTGCCATGTCAGGCAGGGGGAAATCTAAGACTGCGACTTCTTTCTCTAACTCAATCGGAATCTGCTGGACGGGAGACATCAGAATAATCGTTTTCTGGGTTCCCTTGAATTCGGCGATCGCGTCTCTGAGCCAGCGAGTTACGTCAGCGCTGTCAGAAAAGGGATGCAAGTCTTTGAAGATAAAAATGCTTGGCTCTCGCTGCCGAATCGCGTGTTCAACAGCGACTTGGGGAGAAAGCGTGTTGTGCTGCGATGCGTTTCTAGCGCCAGACCCAAACTCAATCAGACCTCGCGTCATCGTCCAAACGAATACTCGCTGTTGGGGTTTAGACTGCTGAGCGATCGCTGCAATCGTCTGCTCAGCCCGCTCTTCTTCAGAAGTCACGAGATAGATCAGAGGATATTGAGCTTGAATGAGTATGCTTAGCTCTTCTTTCATGATCATCGACCTTGTAGAGACAGTGCGGACAGAACGGGCAGACAATATTTAGCGGGTGGCAATTTAACCTGACTCGGTTAGGAACTGATTCCTCGGCTCATGGCAGCAGTAACCATCTCAAAGTGACTGTTCCAATCCGGTTCACATTTTCTAGCATGGAACCAACTCTTCTTCGCCCTGCTGACTGGAGCCAGAGTGGTGCTCCTGCACAACGGGCGAAAGTCCCTCCTCAAGCAGGATACCAGGCTGCTCCTTCAGGGAAACTATTTTCCCATCTTGAAAAACTACCGAACTAGAGCATTCGGGACAGTCATAAATCTGATAAACCTGTCCGTGAGACATTTCTACCTCATCCACCACATCCGAATGTGTCAGATAGAAGACAATTGCTCGTTCTGCAATCGCTGACATTGGCTCTGCATCAATAGCAGACCGAATTTTAAGCTGACGATGAAGCTCTGGTGGGAGGTAAAGCGTAACTTTGTGCTTGTCTTGCATAGAACGACTACATGGTTAATACCCGGGTATGGTTGTCAGAATAGTTGCCACAGTCGTCCCCTGTCAAGACGGCAAGACGCTATGACAGCATTATTGTTACATCTCTTTACAAAGAAGCGAGGTTCTACGCTGATACATCTGTCTGAGGTGCAATTATTGGGGGCGATCGCTTCGTTGAGGGGATACCGCTTCTGCTTGCTGTCGCTGGGATTGGTTCTGGCAGCGATGCTTTCGGGGTGCGATCGCCTGCTCACCCCTGAAAGTGGTTGGGAAACCTATCAAAATTCACGCTATGGTTTTGAGTTTCTCTACCCTAAAGGCTGGATTGCTGAACCACCGCCCGATAACCAAGATGGTCAAGCATTTCGTGCGCCCGATCGGCCCGGTGTCACAGTTGCAGGATGGGCTAGCCAGATTCCTGATATTTCAGATGAAGCAGCAGAAGGTGAATCACCTGATTTGGACAGCATTTCACCCAACCCCGTCAAGGAAAATTTTGTCACCGAGCAAGGACTACCAGGAGAGCTAGAGGTGCAAATTGCCTCAGAAACTAGCTCACTCAACTTAACGCTGGAATATGAAGGCGTGATCTACCGATGGCAGGGGCGAGCGCCGAGTCAACAATTTGAGGACTACTATAAATTTTTTAGCTACGTTGCCAGCCAATATCGTGTTTTATCTGTAACAGAGCCGTAGTTTGTTCATGTTTTTCAGAATTAGGATGGAAGTAGTGATACGGCTAGCCCCTTGTTGGCTAGCTGCAAATCAATTCAGCAGGCATTGGAAACCTATGAGTAAATCGCGACGACAGCCAAAAACTTTATTGGGGCGAATGCTTCAGCACCTCTGGTTGGCTGTTCCGCTAGGAGTCGTCGGGCTAGTGATAGTTTTAGCTCTGACCCAGGGGCGCGGTATGCGACAAAGCCAGGAAGAGCCAACCGGACTAGTCGATGAATTTGTAGTAGACTCTCTTGGTGCAACCCTGCCACCCCAACCCGCGGGAGTTGCTCTGCCGGGTACAGCGATTCCTGATTTAGGTCAGGAACATATTCCAGAGGGTCAGCAAGTTGACTACAACTCAAACCCACCAACTTCCGGGCCACACTATGAGGAGTGGGCACGCTGGGGAATCTATAACCAGGCTCCTCAAGATGAACAGTTGGTTCACAACCTGGAACATGGTGGCATTATTATCAGCTATCATCCCGATTTGATTGAGGCGGAAGACCTGGAGCAAATTAGAGAACAGGCACAGGAGCTAAGCGCTATTAACCCCCGAATTATTGTCACGCCGCGTACAGAAATGCCCCGGGCGATCGCGCTCACCGCCTGGGGCTATCTGCAAGAGCTAGAAGCCTATGATGCTGCTGCGATTGATGAGTTTTACAACGCTCACATCGCTCGTGGTCCAGAATGCCAGAACGGGCAGTGCCCCAATTAATTCTGAAAGATTTCAGCAGAAGGTTTACCTCCGGGGGCGAACAGTTGCTTGCCCCGAATTGAGACATTGACGGACGGTAGCGATGACTGACTGCGCTAGGGAGTCAAAGTCATAGCCCCCTTCCAATCCAAAAACGATACGTTGAGTCATTTGCAGGCAGAAGTCGGTGAATATGCCGTAATCCTCTGGCTGGAGTGCGATTTCGGCCAGGGGGTCAGCCTGGGTAGCATCATATCCAGCGCTAACAATCAGCAGGTCAGGCTGAAAGTGGCTCAAAAACGGAGTGATTTTTTGCTCAAATAGGGGTTGGTAGTCCGCTAGAGTGCTGCCCCGACGCATCGGTAAATTGAGAATATTGTTGTGAGTGCCCTGTTCTTCAGCTGCACCAGTGCCAGGATAAAAGGGGAACTGGTGCAGTGAGCAGTAAGCCATTTGAGCATCGTTTTCGGCGATCGCTGGGTACCGTTGCCGTGATGTACATCCCAGTCCAGGATCGCGACGCGATTCACTCCTGGCTGCTGGAGTGCGTAGTGAGCCGCGATCGCCGCATTCGCAAAAATACAAAACCCCATGCCGCGCTGGGGCAGAGCATGGTGTCCGGGTGGACGCGCTAGCACGAAGGCTGGTTCTCCAGTTGCTAACGCCTGGTCAACGCCATCTAGCCAAGCGCTAACCGCGAGGAGAGCAACGTCATAGCTGCGGGGAGAAACAATCGTATCAGGGTCAATGTAGCCGCCGCCCCGATGGGCTAGCTGCTGAACGGCGGCAATGTATGGCTGCGGATGAATGGCTTCCAGGGCAGCCATTAGCCGATCGTTTTGAGCATCGATGGGAGTGGGCGATCGCCAATCTAGTTGGTCAGCCCAAGGTGCCGTCTTCAAAGCGGTTGTAATGGCAGTCAAACGACCTGGCTTTTCGGGATGATAAACGCCAGTATTGTGATCCAAAAAATCGTCGGAATAAAAAATCGGCAGCATTAGCCTCAATCCAAATTTAGTTTTTGAGCTTATACCAATTCTCTTTTAGGATGTAAGACTGAGATGCACCTGACTCCACATCCTGCTTGCGTAAGTCCTGTGTAAATTTAAATTGCTTTAAATTGCTAAATTGTCAGAAGTTAAATGTTTAAAGACGCATCACAGAGACTTTATAGATTTTGTCCTAGTTCTAGCAACACAATTTAGATTATTGAAGTCGTTAGAATTGACGAGAATGCATCTTCTTCCAGTACTGAGAGCTTTTAAATACAAAGTTGAGTCTTAACGTCTTGCTGGCTTAATTTCACCTGATATTGACTGGTTCCATTAGTGGTTCCATTAACTGACCAGCCACCCATCGACAATGAGCCAAATTCCACAGACCAATCCTGCTACCACCTTAGGGGGACGCTACAAAGTCATCAGCCAATTGGGTGCTGGTGGGTTTGGTCAAACTTTTTTGGCCCAAGACCTGCATCTGCCAGGGCATCCTCGCTGTGTTGTCAAGCGCTTGCTGCCACAAACAAATGACGACAAGAGCCTGCAAATGGCCAGGCGTTTGTTTGATACAGAGGCACGGGCGCTTTACCAGTTGGGCAGCCACCATCAGATTCCGGCCCTGTTTGCCCACTTTGAGGAAAATCAAGAGTTTTATCTGGCTCAGGAATTTATTGAAGGGGAATCTCTGAATCGCCAGCTTAGGAAAGGCAAAATCTGGCCCGAGGATCAGGTGATTGCGCTGTTAAGAGACATTCTTCAAGTTTTGGCATTTGTGCATCAGCAGCAGGTAATTCACCGTGACATCAAGCCATCTAACCTGATGCGTCGGCGCAAAGACGGCAGGATCGTACTGATTGACTTTGGAGCAGTGAAGCAGGTTAGCACTCAAAGCGCCAATCCTGATACGGGTGTAACCGACTTGACGGTTTCGATTGGCACCCAGGGCTACATTCCTAATGAGCAACTGGCGGGTAAGCCGCGCTTTAGCAGCGATGTTTATGCGGTGGGAATTATCGGAATTCAGGCACTCACTGGAATTCACCCAAAACGATTAGGAGAACATCCTGATACTGGAGAAATTGACTGGCGCGATCGCACTTCTGATGTCAGTTCTGAACTAGCAGAAATTCTAGAGTGTATGGTGCGCTATGATTTTCGCGATCGCTATCCCACCGCTGTAGAAGCCCTGGAAGCCTTTGAGACCCTCCCGGCTGGGGCAGTCGAGTTTTTGCCGCCGTTACCCGAATTTATTGACCCGCCACTAGACTCTCTTTCAGGTGCAGAGACCACTGCATCAGAAATTATGTCAGCCGCTACGGATGCGTTTACCCCCTCTGACACAACCGTTCAAATTTCTATATCGGCGCTGGAGTCAGAAACAGCCTCCTACCAGTTTCGGTCCGACGAACTGAATGGAAGCCACTCCGCAGAACCCGATTCCGCCCCAGATCAGCCCCAGTCTTCAGCAAAATTAGAGTTACAACCTATCCGCAAGCGGCGATTAGCAAAACTTGGATTTGGGTTGGGGCTGGTTGGGCTTGTCACCGCAGGCACAACCTTTGTAGCGCTGCAAACGGGTGCCTTTTTGGAGCCTGTTAGCTCTCCGGTTGAAACGGTTGGTTCTGAGGCAGGCAATCCCGCTGTTCCAGTGATTCGTTCAATCGCCGCTCCAGCTTTACCTGTGCCAGAGGAATGGGCTGCAAAACTGCAAAACCGGGGCGATCGCCTGCGGCAAAACGGCCAGTTTCAACAGGCGCTAGAAGCATACAATAGCTTGCTGGCTCTCAGTCCTGTTAGGGCCGAAGCGCACTGGGGGCGCTGCCACAGTCTCACCTATTTGCAGCAGCCTGCCGAAGCGGTGGTCGCCTGTGATGATGCGCTGGCGATTAATCCTAATTACGCTGAAGCTTACTGGAGCAGGGGACGAGCTTATCGAGAACAGGGGCGATCGCTCCAGTCGCTCAGGCTATTTGAAAGGGCAACCCAACTCAAGCCAGACCTGATCGGCGCTTGGGTTGACCTGGGCATAACTCTACAAAGCTTTGGGCGATCGGTGGAGGCAATTTCGGCGCTAGATAGAGCGATCGCCCTTGACCGCAATTCCGTTGAAGCCTGGGCTACGAGAGGCGAAGCACTGTGGAATTTGGGCCGCTTTGACCAGGCGATCGCATCTCTCGACAAAGCCTTACAAATTCAGCCTGACCATCCCCAAGCTGCACCCTTGCGTCAGCAGGCACGAGAAAGATTGGGGTACTGATTGGGTCATTGGTCATTGGTAGCAATCATTGCAGATGACCTGGGGCTAATGAATATTTACTCCAATATCTTGCACTTAGCAAGGTAAGCATCATACAAGCTTTATTAGATCGCAGCATTTAAGTATAGAAATCGCTTTGGGGAAACCTGCAAGGCGATCGCAATTCGTTGGATTCGAGTCAACCATCTTTAAGTTTAAGTGGAGAAGAAAAGGGATGCCAATACCAGTTGACAATTCAGAATTGCTGATAGGACTTCTCTTAGTGATGACTTCTGTAGTTGGCTTGGTTGGCGGCAACTTAGTCCTCGGACCATTTACTCTCAACCTGGGAGATGCTAAAGGTTTGGCTTATGTTTTTGTATTAGGAGTTGGCTTGCTCGGAATAGCAATGATCCTCAGAGAGCTATTTATACCTTGACTCCCAGGAGGCGACCATGCCTTCAGTTAAAATTCCCGCACATCAAGCAGGTGACGTTCTTGTTGACTACGAAGAAAAGTATTTCCCGATGTGTAAGCGAACCGGGCAAAAAAGCTCTCGTCACATTTCACACCGTTGCTTTTGAAGGATCAATCCCATTTCATTTTCCAACTTCTGGGATCTGACCCAAAAGGACTTAACGGGATTTGCACCACCTCAATGATTCGGGTACTCTTGACTTATCAGAGTCTTTAAATGTACGTCATTGGAATCACTCTTCAATAAGCTATTGCAACTCAGGAATAGAGACAGTAACAGAACCCCTTTGGAAGATTTCTTTACTGAAATCTTTGTTTTTCTACTTAAGGCGAGATCTGACATTCTGCTTGAGCTACTTAGTCACTTTTCTATTTCAGCGATTAAACAGCCAGATTCTATTTACCTCTCAACTCAGGAAAGTTTTGATGCACTAACAAACCATGCCCATGCTAGTAGACCAGATGTTTTTATTGAATTAGCATCGGGTGGGCAAAGGGAGGTCATTTTTATAGAATCAAAAATTGGCTCAACCGAAGGTTGTGAGCAGTTAAAGCGATATGCAGAGCATCTCAATCATTTGCAAAGTGTGGACAGTGGGGTTCTGCTATTTATTACCAGAGACTATGAGCCGAAGGATCAAAATAAAATCCTGGAGCGTTGCGATCGCACAAAAATAAAGTTTTTACAGCTTCGGTGGCATGAAGTGTATCGATTTTAGCCAAATATCAAGAAGATTTTTTATTGAAAGAAATCAAAAGCTTTATGGAGATTAATAATATGTCTCAGAGTGGACAATTTAGCGCAATTGATATTTTAGCTCTGACGAATTTCTCGAACGCAAGAAGTATCATGGATGAGACCTTACTAGGAGAAGTTTTTGAAGAGTTTCGCGTAACTTGTGGTTCTGTCTCTGAGATTGGGACTGCCTCCACTCAATTGAGACAACACAACCGATATATTATCAGCAGCGATCGCAGAGGTGATATTTGGGTTGGACTAGGTTACTGGATGAATCCGTCCATTACAACAAACTACCCTGAAGTTGGTATTTTGATTGAGACAGTTCCAAACTCAACAGATCGAGAACAAATTCTAAAAGCAATGCTTGAGGTTGTACAATCTAGCTCCGGCAAGTGGCGTGGGCATAATTTGACTCAAGCAAAAAACTGGTCAAGCATTACACAGGTAAAACCGCTACACACATTTTTGTCAGAGGAGAATCACGTAGCGTCAGTGAAAACATATTTCAAAGAAACGCTAGCAGATGTTCACAGCATCAGACAAAAATATTCACATCTCCCCTGGAAATTCTAGTGAACAATTAGTGCAAGATCTCAGTTAGCGCAGCGTAACTTATAAGTGCGATCGCTCAACTGTTCACGGGTCAAGTTATATGCTCCAGCAAAAGCTACCGCCCACAGGCGATCGCTTTTGCTGGAGTGGGCGATCGCCGAATTAACTGAGCAATCAAATAGTTGAATCGCCAGGTAAAAATCACTGAAGCGCTAAGTAGCCCCAAAGCCAATCCCCACCATAAGCCAACGCCGTCCAAACGGAGCCAAAAGCCCAGCGAGTAGCCGCTGATTAGCCCCACAAACCAGTAGGAGAAAATGCCGATCAGCATTGGGGTACGGGTGTCTTTTAAGCCGCGCAATGCGCCTGCTGCGATGATTTGAATGCCGTCTACAAGCTGAAACATTGCCGCAACGCCCAATAGCGCTTTTGCTACTTGCACCACAGCAGCATTTGCTGGGTTGCGAACGTCAATGTAAACCGAGGTAATTGCTTCTGGAAAGATCCAAAAGGCGATCGCCATTACGCCCATAAAGGCGCTGCCGATTCCCAAACTGACGTAAGCCGCTAACCGTGCCCCCTGTGGGTCGCCCTGTCCAATCAACTGCCCCACCCGTACCGTTGTCGCGTAGGAAATTCCTGCTGGAACCATGAAGGTTAAAGCAGCAGTTTGTAGGGCGATTTGATGTGCTGCCAGGATGGTTGTACCTAAATGACCCATCAAAAAAGCGGTAATTGCAAAGAGTCCGGTTTCAACCCCAAACAGTATGCCGATTGGCCATCCCGTTTGCACAAGTTCCCAAAAGACACTGCCCTCAAACTGAAAGTAATGGAATACCTGGTAGAGTTCAAAAACCCGCTGACTTAGAATAAAACTGACTAGCGCAATCAGCATTCCCCACAGAGAAATGCTGCTAGCCCAGCCAATTCCTGCTAAACCCAGTGCCGGAAGCCCCAGTTTGCCAAACATCAGCACATAGTTGGCGATCGCATTAAACACCAGCCCGCACAGCATGATCACCATCACAGAACGGGGGCGAGAAAGCGCCGAAACAAAGTTTTTCAGGGATGCAAAGGCGATCGCCGGAAAAAATCCCCACATTACGGCCTTCAAATAAGCCCCTGCCAAAACTGCGTTGTCAGGCTCCTGTCCTAGAGCAATCAGTAGAACATCGCCATGCCAAATCAGCAGCATACAGGGAAATGACAGCACCAGCGATAGCCATAAGCCCTGTCGCACAATTCCCTCAATCGCCTTGATGTTTCCTGCCCCATAAGCCTCTGCAACCAGCGGTCCAACTGCCGAAACAACGCCTGTACAGACCAGCAGCAGCGTAGAGAAAATGACCGCTCCCAGTCCTCCTGCTGCCAGGGTTTGGCTGCCCAGCAAGCCCATCATTACAGTATCTACAAAGGCAGTTGCCGCCTGGGATACCTGTGCTGCTGCCAGGGGCACCGACAGCAGCAGACAAGCCCAAATTTCAGACACAATCTTTGATCTTGAATAGACTGCGAGTGTATTCCGATTCGTATTCATCTTGCAGTTCACCCCTCTCATCACACCGCCAGGACAACCGACCGACTCAAATCACCACTAGACCACAAAAACTAAGGGGCTTGAGTTTCTTCAGGACTGACGCAAGTAGAATGCAAAATCAGGCGATCGCCACGCAAACAAGGGGCTTAAGCCCCTTGTTTTCCGGGAGAATGCATAAGTCCTGCCCTGGAGTTAGCTGCCTTAGTCTAAATCGCGATCGCCCACTAGCCGCTGCTGTAGTCGCTGTCCCAACGTAAAACCGAGCTACATCAATTTGAAATCTGCTAGCTAGATTACATTTTGTAAGGGCGATCGCACTTCGTCCACTGGCATTACCTGAATGGGGGAAGTCCAATCACCCATCACTCCCTAAAGCTGAGCCGCTCGAACGGCTGCGCCAACCAGCCCTACGTGGGGATTTAAGATGATGTGAATCGGAACCTTCTTCAGCAATGGACTGACTCGGCCCTTGTCTGCAAAGGCTTTGAGGAAGGTGCCATCCTGCATCAGGCTGAGGTTTTTAGCAGCAATTCCACCTGCCAAATATAGTCCGCCGTAGGGCAGTAGCTTTAAGGCAAGGTTGCCTGCCTCTGCTCCATAGGCGGCAACAAAAATTTCCATCGTTTGAACAGAGAGGCGATCGCTTCCTGCTAGAGCCGCCACTGAAATCGCCGCCGCCGGATCAACCGTCTTTTCACTGAGGCCTTTCTCGCCCTCCCAGGTGCGAATCACATTGCCCACCTCCGGAGATTCTTCAGCATAGTGGCGATCGCGCAAAAACTGGTAAATTGCAACAATGCCCTGCCCTGACACCACCCGCTCCACCGAAATCCGGCGGATATCGTGCTTATCCAGCAGGTATTTCAGCAGTTGAAACTCTAGCTCAGAGCGGGGAGCAAAATCTGCATGACCGCCCTCCGAAGGGTAGACGTGATAGCCATCTGGCTGCTTCAGCAAAAAGCCTTCTCCTAACCCCGTTCCCGCTCCCAAAACGCCGATCGGGGCATCTACTTCAGCCTCAACCTCTTGAAGCGTGTGTAAATCTGAGGAATCTACACCTAGAACACCATAGCCGACAGCAACAAAGTCGTTGATTAAAGTGATGTTGGCGATCGCCAATTCCTTCTCTAGCCGTCTGGCATCCAGTGACCAGGTTAGGTTGGTCAAAGCAGACGTGTCTTTGACAACGGGACCCGCGATCGCAAAGCAAGCCTTTTCAGGTTTTGGCTCTTCTCCTAACTCCTGCTGAGCCATACCCAAAAACTTGCGTACCATCGGCGCTAAATCAGGAAATTCTGGGCTGGAATAGCGAGCTTCATAAAGAGTACGCAATTTTGCGGCTGCCGTCGTCGCGCCCGCCTGCGCCTCTACCAACCGCAGGATCGTCTTAGTGCCGCCAATATCCCCTGCCAGTATTTGTGTCATGATTATCAGAGCCTACCCAGTATCACTAACAGTTTAGTTTTCGCTGTTCCCCACATCGTCGTTCTTGGGGCAGTTCTTCAGCAAATTTACAGGGAATTTACAGCCGTTAAATTAGATGTAGCGAAGAATTAGATATAGCGAATATTTTGCTCCGTTTTGCTGAGATGAGAGACATCGCCGCTCAACTCCATCAGCCACTCGCCTTCTTGACGTACCAGCTTGAATAGCCCACAAAGTGGGCAGCTAACGTGAATAGGCTGGTTGAGCAACCCTCTGACCGCGCCTAAAACGGAGGCTCCGTGCCCAACTAACAGCAGGTTTTGCGAAAACTCGTCTGCCAGTTGCCGAGCAACCTTCCCAGCCCGCAAAAAAGCAGTCTGCTCTGTCTCAGGATATTGGGCGATCGCACGAGAATTGTAGCCGCGATCGACCTCAGGAAAAATCTGTGCCAGGGAGTCGAGCGCGAGTTGCTCTGGCGTTGAAAAAAACCAGTTTGGGTTAAGAAATTCGCTCAACCCAGACTCGACCTTGATTGAGAGATCTAAGGCATCTGCTACATAATGAGCAGTTTCTACAGCGCGAAGGAAAGGAGATGCAAAGATGTAAGCAATTTTTTCTGCTTTGAGTCGCTCTCCTAATTGCTTTGCCTGCAAAATTCCGTCGGGAGAGAGTCCCGGATCAAAAGGGCGTTCGGCGGTGCGATGCCAGCTAGAGTCAACAAAGTCCTGACGGTTTCCGTGTCTTGCAATCCAAACGGTTTGGCTCATTCATCAGGTTGACTAAAACTTCACCTCATCTTAACTCTCTTGCAGTTAAGCAGACAGGAGAGATGACGCAGACTCAACCGGATAACCTACTGCCTTCCATGCTGCCACGCCACCTCTCAGTTCAGAGATGTTTTTGTAGCCGACCTGCCGCAGTTGTGTCGCAGCTTCGACCGTCTCATCGTCCGTTTCACCGTAAACATAAATGTCGCGGTCGAGTTCCAAGCTGGTTAATGCACGGCTGGTTAATTCTTGAATGGGCATACAAACGGCACCCATGATGTGGTGAGAATTGAACTGGGTGCGATCGCGTACATCCAAAATAGTTAGGGCAGGCTCTCCCCAATCTAAACGGGCTTTCAGGTCATAGACACGCGACTGAGCCTTGAGCGGTGGAGGAGTAGGGAGAATACCAAAAAGTTTCATGAGGAGCAGTGGAGGAATAATGGGATGCTTGCAATGTAACAACTAATCTTAAGGTTTGCAAACTTTTATAGTTGAAATCTTTACTCGGAGACAATTTTATGTATCACAGTATCCTATCTGCATCTTCACAGCGCCACTTCTTGAATCTCGTCTAGAGTGGGCAACTCCTCAAAATCAGTCGTTTGAGGCTGATGCCGCTGGCAGCGAACATCAAAAGCGCAAAACCCGCACTGATTTGCGCCTACTTCTACTTGCAGGAATGGTTCTCCTACCTGATATCTCTCTAGCCATTCAGTGAGTTGACTCAACAGGGCAACTAGTTTTGAGCGAGTGGCTTCATGTTGAGCTTTGCTGTAGTTAAACTTCAGACTTTGGGGTTGAAATGTTGTTTCAGGAGTCTCAGGATTTGTCTCAGAGACAGATTGTGTAGCCTGTACAAACCAGTAGGTGATTGAAATGTCTTCCGGTGAATAGTCGCTGGTTTCTGCCAGGACAAAGGGATAGAGCCGAGTTTGCCAATTCTCTGCTAGCCATCGCGGGTCTTGCGGTCGAGGGTAGGTTTTCCAGTCTAAAATCTGTGCCTGCTGTGGGTTGAGAATCAGCAAGTCATACACCACCGTCAGCAAATAGCTCTGAAACTCTAAGGTGCGGCGATGTTCGCTCTGACGAAAAACCGCTTGCTGATGAAATAGCTCTGGTGCAGCCTGGATGAAGGCATCTACGCAAGATTGAAGTAACCGATCCGCTGTAGAAGCTGTTAGCGGGGGTAGCCCTAATTCGCGTTGCTGCATAAGCAGGTGAAATCGGCTCCCCCAGTTCATTTGGTCCTGCTGCTCTGGGGCGATCGGGGTACCAAGCTGATCGAGATAGACTTGCTGAAACTTACGGGGACAGGTTTCCAGTAAATTAAGCTGAGCTTGAGACAGGCGAATGAGCATGGCGTTTTGTAAAGTTCCTTTGGACTTAGAAGATTTCCAAAGAAGGTTTCACTTATTTCGGGTAAGGACAAACACACTGCCCTCATTTCCTCTACCGATTCGCAAATCGTCATCCAGGTAGGTAATATCCAGCCAGCCTTGCTGATCTCGATTTGTGATGTTGAAGTCGATCGCCGTGAATTTTTGACCCGACTCAATTGCTTCCACAAAGTGCTGCGCCGACTGATAGTTAATCAGGCGCTGTAGCCCTAAAATCGATCGCTCAAATTTCACCTGGACGCGGCGATCGCTCACTGGCTCAAACCGAGCCGCAACACTAATCAGCCCCTCCAAGTAAGGCAACCCATATATTTCAGCGACGTTGTAAATCTTGGCTTCTCTGGCTCGGATATATTGATAAATTTGTCCCAGCTTAAACAAAGGCAGTTGGTCAATTCTCAAAAGGTCTTGGCTCGTGGTGTAAAGCAACCGCCAGTTGCCGTCTAGCTTGTCAGTCGCCTCTAGAGGGCGTGGGTTAGGGTTCTGGTCTTCTAGCTGAGCAATGACGGACAAGATAGCGAGTTTGTCCAGTTCGGTTGTGAGTAATCCTCTGTTTTTGCCTGCGATCGCCTCCAGCACCTTAGCTTTTGCAACCATTGGAACTGACCTCCACAATAAAATATAAACGTAGAAATTTTATTTTTGGCACCCGCCAAAATTTTGCACTAAAGATGTCTTGACAACTTGCTTGACGTAAGGTGAAATTTGAGCTAGCGCTACCCAACGTAAAGTGGCGTTGTTGTGCTGACTGTTTGTTAGAGCTTTATCTATATGAGGTTTTCCTGATACGAGGTTTTACACATATCTTAGAAGCTTGACTTTAAGATCTAGCAGTTGGCATCCGAATTTCCTCATTCCGATGAGGTAGTTGTCAGAAGTTACATCTCTAGTTAACCAACCCTTACCAACCGTTACCCAAAACTCAGCTAAGCAGTATGTACAATCCCGCGCTTCGTCAATATCCTCGCAGTCAGCCCGCTCCGGTGATTCCGCCTCAGCAAGATGCCTCAATCTTAGATTGGCTAGAGGGAACAGGCCGCCTTTTGGCTCGTGACGTGCAAGAACTTGAGTATCGCGATGAAGAAGAAGAAATCACTGAATTGATGGCAGGCGACGATAACAGCTTTGACGATGATGACGATGATGATGTGGTAGAACTAGACGACTAGCGCAGATTAGGGGATAATCCCCGCAGTGGTGAAGAACGATTCAAACCGGATCGACTGCTAGAGTTTGATCCTGATTAGCCAGAGGCAATTTGTAAGTCTTTGGATATACATGGTGTGGAGTGAAGTGAGACATTTGTGGACGCTAAGCTATTTTCTGACAAACCTGTAGGGTTTTCTGGAGTGGGTTTGTTTTTGACCTTAAGCATTGCTCTCAGCGGTGCCTCTTTATGGCTGGATGGGCTAGCGGGGCGATCGCTCGGTCTAGGAATTTCTCTAACCGTTCCCCTGTGGGTCTGCACCCTGCTCACCGCAGCCCTGGGATACTGGGCAATCCCGATTTTACGGCGGTTAAAGGCAGGGCAGGTGATCCGTGAAGATGGCCCTCAGGCCCATCTAAAGAAGGCAGGGACACCGACGATGGGCGGCATATTTTTTGTTCCGGTGGGAGTGGCGATCGCCCTGCTCTGGTCGCGCTTTGCCCCGGAAGTTGTCGCTGTCTCTGCGCTTACCCTCTCCTACGCCGCAATCGGCTGGCTTGACGACTGGCAGATTTTACGCCGTCGCTCTAACAAAGGAATTTCTCCTAAGCTCAAGCTCGTCCTGCAAATTGGTTTTGGCGGGCTGTTTTGTCTTTGGCTGCTGTGGAGTCAACCCTTTCGCATCACAAACCTGGCGCTGCCCTTCGGATTTTCGCTTCCGTTGGGCTTTTTGCTGTTTCCGCTGGGCTGGTTTGCGTTAGTTGCTGAAAGTAATGCAACCAACCTGACGGATGGGCTGGATGGGCTGGCGGCAGGTACAGGGGCGATCGCCCTGCTGGGCTTAGGCGTTTTAGCCGCCCCAACTTCTCCCGCGCTGATGGTCTTCTGCGCCTGCATGAGTGGCAGTTGCCTCGGCTTCCTGGCACACAATCGCAACCCGGCCAACGTCTTTATGGGCGACACGGGTTCTCTGGCGCTGGGCGGCGCACTCGCGGCTGTTGCCCTGCTGAGTAACAACCTACTGGGGCTGCTGATTCTCAGCGGTATCTTCTTTGTCGAAACGCTCTCCGTGATTGCTCAAGTCAGCTACTACAAAGCGACCAAAAATGAGAACGGCATCGGCAAACGCCTGTTCAAGATGGCTCCGCTGCATCATCATCTAGAACTCACGGGCTGGTCAGAGACGCAGATTGTGGCCTGGTTCTATGTCATTGGTGGCATTCTGGCGATGCTGTGCCTGGTTCTCTATCCCGTTTTTGGATGAAGTTAACTCCCCCAGCCGCGACTCGGTTTTATCCCTGGCGGGGCTACCGCTGCGCCTTTGAAGTCCAGACTTGCAGCGCTGAAGGCGAAGCCGAGCAAACGCCACTGCTGCTGATTCATCCAATTGGGGTGGGCCTATCCCGGCACTTTTGGGATCGATTTTGCCAGTCCTGGTTTGAGTCAGGTCAGCTTAATCCACTTTACTTGCCCGATTTGCTGGGCTGTGGAGAAAGCGCTCTGCCTCACGTTGCCTACACGCCTGAAGATTGGGCAGATCAGCTTCAGCACTTTTTGCGGACGGTGGTGCAGCGTCCAGTCATAGTGGTGGTACAGGGGGCGTTGTTGCCAGTGGCGATCGCCCTCATCCAGCTAAAACCATCGCTCAATTCAACCCATCTGATTCAGGGGCTAATCTTGGCTGGCCCGCCTGCCTGGAAGGTCATGACGCAGGCAACCCCCCTCTGGCAGCAAAAGCTAAGCTGGAATTTATTTGACTCGCCGCTAGGGAATGCTTTTTATCGCTACGCAAGACGGCGCGAGTTTCTGCGTTCTTTTTCCACCAAACAGCTTTTTGCTAGGGCTGAGGCCGTCGATACAGAATGGCTCAATGAACTGGTGGCTGGAGCAGAAGACCCAGAGAGCCGTCACGCTGTTTTTTCGTTTTTGGCGGGTTTTTGGCGCAAAAATTATGAGCAGGCGATCGCTCAACTGACCCCGCCGACCCTGGTTGTCCTCGGCGACACCGCCTCTAGCATCAGCCGCTCTGGGCAGGCAGAAACCCCAGAGCAGCGCATGGCAGACTACCTGAAGCGGTTGCCCCAGGCTCAAGGCATTCAGCTAGCAGGTCGTAACGTGTTGCCCTATGAATCTACGGCAGAATTTATAGAGGCGATCGCCCCTTTCGTTGACAACGTCAGCAGAAGGGATGGAGGCGGGTGATTTCTTTAGATATCGATAACTAGAAATCTAAGAAATCTCTCACTCTAGGCATAACAGGACTTACGCAAGAGAACGTAAAGTCGGGCGATCGCCACGTTAACAAGGGGCTTCAGCCCCTTGTTCCATAGAGAGATGCGGAAGCCCTAAGGGTCCAAGATCTGCGACTTCTCCAAAGAAGTCGCAGATCTTAGCTGTTTGTTCCACAGGCAAATGCAAAAGTCTTGACTTATAGCGGTAGCCATATTGATTAGGACATTTTGGTGGCGCGGCGGAGCCGCGCCACCAAAATGTCCTTGTCCTAACCTAGCTGACTACAGCTATAAATAAGTTAGAAGAATGTCGTTGTTTCTATTTTAAAGATATATTTTTAACCTTAGAAAGATTCATCAAACCCCACTATCTTGAGGCAACTTCTATCAAACGAACTATTAATAGCTTTTGAATTAACTAAAGTTTTGAGTAGTACAGATAAAACTGCTAATTGCTAAAGCCGTGAAGCCGTTACTAAAGGGATTTATCCTTAAAAACTTGTGATACTCACTCTTTTTGAATAGTATTACAGAGCAATCCAGGAGAAGATGCAAGACCAGCAGTTTTAGCAAACCGACCTCTGAAAAGCGAGTTTTTCCAAGTCCCATTCGAGGTTGCTGCCCAGCTCAATGTGTTTCTAAGTATGACAAAGCTTGCTTACCGTTGAGGACTCAATGGCATTATTAAGGAGAAGGGTGCGTTAGTCAGAGTACAAAATTCTAAAAATTCAAGTAGGCCCTAAAAAACTTAAGCAGTTAATCAGTAGTAACTATTCAAGAAGTGAATCAAGCATTTTACTCGTGCAGCCGGATTAGGTGCAATCAGCCGCAGTGGGCGCGATCGCCATCTACCCGAAGATAATCTTGCCTGATACGGAGAATTGTCAATGCCAAATATCCGTTTCGGTGTCGTTTTTCAACGTTGGCAATCTAAGCTGCATTCTTATCAAATCCCTCTTCAGCTTATTTTGGTAGCCCCCTTTGTTTTAGGGAGTCTAACGGCAACGGGGACAATCTACTATCTTTCCTGGAGCAAAAGCCAGCAAATTGACCTGCTTACGGCTCTGCTGCTCGGTTTGATTACGCTGGCTGGGGCGATCGCCCTCAGTCTTGTCTTTGCTTGCCTAGTAGTCAAACCCATTTTGCAGCTTAGCAAGGTATCCAGGGCGATCGCCGAGGGCGAGTTTGACCAGCAGATTCCCACTCGTCTTCCAATTCAAGAACTGGAGATAATGGCTCAGTCCTTCAACCAGATGGCACAGCGACTGCAAGCCTCTTTCGAGGAGGTGAAAGCAGCGCTTCAGGAATCTGAGTCCAAATTCACAAAAATCTTTCAATATAGCCCTGACCCCATGACGATCACGACCCTGGCAGAAGGGCGAATCATCGAAGTCAACGATAGCTTCCTCGATTTCTATGGCTTCACTCGTGAAGAAACCGTAGGGCGCACCACAACAGAACTCAGCTTTTGGCACTCTCACGAACAGCGATCGCTCTTTCGTGAGCGGCTTCAGCGGGAAGGCACCGTTGACAATTTGGAATTTAGTGTCAAAACTGCCACTGGCGAAACGAAGACCATTTTGCTCTCCGCCGAGGTGATCGACTTAGACGGTCAAGCCTGTATTTTGGCAGTTCGACGCAACATCAGCGATCGCAAACTAGCAGAAAGGCTCCAGCAAGAGCGGTTTACGCTACAGCAGCGATACCTGACCGAGCTAACCGAATGGCAAAACCGCTACGAAGCGGCGGGGCAAGCCAGCGGACAGATTTTATACGAATGGGACATCAACGCTGAGCGCATCACCTGGGGACCTAACACAAAGGAAATCTTGGGCTACACCATCGCTGAAATGCCGCAAACGCTGGATGGTTGGATGGAACTACTTGACCCAAACCATCCTGAAATTTTGCGCTCTGAAATTGAGAACGCGATCGCCCAGGACGACTCCTACCTGGCAGAATACCGGATTCGCCGTAAAGATGGAGCCTATATCTGGATTGAAGACAAATGCCGATTCTTCAGCGATAGCTCCGGTGAACTGGTAAGAGTCATTGGGTTTATTGCTGATGTCAGCGATCGCAAGCTCGCCGAAGCAAAACTGCGCCAGAGTGAAGCTGCCCTCCTTGCCGCCCAGCGAGTTGCCCACATTGGCAGTTGGGAAGCCGACATTGAAAACATGACTGGCAGTTGGTCAGAAGGACTATTTCGGATCTTTGGGCTTGACCCAACCCAACCCAAACCGACGCGGGCTGAAATGCTTCAACAGTTTGTGCATCCCGATGATTTAGACAAAGTTCAGCAGGCAGACAATCGCACCCTTGCCGAAGGAGCGCCGTATCAAATCGATCACCGAATTATCCGACCCGATGGCTCAATTCGTCATGTTGAGTCCAGAGGAGAAGTCACTCTGAACGACCAGGGGAAAGTAGTTAGATTGTTTGGCACGGTGTTAGACATTACAGAACGCAAACAGCTTGAGTTAGCGCTGCAAGCCTCCGAAGCCAAACTCAATGGCATTCTCAATAATGCGATCGCCTCGATTCTCAGCTTCCGCCTATTTCCTGACGGCATCTGGCAATACGACTATTTTTCCGCAGGCTGTGAAACGATCTTTGGCTACACCCCAGCAGAACTGATGGCAGACCACACCCTCTGGATCTCACGAGTTCCCCCAGAGGATCAGCAGGCAATAATTTTTCCAGCCTTTGACAAGCTCTTTACAGAACAAATTGCCCACAAAGAATACCGCTTTCAGCACAAAGATGGCTCCCTACGTTGGATTCGCAGCACCGCGATCGCCCACCGCGAAGCAGATTACTGGCAAGTGACGGCTGTAGATACCGATATTACAGAACATAAACGGCTTGAAATTGCCCTGCAAGCAACCCAGGCTAAGCTGAGCGACATCATCGACAGCGCGATCGCCTCAATCAGCAGTTTTCGCGTATTTTCTGACAAAACCTGGAAGTACGATTATGTTTCTTCCGGCTGCGAGTCCGTCTTCGGCTACAGCAACCAGGAACTGATGGCACATCCTGACCTGTGGACAACCGGAGTCCTGCCAGAAGACTACGAAAACGTCCTGGTTCCTCTCTATGAAAAAATTATCGCTGAACGAGCCGCCACAGCAGAATATCGCTTTCAGCATAAAGATGGGACCCTCCGCTGGATTTCGGTTAATCTATCTTCCCGTTGGGACGTGGCTGCAAACGGTTGGGTCGTGACTACCGTTGCAACGGATATTACTGACCGCAAACAGCTTAATCTGGAACTTCAGCAAAGCGAGGAACGGCTGCGCGAAATCACCGACAACATCCGCGATGTTTTCTTTGTAGAAACTGCTGACGCAAGGCAAACGCTTTATGTCAGTCCAGCTTACGAGGAGGTCTACGGTTACAGCCGCGATCGCCTCTATCAGCAACCCCAAGACTGGATGGAATGCATCCATCCGGATGACCGTGAGTACGTATTGGCTACTTTAGAAAAGCAGCAGCTAGGACGCAGAACGGCAAAGGAATATCGCATCCTTAGAGCCGATGGCTCAATTCGCTGGATTTTCTCGCGGACTTTCCCAATCTGTGATGAATCCGGTCAAATTCTCCGACACGTTGGCATCTCAGAAGATGTGACGGAGCAAAAACTGTAGAAGAAGCCTTGCTCAAACAGCGGGAAATGCTTCGCACGATTTTTGACCATGTGCCCGTTATGCTCTCATTTTCTCACCCAATGGTCAGATGATCTGGGTCAATCAGGAGTTTGAAACGGTCTTAGGCTGGAGCGTTGAGCAACTCAGAGAGCATAACCTGATGGTAGAGCTTTACCCCGACCCAGAATATCGGCAGCAGGTGACGGATACTATCCAGCAAGCAGACCGAAACTGGCGAGACTTTAAGACCCGTACTCGATTGGGACAAGTCATCGATACAACTTGGGCAAATATCAAGCTGTCGGATGGCAGCAGTATTGGCATCGGACAAGATATTAGCGATCGCAAAAAGATCGTCCTGGCGCTAGAAGAGACAAATCGAGAGCTACAGCACCTTGCCAACCTGGATGGGCTAACCCAAATCGCCAATCGTCGGGGTTTTGATGAACACCTCCAGCGCGAGTGGAATCGGCTGACTCGTGAAGCAGCCCCGCTGTCACTGCTGCTGTGCGATATTGACCACTTTAAGCTCTATAACGATACCTATGGCCACATTGCGGGCGACCAGTGCCTTCGCCAAATTGCCAGAGCGATCGCCGAAACCCTGAAACGCTCTGCTGACCTGGTATCTCGTTACGGCGGCGAAGAATTTGCCGTCATTTTGCCCAATACCGTCGCCGCAGGAGCGACTCAGGTTGCCGAATTGATTCAGGCACGAGTACAGCAACTTCAGATTGATCATGGGCGATCGCCCATTGCCCCCTACATCACCGTTAGCATCGGCATTGCTACCACCATTCCTGTACAACAGGTTTTACCCGATGCCCTGGTTGCCCTAGCCGACGAAGCGCTGTATCAAGCAAAAGCTCAGGGACGCAACGCTTACCGCCTTTATTCTTTATGAAAATGTTCTTGGAAGAACTTCAATTACTCTGTCTCGACTAGCGGCTCACCCTTCGCTTGGTCACTGACTCGCCGCAGCACTCCGTTGATGAACCGATAGCCTTCTTCGCCGCTGTAGCGTTTGGCTAGCTCAACCGCTTCATTGATTGCAACGCGATCGGGCACACCCAAAAACAGCATTTCGGTGAGCGCAATTCGTAAAATGTCTCGATCGATTCGGGGCAAGCGATTGACCTGCCAGGAAACGATCGCCTCCCCTAACCGCCGATCGATGTCCTCGCGGTGGGTCTGCACGTTGCTCAGTAGCTCCATTGCGTAGGCCCTAACCTCTTGCTGGTTTGCAAGCTGAAGAAATTCGGGTAGCTCCACCGCTGCACCCAGACGATTAATGGCAGTTTGCGTTAGGTCAATCGACTCATTCACCATCACCTTAGCGCTTTGCAAGTCGGTTGCCCGAGTTTCACTGGAGAGGAGGCGATCGCTGCTCCGCTTCAATTCTGCTGATGCCGTCTCTAGCAGATCGTGCAGTTCTGTAGTCAGCGTCCGCACCGCTGCCAGTACGATGCTTTGCAGTTGTTGGGCTTGCAGTCGCTCCTGGTTGGCAGGGAGTTGACTGATGCTCAAGAGAGCCAGTTCACGGGCAATTCGGCGGGCTTGCATGACAAATTAATTGACAAGGTTCAATAAAAGTCTAGTCTTCTTCGGAGGGCAGCACGGAGTAGGTTTGCCGCTTCACTTCTGGCTTCATCTCAGGGAGTGGCTCCAGCACTGGCTCCAGTTTGCGCTCCTCAAAGTTGGCCGGGGGAAGCACGGTGCTGGACAAGCCAGGTCCAACAATTCCGCCTGAGATAACGACTTTAAAGGCATCTTCGATCGACATTGAGAGGTTGACTGCATCCCGTTCTGGAATGACAGCATACCAGCCTGTGGTTGGGTTAGGAGTCGTGGGAATGAAGACGCTCAGCATGGTTTCCGAAAACTGAGGCTGAATCTGTGGGTTTAGAGTGCCCGTGACAAAGGCGATCGCCCACATCCCACGACGGGGATATTCCACCAAAATCACTCGCCGAAACTTACCGTTTGTATCCTTCAGCAGCGTTTCCAGCAGTTGCTTCAAGGTCTTATAGACCGAGCCTGCCAGCGGAATCGCCTGCAACAACCGCTCACCAAAGTCAAGCAGCCAGCGTCCAGCAATATTACGCGCCATCAAGCCAATCAGCAGAATACACAGCAGCGGCACAGCCAAGCCAACTACTAGATTCAGCAGATTTCCCAAAATTGGGTTGAGGTCGTTGAAAGGATTAACCTGCTTGGGAATTTTCGTCAGAAAGTTGATTACCCAAGTAGCGACGGTGATGGTTAGCCAGATTGTGGTCGCCAGCGGAATCACCACCAGCAAACCTGCAATCAGGTCATTCTTCAGGTCTTGTTTGAAGCGTTGGATCACAGATAGCCCACTCTCCTTTGGCTGCTCAGGGAAATCATGCCGTTCATATTGCCTCTGCAAACTCTGTCAGACAGAAAAGCCGAGACAAATCTACAGCACGCTTGTACAAAAACTCCAGTCACCGTATTTGATCCCATGCCTCCAGACTACACATTTCAGCTAAAAATGGTTGGGCAGGATAACCACACTCTATATTTGTAAAGCTTGTAAAGAAATGTTTCAACCTCTAAAGCCAACTTTACACAACTCAATGGGACTTCCGCAAATCAAATCTCAGGAACGTGAAGGACGGTTCCCTCATTTTTCCCATCTAGAGGCGCTCTCCTGATTTGCAGATGGCTGAGAGTGGGGCGATCTCCTAAAGCAACTTCCTAAAGGATTAGTATCCCATTTAACATTCCCGTTTGATCCCCGGAGGTGGCAGGAATCTTCAAAACGGCTGTTTTTAACTGATATTCGTGCTTCTGCATTCAGCCGTTAGCCAGAGGAGAAAAAGTTTTGGCGCTTCTAAGATGAAAATAGTATTGGGGTAGGGATCATGCTATTCAAAGATCGCACTGCGGCAGGGCAACTGTTAGCAGGGCAGCTCAAAGAGTATGCAGATTGCTCAGACGTGCTGGTGTTAGCATTGCCCCGAGGCGGCGTACCCGTCGCCTTTGAGGTGGCGAAAGCGCTAAACGCTCCCCTGGATGTGTTTTTAGTCCGAAAACTAGGCGTACCTGGGCAAGAGGAACTGGCAATGGGGGCGATCGCCTCTGGTGGGGTGCGAGTCCTCAATCGCAATGTGGTACGAAGTCACCGCTTGTTTGAGGCGGCAATTCACAAAACGGCTGTGCGTGAGCAGCGAGAACTAGAGCGACGGGAAAAGCTGTATCGGGGCGATCGCCCGCCTCTAAATCTGCACGGAGCCACCGTCATTGTGGTAGACGACGGTTTGGCAACAGGAGCCACTATGAGAGCGGCGATCAAGGCAATTCGACAGCAAGACCCGGCGCGTATCGTGGTAGCGGTGCCTGTTTCGGCGGCTGAAACCTACCGTGACATTCAATCCGAAGCAGATCAGGTAATTTGCGCCATGACCCCAGAGCCTTTCTACAGTGTTGGACTCTGGTACGAAAATTTCTCCCAGGTTACAGATGCAGAAGTGCATGATCTACTTAAGCAATCTAAAGACAATTCGCAGTTCGCAATTCGTGGTTGAATGTGTGAACCAGGTGTGCAGCACTGGAGCAGATTCTTAGGCAAGCTCCTAGCAGCTATCTTCCGCTATTAATCTTCTGCGATTAAGAGATGCAATCGGTTGAGCCAAAAGCTGATAGCCTAAACCCAACCCTGTTTTCGCAATTCTGTTTTGGTGACTCGATCGAATCGCTCTAGCTATTGGCAACTGCTGCCTTACCTGCGCCCCCACTGGCGGGCGATCGCCCAAGCCTTGCTCTGTACCCTGGTTTTTACTGCCTGCTGGCCCATCCTGGCATGGCTAGCGGGTGAAGCGTTAGGCTTTTTAGTCCAGGGAAATGTTCCCGCTCTGGCTCGGCTTTCGGGCATCCTAGCGGGAATTTTTTTGGTGCAAAAGCTGGCTCAGTATGGGCAAGATTCTCAGATGGCAAAAGCGGCGTTGGCGATCGCCCTTGACCTGCGAAAGCGAGTCTATGCTCATCTGCAAACCCTCAGCCTCAGCTACTTTGAGACTTCTCAAACAGGAGATTTATCCTATCGCCTCACGGAAGATATTGACCGGGTTGGAGAAGTCGTCAACAAAATCTTTCACGACTTCACGCCCTGCGTTTTGCAGCTTGTCGCTGTGTTTTGCTACATGATTTACCTTAACTGGCAGCTTACCCTCGCCAGCCTAGTCGTCGTGCCGCTGATGGGAGTCCTAATCAGTTGGTTTGGCGAACGGATGCTGGTTTTCTCTCGCCGCAGCCAAACTCTGATTTCTGACCTGTCTTCGCAGTTGACCGAGACATTCAGCGGCATTCGCCTAATTCGCGCCTTTGCCGCCGAAGAGTACGAGATTGAGCGCTTTAGCCACGAAGCTGAAAAGAATCGTCGAGCAAAATACGCCGCCGCCTGGTTAAAAGCGGTGCAGTATCCCGTTGTTGGTTTCCTGTATGCCCTCAGTGTGCTGCTATTGCTGTTGCTGGGCGGCTGGCAGATTTCCCAGAATAATCTAACGGGCGAAGAGTTTGGCAGCTACGTGTTTGCGGTTGCTATGCTGATCGACCCGATCGCCCATCTGACCGACAACTATAACGAATTTAAGCAAGGAGAAGCCTCCTCCGATCGCATCTTTGAACTGCTGGCTCTTCGCCCTGCCGTAGTCGAGAAACCAGGGGCGATCGCCTCCCCCCGTCACGGGCAAAGTGGAATACCGCAACGTTAGCTTTAGCTATAAGCCCGACCAGCCCGTGTTGCAGCAGTTGAGCTTACTGGCGTTTCCAGGAGAGGCGATCGCCTTGGTTGGCACCTCTGGCGCAGGCAAAACCACCCTGGTGAATCTGCTGCCCCGCTTCTACGATCCCCAAGCCGGACAAATCCTGATTGACGGTACAGACATCCGCGAGGTCACGCTCCGTAGCCTGCGTCGTCAAATCGGCATCGTCCCCCAAGAAACCATTCTCTTTTCGGGCACGATCGCCCAAAACATTGCCTTTGGCCAGTCCCAGTTCGACCTCAAAGCTGTTCAGGAAGCCGCCAAAGTCGCCAATGCTCACCAGTTCATCACTCAATTTCCCGATGGCTACCAAACCTGGGTGGGCGAACGCGGCGTAAACCTTTCTGGTGGGCAGCGTCAGCGAGTGGCGATCGCCCGTGCCGTCTTGCTCGATCCGTGTATCCTGATTCTCGACGAAGCCACTTCCGCTCTGGATTCTGAATCTGAAGCACTGGTGCAGGAAGCGTTGGAAAGGTTGATGCGCGATCGCACCGTCTTCATCATCGCCCATCGCCTCGCCACCGTCCGCCGCGCCGATCGCATTCTGGTATTGGAAAAGGGGCGAGTTGTCGAGTCGGGAACGCACGGGGAATTGCTGGAGAGGGGCGATCGATATGCCCGATTCTATGCTCAACAATTTGAACAGTAGTGTGCTAGTAAGGCTAAGTCATCATTACAGATTACAAAGACAGTACTGATATACTAGTCATTTCGGTAAATCCAGGAATAGCTATCGTGCCAAGCTTAACTAGCATCAATAATCCTATACCTACAGTAGAGAATTCTAGTTTAGGAGAAATTAATCAGCTTGATAGAGACTTATTTCAATCCTTTCAAAGTAAGTTTTTAGTACAAGCCTCACTCACCCGATCTCTCGTCAGCTTTCAGGCTAATAAAACCAAACCTGTTTATCGGTGGTACAAATATAAAGAAGCTTTTTCAGCACCTCTAGTTGAATATCTACTTCAGCAAGGTGAAGTCATTCAAGGCAAAATTCTAGACCCTTTTGCAGGTAGCGGAACTGCTTTATTTACAGCTAGTGAATTAGGAATTGATGCTGATGGTATTGAGCTTTTACCTATAGGACAACAGATTATCAATACCAAAAAGCTTCTAGAGACAGAATTTACTCACAAAGAGTTTGAAAGACTAAAATTTTGGGCTGACAATCAAATCTGGAAGCAATCTAAAAAGAAAGCAGCCTTGTCAGAATTAAGAATTACAAAAGGCGCTTACTCTGAAGCCACCAAAAACCTGATCGAGCAATATCTTGGAGCGTGCCAGCAAGAAATAGATCAAGTCAGAGCGGTTTTGCAATTTGCTTTGCTTTGCGTTTTAGAATCTATAAGCTACACCCGAAAAGATGGGCAATATCTTCGTTGGGATTATCGCTCAGGGCGCAGTCAAGGCAAAAAAGCCTTTAATAAAGGTGAAATTTTAGATTTTAATAGTGCTATTTCTAATAAAATCCAAGAAATTCTTCACGACCTTACACCTTCTACACAGCAAGTAGAACTTTTTCCAAGCCAATATAAATCGGGTTCAGTGTGTCTTTACTCGGGTTCTTGTCTTCAGGTTATGCAGCAGCTAGCAGAAGCTGAATATGATGCAATTATTACATCGCCGCCTTATTGCAATCGATATGATTACACTCGTACCTATGCTTTGGAATTAGCTTTGCTTGGCATTTCAGCACAGGAGTTAATTCAATTGAGACAAGAAATGCTGAGTTGCACAGTTGAAAATCGCTCTAAAGATTTATTGAAGATTAACTCAGAATGGAAAACTGCACTGGCGTTAGCAGATGAGCAAGAGTTATTACAAGCTATCTTAAAGTATCTAGAGCTTCAAAAAGCAGAAGGATTATTAAATAACAATGGTATTCCGAGAATGGTCAAAGGATATTTCTATGAAATGGCTTGTGTCATTCAAGAATGCTTTCGTGTGCTTAAACCTGGAGCAACATTATTTATGATTAACGACAATGTTCGTTATGCAGGTGCCAGTATCTCAGTTGACATGATTCTCTCAGATTTCGCTCAAGAGTTAGGTTTTCTGGTTGAGAATATTTGGGTTTTACCGAGCGACAAAGGTAATAGTAGTCAACAGATGGGTAATCACGGTCGTGACCCATTACGAAAGTGCATATATGTATGGAAAAAACCGTGAATTAAAATTCTATGAATGCCTATCGGAGTCATCTTCAGTCCAGTGATGATCTCATAACAACTTATGCGGCAACTCGTGCAGGTTTTATTGCGCTTGCATTGGAGAAAAATCGTCGTGCTACACCTTATGTCGCACAAGCAAGAGCGCTTCAAGAAGCTGCTTCTCAGGCTGCGAATCCTAATGATCTTCTAAATCATAAAGGCATTGAGATGGGATTGCTGACTGCGGCTGGTTTGTCTAACAAGTCTCTTAGTTATCTGACACCAGAGGACAAAATAGAAGCTGTCAACGGATTAATCAAAAACTTTCTTGAACCCGCAGGAGAAAAGTTTGTAGAAGAATTAGTCTTTCGGTTTCTGCTAACTCGTGGTGATACGCTCGGTGGCTCAATGCGAAATGTTGGAGGCGCGTTAGCACAGAGAAAGCTGTCTCGTGCAATTATTTCAACTCTCACTATTGCTGGAATACCCTATCACTGGCAACACTTAAAAACCAAGAAATGGGCAGCAATGACTAACGAGGATTCAGAAATTGAGTTGTCTTTACGAGGAATAAGCTGGGAGGGCGAAAATGGCAGTCGTACCCTGGTTTATAACTTGACGGTTCCTCTGTTTAAAGGCAATGTGGATTTATGCTTATTTAAGCTTGCCCCTGCTGAATTGGCTATCAGTAAATTTAATGCTGTAAATTCCTATGTCGCGCTAGGTGAGCTTAAAGGAGGCATAGATCCCGCAGGTGCTGATGAACATTGGAAAACAGCACGAACAGCATTAGATCGAATACGAGAGGCATTTTCTAAGGTTGGACATTCACCTCATACCTTCTTTGTTGGGGCTGCGATCGAGAGAAGAATGGCTGGTGAAATTTGGAGGCAGTTGGAGAACGGTACACTCAGTAATGCTGCTAATTTGAATGAGGAAAATCAGGTTGCATCTATTTCTCGCTGGTTATGCAGTTTATAGAAATGGCAGTTTTCGTTAATTCTGCTACTTATCTTTCTTTAAGCAGCAAGCTCTGATCGCCTGAATTAGGAACTCCAGCAATGACCCACAGCAGCGTAATGCTTGGTAGGGTCATTTCCTTAGCGTTTGAGAATTCTTTGAGTACCGTAGTACCGTAGGTTGGGTGAAGCGCAGCGGAACCCAACACAACCTTTGTACTAACCCTGAGCAATACACGAACAGCATATTTTAGGCGCTCAATAGTTTGTTCTGGTGTGAAAGCAATATGATCAACACCAATAACAAACTTTGCTTCTTTTCTTGCAAACGTGCTTAATCCACGACCCGTATTGAAAATGTGTGTGTCTGATAAACCGATTCCGTAGTGCCAGAAAGGATCGGATGAGTTGTGCCAATTCAGTAAACACCCATATCGTTTACTGAAAGGATCAGCTGAATTTTCAATTTCTGTTATTCTTTGCTCAATTTGTTCTAGGGATAGCTATATAGGTGAAGGAATTTTTACATCGGTTATCCAATGGATTCAATTCACTATTCATTACCTGCTGTGCTTTACAGGATGAATGTCTATGACATCGGCACTAGAAAAACCAAGAGCGTCAGAAGACAAGGTAGCCGTCTACTACGATCGCACCTGGGAACAGTTCAAATGGATTCAGAAGGGCTTAGAAGGACATCCGGGTGTGCGGTTGAGCTTTTATGAAGGAATCGTTGAAGTATTCATGCCGGGGCAACCGCACGAAATTTTCAAGAAAGTGGTTGCGGCTCTCCTCGAAGCTTTCTTTTTTGAGTGGAACATCAGGATCATTCCGACTGGCTCTGTCACTCAGGAGCAGGAAGGAGTAGCCTCTGTTCAGGCGGATGAATCCTACTGTTTTGGGGAGGCGAAACCGATTCCAGACCTTTCCGTTGAGGTCATTTTTACAAGCGATTCTGCCACGAAGTTAGAGCGTTATCGAGCGTTAAGCGTTCCTGAAGTTTGGCTCTGGGAGGATGGACTTCTGACCCTACATCGTTTGGGGGAGAACGGATACACGCGAATTGACAGAAGCCAAATTCCTGAACTAGCGAATTTAGACATTGAGCTATTTTCTCGCTGTGTTTTAATTGGTGAGACAGATTGGCTAGAAGCGATGCGGACATTCAGGAATGCGATTTCAAAAGGCTAGTAGACAAAGAATAGAAATGTCTTGTCTAGGCGCGAACTCATACTATGCAGATTATTGATTTGAAACCTGACATGGAGGAGGCGATCGCCCAAACCGCCACTCTCCTAATTGAAGGATTCAAACAGCACTGGAAAACGGATTGGACAAATTTAGAAAATGCTTTGGCAGAAGTGCATGAATCGTTTGGCGCAGATCGAATGAGTCGAGTTGCGGTGGATGAATCGGGTCAGGTATTGGGCTGGATTGGGGGAATTAAGCAGTATGACGGCAAGGTGTGGGAACTGCATCCCTTAGTAGTAGATGCAGCGTATCAGGGAAAGGGAATTGGGCGATCGCTCGTCAATGACCTATCCCAACGCGCCAGAGAACGCGGCGGATTAACGCTGTGGGTGGGCACTGACGATGAGGACGACATGACCAGCTTGGCAGGCGTAAACCTCTATCCAAACGTGTTAGATCACATCGCCCAGATTCAAAATTTGAAGGGACATCCCTATGAGTTTTACCAAAAGTGCGGGTTTGTCATTGTCGGCGTGGTGCCCGACGCAAACGGGCTGGGGAAGCCCGATATTCTCATGGCAAAGTCATTAGTTCGCGGCGGTAGCGGGAGTTAGCGGCTTAACCTTTCCTGCCCAGTTGGGGTTGACTTTGCGGTACATGGCGCTGTGGGGTAGGACGCGCATCACTTCTTCGACGGTGGTGACTCCGGTGGAGATTTTGGCGATCGCCGCCACTCTAAACGAGTCAAAGTTAACTTCTCGCAAATAGTGGTGCAGTTGGGTCATCGTGCCTTCATAGATCAGTTGCCGCACGGTGTTATCGACATTCAGCAGTTCAATAATCGCTTCCCGTCCCAGATAGCCTGAGTTAAAGCACTTGGAGCAGCCTTTTCCTTTTTTCCAGCCGCTAAGATTGGTTTGTTTTGGATCGATATCCAGCGCTTCCAGGTCTTTGCGGGTGGGGGTGTATGGCTCGGCGCAATGGGGACACACTTTTCGCACCAGGCGTTGTGCCACGATTCCCAATAGGGCATCGCTGATGAGTCCAGGGTCGGGGCCAATGTCTTTGAGGCGGGGAATGGCGCTGGGTGCGTCGTTGGTGTGTAGTGTAGTTAAGACCAAGTGTCCGGTGAGGGCGGCTCTGATGGCTGTTTCAGCGGTTTCGCCATCGCGGATTTCGCCCAGCATGATGATATCGGGGTCTTGCCGCAAAATTGCCCGCAGTCCTGCGGCAAAGGTCATTCCCGCAGGTTCATGCACCTGGGTTTGGGTAATGCGGGGCATGACGTATTCCACTGGGTCTTCGACGGTGACGACGTTGACGTGTTCGGTGGCGATCGCTTGCAGGCTGGTGTAGAGCGTGCTGGTTTTGCCAGAACCCGTCGGGCCAGTAAAGATGATCATGCCCTGGGGCTGACGCAACCAGTGTTTGTAGAGGGACAGCGTTTTGGGCGTAAAACCCAGTTCATCAATGCTGGAAAAGGGATTTTCGCGGGGCAGCAGACGAATCACCGCCTTTTCGCCGCCCATGCAGGGCAGGGTACTGACGCGCATATCTAGCCCCAACTGCATTTCCTGCCCAGAGGTGTAGCGTTCACCAATGCGGGCATCTTGGGGGCGGCGGCTTTCGCCAATGTCCATGTCAGACATGACTTTGAGTGCGACGATCGCCCGTCTACTGATCTCGATTGGCAGCGTCGTCACATCGCGCAAAATGCCGTCAATCCGATAGCGCACCCTCAAGCCCTCAGTGGTTGGCTCCAGGTGAATGTCGCTGGCTCGGTTTCGCAGTGCGCCAGAAATAATCGTGCGAATGCGGCTAATCTGGTCGGCGGCTTTGGAGAGATAAAGCTCGGTCAGTTCGCCAAGGTCTTCGGCTTCCATTTCGCCGTTCAGCGGGTTTAGCAGCGGGTTGGCGTTGATATGGCTGCTATCAAGATTATGGGTGTGGTGCCAGGTGCGATAGCTTTTTTCGGCAATGGGAATGATTTTGACTTCGGTGAGGGTGCGATCGCTCAACTGCCGAATCGCTTCCGGTGAAAGTGTTCCAGGGCTGCCCAGGTAATAGCAATTGCGCCACAGCAGCAGCGGCACTACAGGCGGCAGGTTGTTGCGATCGGGAAATTCGCGCAAAAACCGATAGCTGACTTCCCGGTCGAGCAGATAGAGATTCACGGCTCCCTGTTCGTTGACCAAGAGTTTAAGCGCCTGTTCGCAAGTAATTTCCTGGCTTCTTAAACGCCGCCAAGCCGATTGAACAGAAGCCGATTGAGCAGTAGAGGAGGTTTGCATGATTTCAGATTTCAACAGTGGGAGCCGATATGCCTTTTGTAAGTTAATGCCTGAAGGTGATTAAAGGGTTAAGAAAAGCAATGATTACCCGAATGACACTGACTGAAGGGGGTTAAGATCTGCGACTTCTCGAAGAAGTCGCAGATCTAAGCGCTGCATTTTTACTGATTTCAGCGCCATTTGATGATTAACCCTTATCTACGAGCGCTATTGATTGCGTTTTCCTATGCGGAAATTGATTTTAGGAGAATGAATCACTCTTAGAGGAATGGACGAGTTTGGCGATCGCCACCCAACCCCAACCGCTTGTGCCCGAAAGGAGAGTGTTTATGAAAAAAGTAGCCGTATTTGGCAATGCTGGGGGCGGTAAATCAACTTTGAGCAGGAAATTATCAGAAATCACAGGTTTACCGCTCTACATCTTGGACAAGGTTAAATACCAACCAGGGGGCATTGAAGTTTCCCAGGAAGACTACAAGCGCATCCATCAAGAAATTCTGCTATCGGATCAATGGATCATTGATGGGTTTGGCTGCATGGAAACGCTGTGGCCGCGACTCGACCAGGCAGACACGCTGATTTATGTAGATCTGTCAATATCCGTGCATTTTTGGTGGGTCACAAAACGGTTACTCACGGGCTACGTTCAACCGCCAGCAGGCTGGCCAGAGAAGAGTCCAATCTTCAAGAGTTCGATGAATAGCTATCAGGCGCTTTGGCTATGTCATAAACGGTTGACTCCCAAATATCGTGAGTATGTTGAGCGATCGCAAAGCACAAAGCGGGTTCATCACATCAAAACGGCTAAACAGATTTCGCAATTCCTCCAGTCGATGGAAAGCAAGGGGCGAAGCGTTTGGACATAGCTCCTTAGCCTCGTTACCAAGCAGGAGCTTGGTGACGGCGTTCTGGAAGCTCCAGCTTCCAGTGTCAGCAGGAGGAGAAGCTCTTGCTTCCTCCATTGCATTGCCAAGCTCCAGCTTGGCAACGAGTGCATGAGCCAGAGTGAAACATTCTTACTGGAATATACGTTGGTTCCGAGGTAAAGGATTTCTTTAAGCCAGCGATTTTAGATTTGGGGTAAGCCGCCGTACTAAACTAAGTTTTGGCATCCCGGTTTTTGGCACGGCTTGCTGTGCTGGGAAAATGCCTCAAATCGCCCTGTCCATTCAATGCCCTCATGAAGCTTCGTACTTTTTTCTACGCTCTGGCTAGCGGTGTGCTGGTGCTGCTGCTGGTTGCCGCTGGCGGATTCTTTTGGATTGCGGCAAACAGTCCGCTGTCGCTGTTGCAGGGGGGAGGGCAGGCGAGTCCGGCGGCGGCAATGTTTGTGCCCAAGCAGTCACCCCTGATGGTGTCGCTGCTGGTCAACCCCAATCGCCTGGAGTCTTTTCGGCTGGCGATCGCCCCCAGTCAGAGCGCAGACAGGCCCGCACAGAAATCAATCAACTAAAAAACAGTCTGCTTGCTAACACGGGCTTGGATTACGAGCAAGACATTCAGCCCTGGCTTGGTGATGAAGTCACTTTTGCTGTCACCACGCCCGACTTTGACCGAGACAACGAAAACGGAGCGCAAGCCGGATACCTCGTGGCGATCGCTACCCAAGACCCAGAGCGTTCCCGCGAATTCCTTCAGCTTTTTTGGCAGAAACGGGCGATCGCCGGAATGGATCTAGTCTTCGAGCAATACGCCGGAGTCAAACTCATCTACAGCCAACCCACCCCAACCCTTAGCCCCCAGCCTCTAGCCCCTAGCCCCCAATCTTCCCTCGCCACTGCCATTGTGGGCGATCGCTTCGTCCTCTTTGCCAACGATCCCAAAGTGCTGCGGGACGCGATTAATAATGTACAAGCTCCGGGCTTGAGTTTAAGCAACAGCAAATCTTACCAGCAGGCATTGCAGCGGTTGCCCGACAGTCAAATTGGTCTGGTGTTTGTAAATTTGCCGCAGCTATCGCAGTGGTTAGATGAAGCAGATCGCACTAGTGAAACATCTTCTCCCTACGAAGACCTAGTAGTGGCACTGGAGCTAGACCGTCAGGGGCTATTGGCAGAAACCGCCCTGCTAGCTACGCCAGGTGAAAAACTAACACCTGCTAAACCCGCTCTGTCGAAACCTGTTGGGGCGTTAGACTTTATTCCTGCGGACACTCCACTCGCAGCAGCGGGAACCGATTTACAGCAGTTTTGGGATGAGTTGTCCAACAATTTGGCGGTTTCCGAACGGTTGTCTACCCTGGTCAATCAGCCGTTAGCCGACCTGCAAGCTCAATGGAGAATTAACCTGCCCGAAGAGGTGTTTAGCTGGGTCAAAGATGAGTATGCGTTAGGACTGCTGCCTCGCACTGACCAGCCTCAGCCTGACTGGATTTTTGTGGCAAAGAAGGCAAATGGTGCAACAGAAGCAGTTGCTCATCTAGATGCGATCGCCCAACAGCAAGGACTCAGCCTTGGCACTTTGGCTCTGGGTGATCAGCAAACCTCAGCCTGGACCAAACTTTCCACCACTGCTGCCACGAATAACCGCAAACGCAAGCGAGGTGAAGAAGCAGTTACCCTGAGCGCCGAAGTACAGGGCATTCATACTGCTGTCGGTAATTACGAAATTTTTGCAACTTCTGTAGAGGCAATGAATCAAGCACTTCAGGCAACTGACAATACTTTGGTGCGCGACCCAGAGTTTCAGCGGCGATCGCCCCCCTCTCAAATGATAACGATGGCTACCTCTATCTCAACTGGCAGTCTGTACGCGGGCTGGTAGAGCAGCAGTTTCCAATTGTGAAGCTAGCAGAGTTGGCAGGTCAATCATTCTTTGATCACGTGCGATCGCTCACCATCAGCAGCTACGGCAGCGAGGCTAACCTACGGCGAGGTGCCGTCTTCATCCGGTTGAAATAGTAAATTCCAGCCTGGTTATCAAGCTCCGTCCTCGTTAACTAAGCTCCAGCTTGGCAGTGCGTTGCGAGTCTATACAAAAATCAAGATCTCCAACTTCTTTGAGAAGTTGGAGATCTTGGCTCTGGCATCGCCCCAATTCAGCTTGCTAATCTTCCTTCTTCCGCTCTTCAACAAACTCGCCCATACGGGAAACGACATTATATTCGCCTGCGCTGACGGGATGATCGGGGGTGCTGGTTCCTTCAACGGGGCCGCCGATTTCCGTCCAGGCATTCAGTCCACCCTTCAGTTCAGCAACTTTTTGGAATCCAGCTTCACGCAAGGTGCTAGCAGCACTGGCAGTTTCCTGATCATTCGCACCGTAAACATAGATGTCACGGGTATGCTCCAGGCTAGACTCAGCCCGCTCTACTAGCGAGTCCATCTGCATGGTAATTGCGCCCATGATGCGGCAAGCGTTGAAAGAGTCGCGATCGCGCACGTCCACGATTGTCAAAGCAGGTTCGCCCCACTGCAAGCGTCCCTTTAGCTCAGTTGCAGTCGCTTGAGGATGAAAACCAGGGGGGGTAGGCGTTACATCAGGGAGCTTATCTTTAGCGTTTGCAATAGCATCTTGCAGGTCTGCCATGTTGAATTAACCTCTCTTTTTTCCAAAGACGTTTCTTACAGCAACCTAACAAGCTGATCAAAAGTGACCGTCCCCCTTGAGGGAGAACGCTTACAAGGATCTCTCCATAGGCGCAACATATCTTAGAATTGCTGATTTAATTATTCTGAAAAATCGACTTATAGGTTTCCAGACTTCTTCCCTTAGGAGCATGAATTTAATTAAGATGCGGTATTTCGGTTAGGGGCTTGGCATTGCCAAGCCTTTACAGCAGAGGAGTTAGGCGATTTAGTTAATTCACCTTCCTTAGACACGTAGAGAGGGCAAATTAGCACTGATTCACCAACATTCATCCACATTCACCGAATTAGACACAGCGACCTAAACTGGATTCATGGCATCTAGAATTCAGACTTTATCGACCGAGGTGGTGCATCTGATTGCGGCTGGAGAGGTAATTGACTCTTTAGCAGCGGTGGTGCGAGAGCTAGCCGAAAATGCAATTGATGCCGGAGCAAACCGAATGACGGTTTCACTGTGGCTTGAGCAATGGCGCATCCGAGTTGCAGATAACGGCACTGGCATGGAGCTTGCTGACCTGCAACAAGCCGCTGCTCCTCATAGCACTAGCAAAATTTGCGATCGCCAAGACCTTTGGCAAATCCATAGCCTCGGCTTTCGAGGTGAAGCGCTGCACAGCCTCGCCCAACTTGCCAGCTTAGAAATTTGTAGCCGTCACGCCGATACCAATGCAGGCTGGAGCATTGTTTATAACTCGCAAGGAGAACCCGTGCAGGTTGAAGCGGTGGCGATCGCCCCCGGCACCATCGTTACCGTCAGCGACCTATTCAAAAATCTACCCAGCCGCCGTCAAGGATTGCCCACTTCCAGCCAACAACTTCGCGCCGTCCAAACGACGATCCAGCACATTGCCCTCTGCCACCCCCACATTACCTGGCAAGTTGAGCAGGGAGAACGCCCCTGGTTCTCCATTTGGGCTAGCCATAGCCCCCCAGCAAATCCTGCCGCAGTTTTTGCGAGAAGTGCA
>JAAUQZ010000314.1 GCA_012033355.1 Leptolyngbyaceae cyanobacterium RM1_406_9 | reverse complement strand
ACATCTCGAAAAAGTGGACGATGCCCATTCGAGCTTGGAAAGCCGCTCTCAATCGCTTTGCCATTGAGTTTGAAGGCAGATTCCCAATCTAATATTTCTCGCTTGACACAAACTACTTTACAAACCCACGGAACTTTGGACAGACTCTGTAATACCGTTACTGAGCAAAAACTTTCTCATCGGGGGCAAAGGCCAATACCATTGCGATTTCTGCTTCAGTTAGACCGTAGAGTCCACAAACAAGCTGGTCGATTTGTTGATTGACGGCATTGATTTGGTTGTGGAATTCCTGTAATTCTGCGGGTTCAGCAAGTTTCTGTTGAGCCGATACCAGTAACAGCATTTGTTCAACCCAATGAATCAGATGATTATGGCGATCGCCTCTATCTTTCCCCTTTCCCTCATCTTCCCAGCAAATTGGAATTTGCTTTAACTGCGGCGGACCCACGCGCAAGTAGCCTCCGCTGAGACTGTTGCTCGCAAAACTGCTGGTGAAATAGAAGTGAATCAGCTTGCTGTTGAGTATTCCTAACAAGTAGCGCAGATCGATTTTTGATTGAATGACGGAAGTTGACTTTGCCGCCAGGATTTGACCCGTTGAGTCTAAGGCGCACTCCAGTTTCCTGGTCATTCCTGCGATTAAGATTTTGGGAGCGATCGCCTGCTGTTCTCGTTTACGAGGCAGATATTGCCGTAGATGGGCTGGAATCACCGGATGCAGATAAGACGCACCCAAATAGCGCAATCGTTTCTTCCCCCACAGGAAACGGTAGCGATCCAGCGTCCCGCTGTTAACCAATTGCAGATCTGCAACGGTAGGGGTTTGGCTGTCCTGAATCAGCGGCTGAATGGCATACGCTTCAGCAACCGTTGCGGCTCCTGTGACTTGGGCGATCGCACCTAACTTAGGAAACTGCCGCATTCGCACAATCAGATCAGCTTGCTGCGGCTGAATGGCAATCAGCCAGGGGGAGCCTTTGTTGAAATGCTTGGAATCGGACTGAGCCAAATCCATCGCTTGAGAAATTAGATGAGAGTGGGCAACTTCTTCCACACTTTGCATCAACTCATAGCGGATCGTTGAATCCGGGGAAGAAATTTTCTTTTGCACCACATACACGAGCGGATAAACCGCTACTGCAAATACTGAAACACGAGAATAATCTCGAATTGAGAGAAGCTGGTTTTGATACAGAAGCGATCGCGCCGCCGCCGCGTAGTCTGCTGACAGCAGTTTGTTTGGCACAATCAGGCTGCTCAATCCGCCTGGTTTGCACAATTGCAGTGCCCGTTCAATAAACACACAAAAGATATCCCAGTTGCCAGTTGCTGCTTGATAGTGAGTTGTGCAGTAGTGGCGGCAATGGGGCAACCATCGCGTCATCGTTTCTGAGTCAATATAAGGTGGATTGCCAATCACCACTTCAAATCCTCCCGTTTGCATCGCTTTTGGAAATGCGGATTGCCAATCCAGCGGGTGAAGTGCTTCGTGTTGCAGCGCTTCATGGGACGGAGGCGCACCTTGCCCGACGATGGCATTCCCAACCTGAATATTGTGGCTGAGGTTAGGCAGTTGGCTTAAGTCAGCTTGGGGCAGTGATTCTAGCAGTTTTAGCAATAGCGACAGTCGCGTTACCTCAACCGCCTGCGGATCGAGGTCAACACCGTAAAGGTGATTGAGCAAAATCTGGCTGCATTCGGTTTGAGTGAGAGGTTTTTTGTGATCTAGCAAAAACTGGTAAGCGGTCAGCAAAAAAATGCCGCCTCCACAGGTCGGATCAAGAATTCGCAGCGGGGTTGGGTGACTTTTAGGGCACGATTTGAGTAAAGGTCCGACTGTGGTTTGAATCATGTAATGGGCGATCGCCCCTGGGGTGTAGTAAGCTCCAGCCGCTTTTCGCCTGCTAACGTTAGGACCCTTTGCTCTAGGATTATCCTTTGCCAAAAACATTTCGTGCAGTTGCCCCAATGCCGCAATGGGAATTACCTCACCCTGAGAAACTGATTGAGCCAAACCACTCAACAGGTCACGCAGCAAATCATCTGCAATAGTTGGATTAAGCTGCTGGGGATCGATTGAAAAATTGGAGGCATGGCTCAGCCCAACCCCACACCAGTAATCGGTTAACCGCAAGTAGAGGTTTGTTTGGTTAGAAATTTGCTGAAGCTGACCTGGCGTGACAACTTTCCGCTCTTCACAAATCGCCAAACAGAACGTGACTAATATGATTCGCTGGGCAATCTGCCTGACCGGGTTGGGCAAATCAGGGTAGTTTAGCAGCAGGTTGTGGGCGATCGCCTCCCAGTTTCGCTCAGCTTGCTTCAGCAGCGTCTTCATACTTGAGGTTCAGCAAGGCTCAAAGGTTCAGCGAGAGGCTGAATGCAATCAGGGCTATCGTTAGCTGCACGGTTGACCTGACTACTGACCGGATAGCGCTCCATTCCCTGAGCAGAATGAGGACGAAGCAAAGCCTGTAACAAATCAGGTTTAGATGTTGGGGAAAGCCAACGATCGTAGTCTGGCTCATCTAAAAATACGGGCATTCGGTTGTGAATTGACTCCATTAAGTCACTGGCTTCAGTCGTCAAAATGGTACAAGAGTCAATGGTGTCTCCTTCAGAACTTTGCCAATGTTCCCATAGTCCGGCAAACGCAAAGGGATGGCAATCACTGCGACAAAAATAAAATGGCTGTTTCTGTTTTTCTACCTTTTTCCATTCATAAAATCCATCCGTCACAATCAGACATCGCCTGCGCTTAAAAGCTGTCCTAAAAGCAGGTTTCTCCGAGACAGTTTCGGATCTAGCATTGATCAGTCGCACCCCAATTTTTGGATCTTTTGCCCAGAAAGGAATCAAGCCCCAATAGAAATGCCTAAACTGCCGCTGTTCTTGGTCTAGCACAATTGCAGCGACGGGTTGAGTTGGCGCAATGTTGTACCGAGGTGGCAAATCGGGCACCTCAGACAGCCGAAAGTGATTGGCGATCGCCTCACTGGTTTGGGTTAAAGTAAATCTTCCACACATGGTCTTGAAACTTATTATTTATCTAGTTCTTTATTAAAAACGTTTTATGGAAAAACAATAGTCCAAATTTTGTTGGTTGAGGACAGTTCTACTGATGCAAATTTGCTTCGTCAAGCATTTTTGAGGGCAAACCGACAAGACTGGAACTTGTCTCACGTTGACCGACTGAGTTACGCAATTGATGTCTGTTGCGATCGCCCCTTTGATGTTGTTTTACTTGATCTGCATCTACCCGACTCTAGCGGATTGGAAACCATTACAGAATTTCGTGCTGCGCTTCCTGACTTAGCTATTATTGTACTAACTGCAACAGATGATGAAGAATTGGCTTTGCAGGCGATGGCAAACGGCGCACAAGATTATTTAGTTAAAGATCAAATTACGATTCAGCTATTGGTGAGATCAATTCGCTATGCGATCGAACGTGAGCAGATTTTAAAGCGCCTGAAGAACAGTGAACAAAATATGCTGAAAGCGCTTAATCAGGAGCGTGAACTGAACCTGATAAGAACTAATTTCATCTCGATGGTGTCCCACGAATTTCGCACGCCAATGACAACCATTCGTTCTTCGGCAGAATTATTGCAATGTCTGGGATCGCAGATCAACCCCGAAAAAAGAGAACAGTATTTCAATCGAATTCAAACGTCTATCGATCAAATGCTTAATCTGCTAGATGAAGTTTTACTCCTGGGCAGCAGTGGAGCAGGTGGTCTAGAGTGTAAACCTGCTCCATTAGATTTAGAAAACTTTTGTCTAGAATTAGTTGAAGCCATGCAGTTTAATGATAGCGATCGCCACATTATCACTTTTACCTATCAGGAAAATTGCACTGGCGCTGAGATGGATGCCGCTCTACTGAGGCACATTTTTGTGAATCTTATTTCCAATGCCATTAAATATTCACCTGCGGAAACTAACATTCAATTTAATTTGAACTGTCAAAATAACGTTGCTACTTTCCTGGTTCAAGACCAGGGAATTGGGATTCCGACTAAAGATCAAAGTCGCCTGTTTGAAACTTTCTATCGATGCAGCAATGTTGGCAAGATTTCAGGCACGGGATTAGGATTAGCAATTGTAAAAAGGTGTATAGATCTGCATCAGGGCAAGATCGAATTCAGCAGTCAAATCGGCGTAGGTACTCAATTTACTGTAACTTTGCCACTCAAACCAAGCCGAACTCTATCAGAGACTTAATACATTAGAGACTTAATACAAGCTGCAATCCTGACTCTGGTTTAGCGTCTTCGGGTAGCGGGTCAGGTTCAGAGCTAATCGCTGGACAATATCGCGCATAGGCACAGCGATCGCACTGTTCACCCGGAAACGGTAGCCACTTGCGATCGTGCCGCAACTGAAGCGCCAGTTCGCTGATGACACTTTCAACTTGCCGCCGATGAGAAGGTGTAACCTCAAAGCTTACCTTGTCTCCTGTCCGCAAATAGACCAGGCTCAGTCGCTTCAAACTGTACTGATAGCGTTGCTCCAGAGCTAGATAATATAGCCCAATTTGCAGATCCATTTCGTCAGGCTGAGGCGGATCGACTTCCTTCGTGGATTTGTAATCAATTAGTTCTAACTCGTCTTCCAGCAAATCTAGACGGTCGTAGCGCCCCGACAAAGTGAACTCCAGGTTTTGCACCTGTAGCGTCCCTTGAATTCTGCCTTCGACAGCTACAGGCCGCCGCATCACTGACTGGCTAACGATGAAGTCGGTGTAATAGCGCTTCAAAATTGATCGCCCTTCTGCCATCTGGTTTGCCGTCAGGTCTTTGGTCTGTCGGCTCCAGCAATACTCAATCCACTCATAGCGTGGAATCGCATCCTGATAGTGCCAGTCCTGATAAATTTGCGCCAATGCTTGATGTAATGAAGTTCCTAGTGCTGCTGAGCCAAAAAACGCAGCCCCCTGAAGTCGCCGCTCATAGCGAAAGTAGTAAGCCTGGGGGCAGTGGTAGTAGGTTTGTAACTTAGCAGCAGACAGCGTGTAAGGCATAGGTTCCAACTCAAGCAAAATGATTGGAGAGAAGCTATAGGCACCTATGTAGGTGCAACTTCTCAACCCATCATGACACTAGATATAGAATTAGAACAGCGTACTTTTGCACTACTTGCGCTAGAGGTAGGGCTAGAGAGGGTGGGATGAGGGTTTAAGGGCTGAGGGGGCGATCGCTAATTCAGGGAATGGAGCGCAGGGAAAGGGGCGATCGCTTCCTAACAAAAGCTATATTGAACAGGAGTCGGGCATTGCATCTACAGTATTTTTCTTAACAACTGCTTATCATGAGGTAAAACCAACCACTCTGGAATGATGCTTAGTCGGATTAAAGACATTGCTGCGACCCTTGCCCCTCGTCTGATAGAAATTCGTCGTCACATCCACAGCCACCCCGAATTGAGTGGTCAAGAATATCAAACGGCTGCCTATGTAGCGGGAGTGCTTTCTTCTTGTGGTCTGCACGTACAGGAATTGGTTGGTAAAACGGGAGTTATCGGTGAAATGCTTGGCTCAGGAAGCGATCGCCGCCTTCTAGCAATTCGAGCCGACATGGATGCCTTGCCCATTCAAGAGAAAACGGGGCTAGAATTTGCTTCTCGGCAAGTCGGCATCATGCACGCCTGCGGTCACGATGTTCACACCACAGTAGGGCTAGGAACGGCAATGGTGCTGGCTCAGTTGGGTGAAACACTACCGGGCACCATTCGATTTTTATTTCAACCCGCTGAGGAGACGGCTCAGGGAGCCGGGTGGATGGTCAAGGATGGAGTGATGCAGGATGTATCAGCAATTTTGGCGCTGCATACGTTTCCGACAATTCCCGGTGGCTGCGTTGGCATTCGCTATGGGGCGCT
>JAAUQZ010000313.1 GCA_012033355.1 Leptolyngbyaceae cyanobacterium RM1_406_9 | reverse complement strand
TAGTAAGCAATTTCTAAAACCTGCCGTTCTAGATCAGGCAGTCGAGCCAACGCCTCCCGAAGGAACTGCGATCGCTCATTCATTGAAACTTGCTCTAGCGGATTAGCCACAGACCCTTCAGTTGTCCCAATGCGCCTCCACCGCTGAAGAAACTTCAGCTTGGTATTGCGCGATCGCAATCGATCGATAGAACGAGAGCGAGTCATCGTTACCAAAAAACTGCTGAGAGAGCCGCGAGTCGGGTTGTAAGTGTTTTTGTGCCAGAGAGCCAGGAAAATCTCTTGCGTGACATCCTCAGCTTCTTCAGAATTGGATAACACCCTCAGCGCTAACCCGTAGACCAGATTTGAATAACGGTCATATAAAGCACCTAGCGCTTCAACACGACCCGCTTTAAGAGCCACAAACAAATCTGCATCAGTTTGGGCTGAGAGCGATAATGGCTCAGGCTTGGGAGAATCAGGATGCATTGCGTCTGATCAACGACTCCAGAATTGAATAAACAGAGGAGCAGTTTCATCCCTGTGCCACGCACTTTTATGCAGATCTAAATGCCATACGAGTAACAAGTGGCGATCGGATTTCAAACCTGTGTAAGTTCAGATTAAAGGAGCAATCTTGAAAAAAATAGCCCAACCGTAGAATCAATCGTCAAAACAGCAAATTTGCAGATCAGCCTCTCCTTATTTAACCGAAGTAGTCTTTCTTACCTTGCAAAACAAGTGGGTGACTCAACGCCAGCTTTAACTCTCAGGACTTACGCACTGCCTCTGTGAAACAAGGGGCTTAAGCCCCTTATTAGCGTGCGATCGCCTGATTCTGCATTCTGCTTGCGTGACTCCTGACTCTATATGACTCTAACTCTATTGGGTTACGTGCTTCATCCAAGCTACGGGGGCTGGCTGGTTTTATGAGGTTCTGTCATTCAAACGCCCCATCATCTTCCAGCTTAAACGATTCACTATCGGTTTAATAACAGGTTCGTATAGACACGAGCAGTTTTGCAATTTCTTATAATGTAAAAAGCAAGTAACATTATTACTGAGTCAATTCTACAAAAGCAAAAATTGTGTTTGTCCTCAACGGCTACGAATATTTTTTGGGCTTCCTGCTTATCTGTAGTCTGGTTCCCGTCCTGGCGGTTGTAACTGCCCGGATCATTCGCCCACATCCCGAAGGCGTAGAACGAAGGCTTACCTATGAGTCTGGGATGGAGCCAATTGGTGGAGCCTGGATTCAGTTCAATATTCGCTACTATATGTTCGCGTTGGTTTTTGTCATCTTTGACGTTGAAACCGTGTTTCTCTACCCCTGGGCCGTTGCATTTAGCCAACTTGGGCTACTGGCCTTTGTAGAAGCCCTGATATTTATCGCAATTCTTGTTGTTGGTCTTGTTTACGCATGGAGGAAAGGCGCTCTGGAATGGTCATGAACCCTGCTACTGTAACCCCCGAAACCCCCACAAATATCATTAGTCCAGTGGGTTACCCTCAAGTCACCCAGGATTTGTCAGAGAACGTGATTTTGACGACTCTGGACGATTTGCATAACTGGGCTAGACTTTCGAGCCTGTGGCCCCTGCTATATGGCACTGCCTGCTGCTTTATTGAGTTTGCAGCGCTGATTGGTTCCCGGTTTGACTTTGACCGCTTTGGTCTGGTTCCCCGCTCCAGCCCCCGACAGGCTGACCTGATCATCACTGCTGGCACGATCACCATGAAAATGGCTCCTGCGCTGGTGCGGCTATACGAGCAAATGCCCGAACCCAAATACGTGATTGCAATGGGCGCTTGCACCATCACAGGCGGGATGTTTAGCAGCGACTCTCCTACCGCTGTGCGAGGTGTAGACAAGCTGATTCCGGTGGATGTTTATATTCCTGGATGCCCTCCCCGCCCCGAAGCGATCATTGACGCAATTATCAAGCTGCGGAAGAAGATCTCAAATGAATCGGTGCAGGAGCGCAGCCTGGTTGGGCAAACGCACCGCTACCATACGATCTCCCATAGTTTAAACGTGGTGCCTGACATTCTAACGGGCAAGTATTTGCAGGCTGAGTCTCGGCAGGCACCGCCTAAAGAACTGATGGAAGCAATGGGAATGCCCATCACACCAGCCCTCCAGGAAGTTGAGAAAGAGGAGAGCGATCGTGGCTGAAGAAGCTAAGCAGGAAGGCGCTCAGGCTGAGCAGGGCGATACCAAAATCGTTGAAGCCGGAAAGGTTTCCCGCTGGCTAGCCGAAAATGGCTTTGAGCATGAGTCGCTAGAGAAAGACCACAGCGGCGTTGAGGTTCTCAAGGTCGATCGAGAGTTTCTGCTGCCTTTCGCGACTGCCCTGTATGCCTATGGTTTCAATTATTTGCAGTGTCAAGCTGCCTATGACACTGGGCCAGGAGGCGATCTGGTTAGCACCTACCACCTGATCAAGCTGAGTGACAGCGCAGATCGTCCTGATGAAGTTCGTCTTAAGGTATTCCTACCTAGAGAAGATCCGAAGGTGCCTTCGGTTTACTGGATCTGGAAGGCGGCTGACTGGCAGGAGCGAGAAAGTTTCGATATGTTTGGGATTGTCTATGAAGGACACCCTAACCTGAAACGGATCTTGATGAATGAAGACTGGGTAGGCTGGCCTTTACGGAAAGATTACATTTCTCCAGACTTCTATGAACTCCAGGATGCGTATTAAAGGGATGAGGGATGAGGGAGAAAATCCCTGGTTTGTTTTAATTGTCTGAGTCAGGGCAAGGAAATGGATGAAGTTTGTTCACCATTTCCTTGCCTAATTTTCTGGGCGATCGCCTGGACCCGAATTTTCGTCATGTCCTGATTGGTCAAAGCTGCTAGCTCAGGGGTTTGACAAAAGAGAAACTGGCGTGAGCTTTGTGAAAGCCTGTGGACTCGTATAGGGTTTGGGCACGGTTGGGGTTTTCGGTGTCTACGCCGAGTTTAGCTATTTCTATACCAGCCGCTTTGAGCTTTTGCAGACCCGTTAGCAGCATGGCTCGACCTAACCCCATGCGACGGAAGCCGCGACGGGTTCCCAACATCCCAATCCAACCGTCATTGCGTCCCAGATGATGGTTTTGCTCCTGCGGAATGTGGCAATAGCAAAAGGCGGCAAAGGTGCCATCGGGGGCGATCGCCACCAAGTCCAACTCTGGGTAATATTCGGGGTCGGTCATCCAATGCCTATGGGTTTCGATCGTCAGCGGGTGATAGTTCCAGTGGTCAATAAACGACTGGTTGTGCATTTCCACCCAGGCTTCGAGGTCTGCTTCTCCCTGGCTATGGCGAACGGTGAACCCTTCTGGCAGGTGGGGAGCGGGAATGGGCTGGGTAAGCGATCGCTCCATTCTCAAAAACTGTCGCACAAAGGTAAAGCCACTGTTTTCTAGCAGCGTGATCAGGTCAGTTTGCTTATCGCGGGCGTGACCGTACAGCTTTACAGCCACGCCGCGCTCTAGCCAAATTTCGTGCATCCGGGCTTCACCCCAGCCGATGATTTCGGTTTCGAGCCTGTTTCCACGAGCATCCGGATGGACTCGAAACCAGAGATGTCCGTCTAGTTCTTGACTTGCTGCCTCTAGTGGAAACCAGATTTGCCCAAAGCCAATCAGCTTGCCATCGCCATCGTGCCAGAGCCGCAGGTTACGAGCTGCGTCAAAATTGGGTTCGCTAAATTCTAGCCGCAAATCCCGAACGGAGTAATAGTTGTCGAGCTGGTCTACGGCTTCGCAGGTGTTGAGCAGGTGGGCGATCGCCTCCAAATCGGTTTCACCCGCGTAGGGGCGCATCGTTAGAGTCATCATGGTGATTTAACCCGTTATAGAAATAATCGGCGCTCTAGATAGTGAGTTGATCTAGCGCGACGAACTTGCTTTGTCGTGTAGGTTTGAGTTTGAGAATGAGTTTGAGAGTTTGAGCTAGAACGACTTGGCTTAGAAGCCTCTTTCGGTGGAGGTTTCTGCCGCTCAAATAAACGAACGTAGAGTAATAGCATGGCTGTTCGGGAAGAAGTAAGGTTGAATAATGACGCTATACTACAGTTATACTACGCTAACACTACAATTTCCTGATTGATTCATAGGTTTGTTAGGAATTGCACGGTTTGGACGCAAAGTTGGGCGATCGCCATAGGGGATTAAGATCTCCAACTTCTTTGAGAAGTTGGAGATCTGGCGCTGCATCAAGTAAGCAAGGACTCTAGACCCTTTACCGTCGCAGCGGGGACGTGCGATTCTGGGTTTCGCGCCAGAGTTTGAAGACCAGCCATTCGGTGCGATCGCCCACACTCGCGACAAATACACCGTCAACGTCATCTGGGCTAGAGCAAACCCAGGTGCCGTGCAAACTGACCTCGACATACTCAGCGTCAACGGGGGTTAGTGTGACTGTGCCGTAGGTTTCTTGCTGAGTGGCAGACTCCAGGCTACGTAACCCAACCAGATTGGCAGGCAACAAAAAAGCAGCCGTTCCGCGCTCGACAATCAAACGCTGTCCGGTTCGCAGCGACAAAATCACTCGCAGCGTCATCCAGTCTTCAACTGAATGAGGTAAGTGTTCTAGATGTAGACCCGTTTCCGTGTAGGTAAATTTCAGCATTACCGGGGACTCCCTTCGGATTTCTTCAGGCTTCTGGGTTTTCAGAACTGTCCGTCAAACGAAAGTGGGGCAAAAATTTGATAGCTGGATAGCGATGGTTCTAACTGGATCACTTGAGTGACTGTGTGAGTAGTGACTGTGTGAGTAGTGACTGTGTGAGTACCTTGCAATTTTTAAGACTTCACAGACAAGAACCCCCGCTTCCGTAATTTAGAAGCGGGGGCTGGAAAAACTGGTTCAGGTTTTTCTAGTCCTCTCTGGGTACAGCAGTTCTTGACCTGTACCACCCGCCTCGTGAGTCTGGTTCATCTACTGGCAAATCGGATAGATCGATTCCGAGATCAATTCCCCGATTTTTTCCATCCAGTCCTGCGACCATGCCAAAGCCAAAGCCCTGCATTTCCACGCCTGCAACTAGATTGCCAGCACCATAGCCACCCGCAGCAAATGCCGCCAGCAACGCAACCCAGCTTGAAAGCTCGGTGGAGTGGCGTGAAGTGCAAGGGGTGGGTAAGTAACTCACAGGTTTATTTGCTGAAACATATTACTTGATTCTGACATCCAACATACTACACTCGTATTACGAAGGTGTCCATACATCTTCAAAAAATCTCAAGTAAACCGTGATTTATTCCAGGAGGAATGAAATGTACACGATTAATCGCACAGCAACGACAGAAATGGAAGTCACCAGCATCCGGCTGGAGCGAGACCTGAAAGACCGTCTCAAAGATTTGGCTGGCAATCAGGGCTATCAGGCTTTGATCCGGGATGTATTGTGGAATTATGTGCAGCAGAAATCTGGAGACTATCAGCTACAACTGTCCCCAGAGGAGATACGAGCCAGCGTGGAGGCGACGGCTCAAGTAGAAGAACGGTGCGCCCTGACGGGCAAGTTAATCAGACCCCAGGAACAGATGCTATTGGGGTTGACCAAGAGCGGCGAGATGGTGCCTCTCAGTGTGGAGAGTTTAACCCGGTAAATTTACGCCGTCAATTTCAGGCTTTTAGTGAATGGCAGATGTCGTTACAGGTCTGCCAGTGGAGCAGGGAGAGGCGATCGCTCACCCAGGTCATAGCCCTCGGCGATCGCCTGCTCTAGCCGCCGCACCCGCTTACGTGAATTGGGATGGGTCGCTAGAAAGTCGATATTTGCCCCTTCCTGCTGGCTCAATCGCTCAAAAAAGTCTGTTGCTCCGGCAACGTGTCCATAGGTTTGCTGCAACAGATTCAACCCAAACTCGTCCGCCTGAAGTTCCTGCCCTTGAGAAAATTGGGCATTACTGAGACTGGTAACTCCAGAAATCGCTACATCCTGGAGTCC
>JAAUQZ010000312.1 GCA_012033355.1 Leptolyngbyaceae cyanobacterium RM1_406_9 | reverse complement strand
TGATGGCGATCGCAGCGGTGATGGCGATCGCTGAACAGCAGAAACAGCTTTGTAGCTAAGAGAGCGTGCCATGACGAATTCTCTGATCAGGATAGTTTCGTTATCGTGCCTATTTTGAGAAAGAGAAGTGACTTCAGCGCCCTTTCCAGTGAGATCTTCATCACAACGGGTCAGATCGTCTATTTCTCAAATTTTTGAGTATGTTCAGTTTTTTTGTGTAAATGCGAGCATTACGCCCGCATTTACACAAAAACCAAATCAGTCTCAATCTTTGGAAAGCCAAAATCTTTCAGTCACTTGAGAGGGCTGCTCCACCTTTGCAGTAAAATGACTTTCTGTGGAAAATCTGATGTGGCGCTACGCGCCCTGATTAATATGTTTGTGTGAAAGCCTCCGCACAGCAGGGACTTTCACATAAAGCGTGTCCCAAGATGTGCGCGTAGCGCTATAGATAGTTAAGGAAGGCAGCGGTTTGGTCTTCCACTCAAATTTTCCGGCTCACTGCTCAGAAACCACTCTTGTTGAACTCGCCTGCCGATCATGCCAAAGGTTCTTGTCTCTGATCCAATTGACCAAGTTGGAATCGATATTCTCTCTCAAGTTGCTCAGGTCGATATCAAAACAGGTCTACCTGTCGAAGAACTGGTTCAGATCATTCCAGACTATGACGCACTCATGATTCGCTCTGGCACCCGTGTGACGCAAGAGGTGATTGAGGCTGGAAATCAGCTTAAAATTATCGGACGTGCCGGGGTTGGAGTTGACAACGTGGATGTGCCTGCGGCAACTCGTCGCGGCATTGTCGTGGTTAACTCGCCGGAAGGAAACACGGTAGCCGCCGCTGAACACGCGGTAGCCATGATGCTGTCGATGTCTCGCCACATTCCCGATGCTAACCAATCCGTTAAAAGCGGCAAATGGGATCGCAAAAGTTTTACGGGTGTGGAGGTCTACAAAAAAACGCTGGGAATTGTCGGGCTAGGTAAGATCGGCTCTCATGTGGCGGCGATCGCCCGCTCAATGGGGATGCGTCTGCTGGCCTACGATCCGTTTCTCTCGACCGAACGCGCCGACCAAATTGGCTGTCAGTTAGTTGAGTTAGACCTGCTGTTTCAAGAGTCAGACTACATCACGCTGCATTTGCCCAAAACGCCAGAAACCTATCACCTAATTAATAGTGAAGCGCTGGCAAAGATGAAGCCCACTGCCCGTATCATCAACTGCGCTAGAGGTGGCATTATTGACGAGCAGGCGCTAGCGGAAGCCATCCAGCAGGGCAAAATTGCGGGAGCGGCGCTGGATGTATATGAGACAGAGCCGCTGGGTGATTCGATGTTGCGATCGCTGGGTAAAGAAGTCGTCCTGACTCCACACTTAGGCGCATCCACCGAAGAAGCTCAGGTCAACGTCGCCATTGATGTTGCCGAGCAAATCCGCGACGTGCTGCTGGGACTGCCTGCCCGCTCAGCAGTCAACATTCCCGGTTTGCGCCCCGACCTGCTAGAAAAACTGCGTCCCTATCTGCAACTGGCAGAAACTCTGGGCAACCTGGTCAGCCAACTCACTGGAGGTCGAGTCGAATCGTTCACCGTCAGGCTGCAAGGCGAGTTAGCCAACGGCGAAAGCCAGCCCGTCGTCGTCGCAGCCTTAAAAGGACTGCTCTCTCATGCCCTCCAAGAGCGAGTGAATTACGTCAACGCCAGCATTGAAGCCAAAGAGCGAGGAATTCGCGTCATCGAAACCCGCGATGCCTCAGTCAAAGACTACACCGGATCGCTGCATCTACTAGCCAAAGGCTCTCTCGGTGAACACTCGGTAACAGGGGCGCTGCTCGGCGATAGCGAAATTCGGATTACTAGCATTGACGATTTTCCCGTCAACGTCCCGCCCAATCGCTATATGCTGTTTACCCTACACCGCGATATGCCGGGGATTATTGGCAAAATTGGCTCCTTGCTGGGCAGCTTTAATGTCAACATTGCCAGTATGCAGGTTGGACGCAAGATTGTCAGAGGCGACGCAGTAATGGTGTTGAGCATTGATGACCCGCTGCCAGAAGGCATTTTGGCAGAAATCGTTAAAGTTCCAGGCATTCGTGATGCTTATACAGTTACGCTTTAGCACTACTCATCCACTCGTCAACCCTTATGAAATTCCAACCCCAGCCAGACCGTGTTCTAATTTTTGACACCACCCTGCGTGACGGTGAACAGTCTCCGGGAGCAACTCTGAATGTAGAAGAAAAGCTGACGATCGCCCGTCAACTGGCGCGACTGGGGGTAGACATCATTGAGGCGGGGTTTCCGTTTGCCAGTCCGGGTGACTTTGAAGCGGTAAACCGGATTGCAGAAACAGTGGGCACGGCAGACGGTCCGGTGATTTGTGGGTTAGCCAGAGCGACACGCAGCGATATTGAAACGGCAGCAAAAGCGCTTCAACCTGCGGTACATCGTCGGATTCACACCTTTATTGCTACGTCTGATATTCACCTGGAGTTTAAGCTGAAAAAATCCAGGAAAGAAGTGCTAGAAATTGCGCCAGAAATGGTTGCCTTTGCCAAGTCATTTGTAGATGATGTGGAGTTTTCGCCAGAGGATGCAGGGCGCTCTGACCCAGAATTTTTGTATCAAGTGTTGGAACAGGCGATCGCCGCTGGTGCCACCACGATTAACATTCCTGATACGGTCGGCTACACCATGCCATCTGAATTTGGGGCGCTAATCAAAGGCATCAAGGAAAACGTTCCAAATATCGATCAGGCAATTATTTCCGTTCATGGGCACGATGACCTGGGTGTAGCCGTTGCCAGCTTCTTAGAAGCGGTGAAGCATGGGGCACGGCAGCTTGAATGCACCATCAACGGCATTGGTGAACGGGCAGGCAACGCGGCACTGGAAGAATTGGTGATGGCAATGCACGTGCGGCGGCAGTACTTTAACCCGTTCCTGGGTCGTCCAGCAGATTCAGAGGAACCGCTGACGAATATTGACACTCGCCAAATCTATAAGACATCTCGCTTAGTGTCTAACCTGACCGGAATGCTAGTGCAGCCCAATAAGGCGATCGTCGGTGCCAACGCCTTTGCTCACGAGTCGGGCATTCACCAGGATGGCGTGTTGAAGCATAAGCTAACCTACGAAATTATGGATGCTCAGTCGATTGGGCTGACGGATAATCAAATCGTCTTGGGCAAGCACTCCGGGCGCAACGCCTTTCGCACTCGCCTGAAAGAATTGGGCTTTGAACTGGCAGACCAAGAGCTAAACAAGGCATTCCTGCGGTTTAAGGAACTGGGCGACAAGAAGAAAGAAGTCACCGATTGGGATCTGGAGGCGATTGTGAATGACGAGATTCAGCAGTCGCCGGAGATGTTTCGGCTGGAGCGAGTGCAGGTTTCCTGTGGGGATCATGCCTGCCCAACGGCAACAGTGACTTTGCGAACTCCTGATGGCAAGGAACTGACGGATGCAGCGATCGGTACTGGCCCGGTAGATGCAGTTTACAAGGCAATCAACCGCGTCGTCGAGATTCCCAATGAGCTAATCGAGTTTTCGGTGCAGTCTGTAACGGCTGGAATTGATGCGATCGGGGAAGTGACGATTCGACTCCAGCATGAGGGACGAATCTTTTCGGGGCACGCTGCCAACACCGATATCATTGTGGCTTCGGCTCAGGCTTACATGAATGCGCTCAATCGGCTGTATGGGGCGCTCCAGCGCGGCGGTTCGCTGCACCCCCAGCACGATGAAGTGGAGGCGTTGCGCTAACTTCTGCTTTAGAGGGTGTTTGGAAAGTAGCAAATGTCTACTGTAAGGGGTGTGTCTTGGCGACACATCCCTGATTTTTTAGTGGCTTTTATGCTAACTATTTCAGACTTTTTCTCACCGACAAAGATTCCTTAGTTGCTTATGCTTGTAGCTGTTGTAGGGGAGTTTTTTGAAGGAAAGCGATCGCCCTCTTCTCATTACTTTCTATCGCTTCCTGTCACCTCATTACTACTCATTACTAGCCGGAGCTAACTTTATGAAAACTCAGTTGTCTAAGTTTAGGGCTGCTGCAACCACTGCTGCATTATCGGTGCGATCGCCCTCAATCTGCCTAAAGCAGAAGCCTCGACATTAATTCAAAAAGAGCTATTTTTTGGGCGCAACATTGGCAGTAACGGGCAGGTCTCAGAAGAGGAATTTCAAACCTTTGTGGACACTGTGATTACGCCTCGTTTCCCCGCAGGATTAACCAGCTTTGATGCAGAAGGACAGTTTCTCAGCGATACAGGAGCCTTAATTGAGGAACCCGCTAAAGTTGTAACTCTTTTTGTCGAAGACACCCCTGAAGCTGAGACGGCTATCAATAAAATTGTGACTGCCTATGTTAACCAATTCAATCAAGAGAGTGTCCTGCAAACGACCAATGAAGATGAACTGAAAGTTGGGTTTAGAGCAGGCGAAAACCTGATAGAGAATGATTTGGTGCCAGAGTTTATTCAAGCTGAATTATTCTTTGGGCGAAACATTCCGAGTGGCGGTGAAGTACCTGAGACGCAATTTCAAGCGTTTCTGGATGAGGAAATTACCCCTCGTTTTCCGGCTGGCTTAACGGTGTTTGATGCAGATGGTCAGTTTCAGGACAGCACTGGCACGATTATTGAAGAACAGTCAAAAGTTGTGAGGTTACTGTTAGAAGACACAGTAGAAAACGAAGCGGCAATTGATGAAATCATCAACGCCTACATTGGAGAATTTAATCAGGAGAGTGTTTTACTAGCAGTTAATGAAGAGATTGCCGTTGGGTTTGGAGCAGGGGAAGATGTCATTGATAATGATCCAATTCCAGAATTTGTCCAAACAGATTTGTTTTTTGGACGCAACATTCCAGGCGGCGGCGAGGTGTCTGAAGAACAGTTCCAAGCCTTTTTAGATCTGGAAATTACCCCTCGTTTTCCGGCTGGCTTAACGGTGTTTGATGCAGATGGTCAGTTTCAGGACAGCACTAGCACGATTATTGAAGAACAGTCAAAAGTTGTGAGGTTACTGTTAGAAGACACAGTAGAAAATGAAGCGTCGCTCAATGAAATCATTATCGCGTACACGCAACGCTTCAATCAGGAAAGCGTGCTGATTGTGGTAGATGAAGACATTGAGGTCGCTTTTGATGCCGAATTACCTGCGGATATACCTGAACCTGCTGCTGGATTGGGGCTGTTGGCGATCGCCATTCTAGGTACCGGAACAACCTTGAGAAAAAACCACATCCTGCCCCTAAAACGCTGAAGAAGCCATACTGCTGAAGAAGCCATACTATAGTTATCTCGTTGGGATGACAGAGGGATGCTTCGTGGCAAACGCAACTAAACCTGATCAGCACTCATCAAATTTGAATGTGCTGTGGCAGCAGCGGCGAAATTCATCTGCCTGGAGGTATGCCTGGACGTATTTAGCGCTGGGGGCGATCGCCATTGTCATGCTGTTGCCGCTCGTCTGGCTTATCAGCACGGCCTTCAAAGCACCCACCGAAGACATCTTTCAGTTTCCGCCCCGATTTTTGCCTAGCCAACCGACGCTGCAAAACTTTGTCACCGTTTGGCAAAGTAATCCGTTTGGGCGCTATCTGTTTAACAGTACTCTGGTGGCAGTTCTGACGGTTGGGCTAAACCTGCTGCTGTGTTCACTGGCAGCGTATCCGCTGGCTCGGCTAGAGTTTCGCGGGCGCGATCTGATTTTTAGCCTAATTGTTTCTACTATCCTGATCCCATTTCAGGTGGTGATGATTCCGTTATTTATCCTGATTGTGCAGTTGGGTTTGCGAAATACCTATCTAGGGCTGATTTTCCGGCGATCGCCTCCGCCTTTGGCATCTTCCTGCTGCGTCAGGCGTTTCAGGGCGTACCCAAAGAGCTAGAAGAAGCTGCCCGCATAGATGGCTGCTCAGAACTGGGCAT
>JAAUQZ010000311.1 GCA_012033355.1 Leptolyngbyaceae cyanobacterium RM1_406_9 | reverse complement strand
TCTAGAATTCTTAAAGGCACAGCGGAGTAGACCCGACAATTAGCAAAAAACAATAACTTAGTAGTTTCTCAGGAGCAGCTTAACAATGACTAAATTGCTTGAGCAAGTGATTGCCCAACTCAAAGCTTTACCGGATGATGAACAGGATGCGATCGCTGCTCGCTTCCTTGCTGAGATGGAGGACGAGCAGCGATGGAAAGCTCAGTTTGAATCTACGACAGATAATCAGTGGGATCAAATGGCTGAGAGGGTAGGACAGGAAATTGCTTCTGGTAATATTACACCCTTGGCTGAAGGTTTTTCCTCCATGTAGCGCAGAGTGTTTGTTCAGTCGATTGGGGAATGGAAAAAAACTGATACTGTCCCTGTAACTTTGGGAGCGGTGAGGTGAAGTTGAGTGATGCGTTATGCTGCGCTAACCCATCCTATTGGTAAGATACAAGATTGGCGATCGCTCTAAAGCTCGGATTAAATCAGAAGTGCGATCGCCATCTCGCAGGGTGCATCATGACGCACCTTTGATCATGTACAGCCACAACCAGATCAATCGTTAGACATTCAAACATTAGAAATTGGTGCGTTTGCTTGCCAGCAACGCATCCTCCTCCGACTCAAGAAATTCAAAAGTAGTTTCTTGCCTGGATTATAATTTTTCTAGTCTGAGTTATTAGGGAGGTTAAATGCTAGTAAGCGTTGAAGGAGTTTACCGCAATGGTCGTGTGGAACTCACAGAAAGCCCCAATAATATACCTGAAGGAACTTCGGTAATTGTTACTTTTGTCAAATCAAATGAGATTGACCTTGAATCTCAAGGAATCGACAAAGAACAAGCTAAGCTTCTGCGAGCAAATCTTGCTGCCTTCTCTGAGGATTGGGATAGTCCTGAAATGGGTATTTATGACGACTACGATGCAGCCAAAGCCAACCTTTGAGCGAGGCGACATTGTTCTCGTAGTCTTCCCTAATTCCAATTTGAATTTTGCTAAAACGCGACCTGCTCTAATCGTGCAAGCAGATAACTTGCAGACGGAACTCCCCCAGATCATCGTTGCTATGGTTACTAGCCAAATGTTTCGAGCAGGACATCCTAGTCGTGTGACTGTTTTACTGAATTCTCCAGAAGGAAAACATTCAGGTTTGCTTACAGATTCAGTTGTGATGACAGATAACTTAGCAACGATAGTGCTTTCAGCAGTTCATTGTGTAATTGGCTCACTGCCCATGCAAAACATTGATGCGGCATTGAAACATACACTGGGGTTGTAGTGCGATCGCTCACCCTTTAGCCACCTTGTAGGGTGCGTCATGATGCACCTTTGATTATGCACGGCCACAACCAGAGCAATTGTTCAGCATTTTATGTGGCGATCGCCCTCCTACACAAACTCCAGCCAGCCCACCAAAATGTCCATCCTAACCTGGCTGACTACGGCTATACTTTGTGTTTATCCCGTGTCTGTTCCACAAATTGTTGTCGATACTAACGTCATCGTTGCTGGGTTGCGTTCAAGAAACGGCAGTGCGTTTCGGTTACTTGCTATGGTTGGTAGTAAGCAATCTGGCATTCCTCTATCTGTGCCTTTGGTTTTGGAATACGAAGAAGTCTTACCCTCGCTCAATTTTTAGAGTCCATTGGAGCCTTGTCACGAGCAGACTAAACAGAGCGTGCTAGTCGAGGCGATCGCGCAAGCTATGAAACAGTTTTGGCAAAAGTGCCTGATATTGAACCAGAGTTACAGGATAGGTTGCCGTCAGCACCAGAATTTTTTAGGTTACTTTAGAGATGCGGTCGGTAAGGTAGCTCTCTTATGTCTTATGAGTGTTGTCATCTCAGATGAAATCCTGCAAGCTTCTCAGCTTACACCGAGTGAGTTTCGCCAGGAGATTGCCATATATCTGTTTCAAACAGGGCGTTTAACGCTTGGCTACGCTAGCCGTTTAGCAGATATGCCACTCAATGCTTTTCGCCAACTTCTAAAGCAGCGCAAAATTGCACTGTATTCCTATGACGTTGAAGATTTTGAGTTGGATTTGAAGAACCTACGGGAGTTAGGGCGATTGTGATTGTTGTTAGTGACACATCAGCAATCACAAACTTGGCAGCTATAAACCAGCTAAGGCTCCTGCCCCTTCTCTACCAGCAAGTCATCATTCCAGAAGCAGTGTATCGTGAACTTGTAGACATTGAGCCGCCCGTGCCTGGAAGTGCTGAAGTTCAATCAGCTAATTGGGTAGAAGTTAAATTAGTTTCTAATCGTGAGGTTGTTGAACGCCTTCAAAGTGAGGTGAAATTAGATCCTGGAGAGTCTGAAGCAATTGCGCTGGCGTTGGAACTTGGAGCAAATCTATTGCTCATTGATGAGCGTCGTGGTAGAGCAGAAGCTGACCGTTTGGGCATCAGAATTACTGGTCTACTAGGCATTTTGGTTGAGGCAAAACGGAAAAATCTGATTGTGGCTGTAAAACCTTTAATGGATGCCTTGATCGCTACCTCAGATTTTCGAGTATCTTCAGCCCTATACGACCAGATTCTAAACATTGTCAACGAAACTTAGTTGAGGGTGAGATTGGTCGTCGCCATCTTGTAGGGTGCGTCACGACGCACCTTTGATTACGTATAGCTGCAACCAGAGCAATTGTTAAACGTTCAAGCATTGTGAGCTACTTAAAGGTTCCAGGCTGATTGGACGTTTGCTACCATAAGGTTTAAAGACCTGGTAGTTGTACCAGTAAGGTGCGTTAGCGTCAGCGCAACGCATCACTTGATTAAATCCATACCCTTCTTCATCTGACGGCTTCATCTTGGGATACAGGTCATCCATGCAGTTAGGCAAACTGATCAACAACCCTAATCACATAACTCAATGACCAGTTACCGCAGAAGCAAGATTGAATGCGGCACCCACTTCTTCACTCAACTTACCCATCAAAAGCACCCCAGCTTTGCGCCGATATCGCTTGTCCCTTACAACGTTCGGCATTTCTTAAAGTCAGCAGCCGAGAGATTGGAAATATTCAAGCTTTCACATCCTCTTTAATTTTGAGAAAGTACACAAGTTCAGCACGCTCCTCCTTTCTCTTTAACAAATTGCTTGTGTGAGACAATCTCTAGAAAGTAAAATCTCAGCATTGTAACCAGAAGGTAGAACGTGGTTCAGACCCCTTTATCTCCTTTGCCTGTGGAGTCAGCTCAGCCTCCCGATGACGCAAAGCCATCTTTGAGCCAACAGCTTTGGGAACTGAGCGATCGCATCATCGCCGGATACCGTCTCAGTCGTGAAGAGGCGATCGCCCTCACCCACATCGAAGGGCAGGAAAATATTCTGTTGCTGTGCCAAGCGGCAGATCGGGTGCGTCAGGCTTGCTGCGGCAACACCGTTGACCTGTGCAGCATTATTAACGTCAAGTCGGGCAATTGCTCAGAGAACTGCGGCTTTTGCTCCCAGTCAGCCCACCACCCCGGCGAAGATTCCCCCGTTTACGGACTGAAGCCCACCGCAGAAATTTTGGCTCAGGCAAAAGCCGCCGAAGCTGCCGGAGCCAGACGCTTTTGCCTGGTCAGCCAAGGGCGTGGGCCAAAGTACAGCACCAAGTCCGCCGAATTTGAGCGAATTTTAGAAACCGTGCGGCAGGTGATTGCCGAAACCAACGTTAAACCCTGCTGCGCCCTGGGCGAAGTCACCCCCGAACAGGCTGAGGCACTGCAAGCCGCCGGAGTCACCCGCTATAACCACAACCTGGAAGCATCAGAAAACTTCTTCCCCAATGTTGCCACCACCCATAGCTGGCGCGATCGCGTCCAAACGATCAAAAACCTCAAAGCCGCTGGCATTCAAGCCTGCACAGGCGGCATCATGGGCATGGGCGAAAGCTGGGAAGATCGAGTTGATTTAGCCCTGGCATTGCGCGAGCTAGAGGTCGAATCCGTGCCGCTGAATTTGCTTAACCCCAGAGCCGGAACTCCTCTGGGCGATCGCCCTAAATTGGATGCATACGAAGCTTTGAAGGCGATCGCCATTTTCCGTCTAATCCTGCCCCAACAGATCATCCGCTACGCAGGTGGACGCGAAGCCGTCATGGGCGAACTGCAAGCCCTCGGACTAAAATCAGGCATCAACGCTATGCTAGTCGGACACTACCTCACCACCCTCGGACAACCCCCAGAGCAAGACCAAGCCATGCTCCAACAACTCGGACTCCAGGGCGGCGAAGCCCCCATCCCCAGCAAACACTATCAAAAAAGCTAATCTCCTCCTTATCCGCTTAAAAAACCAACCCCAAAAATCCCCCCACCTCCCCCACTCCCCACCCCCTTAACTTGAAAGTGTCCCCTCCCACCGAACTCCTGTGGGCCCTAATCGGCTTGATTCTCACCATCGGTGGCACCTTCCTGGAAGCGTTCACCACCAACCTCCCGTGGAATTGGAGTCAAGATGGTGTACAAACCTACTCCCTGCAAGTCAACTTTCAGGTAGGAGCCGTTTTGCTGGTTGGGTGCCTGGGGGGAAAGCGGGCTGCTGCCCTTTCCCAAATTGTCTACCTGATTTTGGGCTTGACCCGATTCCCAGTTTTTACGCAAGGGGGCGGACTGGACTACATCTACCAGCCCAGCTTCGGCTACCTGCTAGGTTTTATTCCAGGAGCATGGGTCTGTGGCTCATTCGCCTTTCGACTGCCATCGCGTCTGGAATCCCTGTCCTTTAGCTGCCTCTGTGGGCTGTTCACCATTCACGCAACCGGATTGGGATATCTGATTGCGACCTACGCGCTGCGCTGGGTAGACATCAACGCCCTATCCTTTCCCCAAGCAGTCTTGAACTTCTCGATTTACCCTATTCCAGGTCAACTTGCTGTAGTTTGCGCGGTTACAGTTCTTGCCTTTGCACTGCGTCATCTCATGTTCTACTAGTAATGTAGAAACTTTGTTCAGCAACCCTTTCGGTCTGCATTCATGAGCATTAAGAATCAACTCTTTTGGGTTGCTGCCTTCATCGGTTTAGTACTCGACCAGATCACCAAGTATTGGGTCGTTCAGGCAATGGAGTTGGAACAGTCCATTCCAATCTGGGAAGGCGTATTCCACTTCACCTACGTAACCAACACGGGAGCCGCCTTCAGCCTGTTTAGCGAATCAGGCGGCTGGCTGCGCTGGCTATCTCTCGGCGTAAGCTTGGGGCTAATGGCGCTCGCCTGGTTTGGCCCCGTGATGAATCGTTGGGAACAGGCAGGCTACGGCTTTATTCTGGGAGGCGCTTTAGGCAACGGCATCGATCGCTTTGCCGCCGGAGAAGTCGTAGATTTTTTGGAATTCCGGCTGATTCGGTTTCCTGTGTTTAATCTGGCAGATGTCTTTATTAATATTGGAATTGTTTGTCTGCTTATCGCCATTTTTTACAACCCTCCCCACTCCAACGGGACGCGAAGCGGCACCTCCGAAAAATGAAGCCAGAAAATCTGAGAAAAATTAGTTTTAGGGTTAAGTTCTGTATAGAATAATCTTTAACAGATATTTTAAGTTTGGCTAGCGTTGGCTGCTGTCCAGTCCCTTTTGACTGTTGTCCAGTCCACCTCTAGGTATGTGTAACCATGAGTACTGAAGCAGATCCGAAAAATTCTGACACTGTTGAACTGGCTGAACCCAAGCCTTTAGATCGCTATGAATGTGGCGCTTGTGGCTACGTTTATGAGCCTGCCAAAGGAGATGACAGGCGCAGCGTCCCTCCAGGTACAGCTTTTGAGGCCTTGCCTTCAGACTGGCGATGCCCGGTCTGCAACGCTTCCACTCGGCAGTTTAGCAACGTTGGGCCAGTGGGTAATCCTTCTGGGTTTAAAGAAAATCTGGGCTACGGATTTGGGGTAAACAACCTTACACCAGGTCAGAAAAACATTCTGATTTTGGTGCTTTGGGTCTAGGCGTTTTGTTTTTTCTCAGCCTGTACGGGCTGAGGTAGAGGGCGAT
>JAAUQZ010000310.1 GCA_012033355.1 Leptolyngbyaceae cyanobacterium RM1_406_9 | reverse complement strand
AAATTCGGTCTAAGATGTCCGGCGGAATGCCCATGCCTGTGTCGGTAACGGTAACTGCCACATAGGGTCCAACATGAGCGTGAATGTTCATGCGGGCATAGTTTTCGTCTATCACTAAATTTTCAACCACGATGCTGAGTCTACCGCCTTCGGGCATGGCATCGCGGGCATTGACACAGAGATTCATCAGGACTTGATGCAGATGCGTTGCGTCTCCTGATACTGTCCACAAGTCCCAGGTTGGAATATCCGTCCAAATTTCAACCGATTTTGGAAAAGTTTCTTTAGCAATTTTCTCAATTTCTTTAACCAGATGACCAACTTGCAGCATCGTGCGTTCTCCCTCGATGCCCCTGGCAAAGGAGAGAACCTGCCTAACCAAATCGGCTCCACGTCGGGCGCTAGTTTCCAGCGTTTCGAGCCACTGCTTGGACTGTTCATCGTCTTCTGGAACTCTGGTTTCAAGCAACTGCACGGCCATTAAAATGGGGGCCAGCATATTGTTCAGGTCGTGGGCAATGCCGCCTGCCAGCGTGCCAATGCTTTCCATTCGCTGTGTCCGTAGAAACTGCGCTTCCAGACTCTTTTTCTCAGTTACGTCAGTGCTGACAATCAGGATTGACTTCGGTACCCCATATTCGTTTCGCACCAGCGTCCAGCGACTTTCGACAATGACCTGACGGTGGTCTTTGGTGATCTGCCGCAGTTCACCCTGCCATTTGCCCGTCGCGATCAGGTTTGTCTGCGCTTCCAAATATTGGGGTGAGGGGTTGGCATACAGCAGTTGACTGGCGAGTTTGCCTAACGCTTCGGCGGCTGTCCAGCCATAAAGCCGTTCTGCGCCGTGATTCCAGAATAGAATGCGAGTGTTCAGGTCTTTGACCAAAATTGCATCGGTGGCGATGTTGATCAGGGCGGCCTGTTCCTGGATTTTTTGCTCGGCGCGTTTGCGCTCAGTTACGTCGGTCTGAATGCCGACAAAGTAAAGTAGCTCGCCCTGCGCGGAAAAGACAGGCGAGATTTTTAGCTCATTCCAAAAGGGCTGTCCGTCTTTGCGGTAGTTGAGTAGTGTCACCTTGACTTCTTGCTGGGCGGCGATCCCTGCTCGAATTTGGGCAACGGTTTCTGGGTCTGTGTCTGGCCCTTGCAGGAAACGACAGTTGCGCCCTAGTACCTCTTCTGCCCGGTAGCCCGTGATCCGAGAAAAGGCAGGGTTAGTATAAACGATGGGGTAATTGGGCTGGTTGGGGTTGCAGATGAGGATGCCGTCTGAGGCGGAGGCGATCGCCTGAGCCTGCAACAGGTTCTCAGTAGCGGCAGTTTGGAGGGCGATCGCCGTCCGCTTGCGTTCGACAGCGTAGCGCATGGAGCGCAGCAGCAGATCGCCCGTCACCTGGCCTTTAACCAAATAATCTTGAGCGCCATCCTGTACGGCCCGCACCGCTAGCTCTGCATCGTCCAGCCCCGTTAGCACAATAATCGGAGCCGTTGCGCCACGCGCCTGAGCCTGAAGCAGCGTATCTAAGCCCTGGCTGTCGGGCAGCGAGAGATCGAGCAGCACCACATCAAAGTTTTCCTGCTGCATTTGCTGCACCCCTTCACCCAACATCTCGACGTGTACCAGGGTGACTGGAGCCGAGATGTTTGCTAAACTTTCTTGCAGCAAACGAGCATCGCCAGAGTTATCTTCAACTAATAGGACTTTGAGCCACTGATCAACCATCTGCTCCTACTCCATCGGCAGTTTCACGATGGTTAACCAAAATTCTTCAATCGATTTCACAATCCGGATGAACTGATCCAGGTCAACGGGCTTGGTGATGTAGCAGTTGCCGTGCAGATTGTAAGCTCTGAGGATGTCTTCTTCAGCCTGAGAAGTAGTTAGAATCACGACGGGAATACGCCTTAAACTGTCGTCGCCTTTGATCGTAACTAAGACTTCTCGCCCGTCTTTTTTCGGCAAGTTTAGGTCTAACAAAATTAAATCGGGGCGAGGGGCCGTCACATAATGACCCTGACGATAGAGAAAAGCTAGCGCTTCGGTGCCATCTTGAACCACGTTGAGATGATTGTGAACTTTGCCATCTCGCAGCACTTCGCGGGTGAGGCGAACGTCACCCGGATTGTCTTCCACCAGCAAAATCTCGATGGGTCTGCCTGGTTTCGCATGGCTCATGCTGAATTCCCTCCCCTGTCTGGAATAGTGAAGTAGAAGGTTGAGCCTTGTCCAGGCTGCGATTCAACCCAGATGTTTCCACCGTGACGCTCCACGATCTTTTTGCAAATTGCTAGCCCAATACCTGTGCCGGGATATTCACCCCGACTGTGTAGCCGTTGAAAGATTAAGAAAATCCGATCAATATATTCTGAGTCTATCCCGATTCCGTTGTCTTGAACCGAGAATAGCCACGCATCCGCTCGATGCTGAGCGCTGACGTGAATGTGAAGCGGCTGGTCGCTGTGAAACTTGAGCGCGTTGCTGATCAGGTTTTGAAACAGTTGGGTGAGCTGGGTGGCATCGGCCATAATTTCAGGCAGGGGGGCACAGGTGAGGGTGGCGTTAGCGGCTTCAATGGCAGACTGGAGGTTGGCGATCGCCCGATCTAAAATAGCGGAGCAGGAGATTAACACAAAGGATTTACCACGACTATCGACGCGAGAATAGTTAAGCAGATCATTAATTAACGTTTGCATCCGCGTTGCCCCATCTACGGCGTAGGCGATAAATTCATCTGCCGTGTGATCAAGTTGCCCCCGATAGCGCCGCTCTAGCAGTTGCAGATAGCTAGCGACCATTCGCAGTGGCTCTTGCAAGTCATGGGAAGCGACGTAGGCAAACTGCTCCAGGTCGGCGTTAGAGCGGGCCAGTTCCTGGCTTTGGAGGGTGGCTTGTTCGAGCATTTGCGCCTGGGCTAGGGCGATGCCAACCTGGTCTGCCAGTTGCTTCAGCAGGTCAATTTCCAGGGAGGTCCACTGACGCGGGCGATCGCACTGGTGGACGATCAGCAGTCCCCAAAACTGGTCTTTGAGCAAAATCGGCATCACCAGCTTCGATTTCACGTCAAGATATTCTAAAAAATTCACCAGGCACGGTTCCAGCCCTGCTGTGCCAACGTCGTTAATGGTGTAGGTGCGTCCCTGACGATATTTTTTGAGATAATCTGACCCAAAACAATCATCCTGAACCTTTAGATCCAGGGTAGATGACCACCCCGGCGCGACGGCTTCTTGGACAACCTGTCCTCTGCCTTCTGCATCAAGCTGAAAGATTAGCACTCGATCGGACTGAAAGATTTTTTGGACTTCGGTAACGGCGGTTTGCAGGATTTCATCAAGCTGGAGCGACCGGCGAATCTTCAGGCTCATCTCGGCTAGAAGCTGCGATTGCAAACTTTGGAGCTTGAGCATTTCTTCTGCCTGTTTGCGATCGCTGATGTCGCTGCCGATGCCCAAAAAGCCAGTCAGGTTTCCGTCTAAATCGCGTAGCCCCGTTGCCGAAAGCAAGATTGGAAAGCAGGAGCCATCTTTGCGAATGTAAGTCCACTCTCGCTCTTCGACCCCACCCGCTCGAATTTTAGCAACAAAGCATTCAAATCCAGGGGCGATCGCCACTCCCAGTTCTTCGCTCAGTTCCCTGGCTCGCTGCTCAACTTCTTGCAGGTCGTGGATCAGCAACGGCGTAGTTTTTCCGACTACTTCATCAGCGCCATAACCTAACATCTGCTCTGCAGCTCGGTTAAAAGTGCGAATGATGCCATCAATGTCCGTCGAGATAATGGTGTAGTTTGCGCCATCGAGAATGGCTTGCTGAAGCAGTGTCGTTTCTAGCGCCAAAAATGCATCCGTGATGCTCCCGAAAATGGCGCTGCTGCGGTTTCGAGTTTCGGTTAGTTCAGCCAGGCGGCGCAATTTTAACTGAGCCATCACCTGTCTTGCTAACGCCTGTAACGCTTCCAATTGTGCTGAATTTAGCTGGCGTGGCACATAATCCAACACGCACAAAGTGCCTAACCCATCCCCTTCGGGGGTAATCAGAGGTACGCCTGCATAAAAACGTATTGCCGGATCAGCCTGAACCAGAGGACTATTGGCAAATCGTTCATCTTGCTGCGCGTCGCTAACGACCAGCAGGTCAGCCTGAAGAATCACCTGGGTATAGAACGTCCTGTCTCTAATTTCTGAAACGTCTAGCCCAACTTTTGACTTAAACCAGAGCGATCGCCATCAACCAACCCCACCAGCGCAATCGGAGCCTGACAAATGTAAGCTGCCAGACGAGTCAAGTCATCAAAAGCAGCTTCCGGTGCTGTCCCTAAAATGTCTAATTGACGCAGCGCTTTGACTCTGGCAGCTTCGTTGTCGGGCAAAGGTGCCTGAACCATATTTATTAAGAGAATTTGTTAGTGCATCATCTATTCATCTAGTTTAGAGGAGTGAGACTGATTTGATTTTTGTGTAAATGCGGACAGACTGCCGTATTTACACAAAAATCAGAATATACTCCGAGGAGTTGGTGAGCGGGGATGGAGGAAGAGGGGCTAGGGGCTAAGTCCTGATAGTGCAAACTACAAGTGGCACCGATAAACAAACGGATAAACAAGATAAAAACAGAGAACAAATGCAGTTCTCGCTTACTCTTAATAAACAAGAGGGCTGAGGTTGCATCATGAAAGATAGTCATCAAAGGCAGATGAAGCTGTCTCAGCTCAGAATCTTAGTTGCCGTTGCCGATCGCGAAAACTTTAGTGAAGCAGCACTGCAATTGGAGATGTCTCAGTCGGCAGTGAGTCATGCGATCGCCACCCTAGAAGACCATCTGGGTGTGGTGTTATTTTTGCGCGGACGGCACGGAGCCCACCTCACCCCAGTCGGGCAGCGAATTGTGGAACACGCCCGCGAAATTGTACATCGAGCAGAGGAAATCACTAAAGAAGCAGAACTGGCAAAAGGGCTACAGGGCGGGCAGGTGAGAATTGCCTCCTTTCGTAGTGTTGCTACTCACATTTTGCCGCTGGTGATTACCCAGTTCCATCAACGTTTTCCGGCGATCGCCGTCAGCCTCACCGAACACGACGACTACCCCCACGTCGAGCAAGCCCTACGCGAAGGACGCGCCGACATTGGCTTTACCTTTTTGCCCGCCAGTGAAGATCTGGAAACCTGGGAAGTTTTACGAGACGAATTTGTCGCCCTGTTTCCTCCCAGCTTTCAACCTCAGGCGGAGCAGCTAAGCTGGGCAGATCTGGCAAACCTTCCGCTGATTATGCCTCCTGTGGATAATGTCATGATGCAAATGGTGTATGCCCACGCAAGGCAATTCGACTGTTTTCTAAAAGTCACTTATGAAGTGGAAACCGATGCCACTATCGTTAACCTTGTCGCTCAAGGGTTAGGGGCAACCGTTCTGCCTCGCCTAGCGGCGGAACCCATCCCACCAGGAATTCAGGTTTACAGCTTACCCGTTCCTCTCATGCGAATCATTGGTGTAGCCGTCCTGTCTAATCAACTACAGACCCCTGCTGTCTTCGCCTTTCTCGATATCTTGAAGCGACAAAAACATACTTAAAACTTACCTCAAATGACTTGAAGCAAGTTCAGTCAACTCTAATTTTTCTAGATGACGGACATCAAAGCTATGCAAATAAATGTATTAGCCAACCAGTAAATTTGACTGCAACCTCTGTATGAGGCCGAAGAGCTTGTCTTGTAATTGCTTTCCCCAATGGATAGCCAGGTTCGTCATGCCAAGCGAGATATGTATGAATAATTGCTTTACTCCGATGAACTGCTTTAAAGCTCGTCAAGTTCTTTCTAGATGCTTGCTCAACACATTCTTGCGCAAACGCTAGCGATGCAGGTGGGTGCATCCCAGTTTTGCAAGTTTGCCCTCATCCCCCAACCCCTTCTCCCAAAAAGGGAGAAGGGGAGCCGGATTGAAGTCCCTCTCCCAAAGCGGGAGA
>JAAUQZ010000020.1 GCA_012033355.1 Leptolyngbyaceae cyanobacterium RM1_406_9 | reverse complement strand
ACCGTTCACCGGTCAATTGCTTGGTCAACATCGTCTGCGGTTTGATTGCCTATTGCCATCAGCCCAAGAAGCCCTCGATTGCCCTTGACCACAATTTACTGCCCTCTCCTTAACCCGAACTCACGTTGTTTAGGGACGTGAATCGTGCGTAGGGGCGAACGGCCGTTCGCCCTTACAGGAGGCACCAGAACAAACAAATTATCCCTACCTTCAGCAACGCCTTGCGCGGTGGAGCCGCGTAACGATTCACGCAAGAGATCTAGAGATGGCAAGCTTTGCCTCCCACCGCTGAAATTTTACTTGGACGCAACTGTACAGCCAGCATTCGCCTGTGAATCAGACTGGGGGGGTACCAATCCAACCACATGGGGCACGGGACGAGGCGTATAGCCTACCAGTGACTCACCCCGGTAAGCCAGGGAAGTGCTTGCTCCAGAATCCAGCATGACAGCATCTTGAAGACCAGACTGATACAGCATTTCGCCCAACGAAATGGAATCAACGTAGTCAGTGGATACGCCAATGACAGGCTGTCCGTCCTGGTTGATGCCCCAGAAAGCCCGGTGTCGTCGGGCATCGAAATCAAACAGACTACCAAAGGTGCTGGCAGGCTGAGGTTGTCCATCTTTGACCAGCCACGCCGCTGCCACAAAAGCATCGGTGATATCTGCCATTTCAGCCTGAATGCCTTCCAGGGTGTTGTGTTTGTCCGCATCAAAGGGAACGAACCGCACCTGATTTGAACTAATCAGCACAAGCGGTCGCCCGTTTAGCAGAGGATTCTCGCTAGGGTTTCCAGGAACGAAAACTCCCTCACTCTGGCTCAAGACCGGCCCGACCATCACGTTTGAGTCGAGGTATTTGAGCGAGAAGAAGCCTCCATCGACAGCCGCCGCAACTTCGCTGTCGGCAATGATTTCCTCAACCTGATAGCGGCTATCTGCATGAATCGTGACAGGCTTGCCGCCCGAAATCAGAATCAGCGGCACATCATCGTAGGTGACTTCATTCATCTGGATGGGAGCGTTAAAGTCAAAGGCAGCGCCCCATCTTCTAGGTGAAGGGCCACCCCAGGCATCCGCAATCACTTCTTCGATTTGAGATTGCCCAATCCGATCGATCGCCAGCAGATTAGTAGATTCTCCTGCCATCAGGTTTTCAGCATCGTTCATCGTTAACGCCGCTTCAAATCCGGCTTTGCGAACCTCCCCAGCAACCCGCGCATCATACTTGCCTTCGGGGTAGGTAAAATAGCGGATCGGGATGCCTAGCCGTTCCTGTAGAATCTGGCGAGATTGAACAATTTCTTGCTGTAACGTCTCATCTGACAGTTCGCGCAGATCCGATGGATGCATGACGCTGTGAGCGGCGATTGTCACCAGCGGGTCTGCCGCCATTTCCTCTAGCTGTTCCCAGGTTAAGCCAGGTCTGCCATGATCGCGGCTAACTTTATGCGTATAGATAGAAAACAAACCGGGATAGCCATACTCCTGTAGCAGCGGCAGAACGTAATCGTAGTGACCCTTGTAACCATCATCAAACGTTAGCAAAACGGGCTTTTCGGGCAGCGGCAACCCCGTCCGCAGGTGTGCTACTAGTTGATCCATGCTGACGGGTGTTAAACCATTTTCCTTAATCAGTTCTAGATGTTCTCGGAATTCCTCTGGGGTGACATCAAAAAACACTTCTTTTTCGGGCAGGATGTCGTGATACATCAGGATCGGCACTCTGGCTAAGCGCGATCGCTGATGAATCTCAGGCCAGACCGTAGGAGTCAGTTGTGCAGCCAGTTGCGGCCCGACGCTCTGCAAAATTGCACCCAGTCCATTCTCTGGTTCCTCTATCCAGGTTGCTGCCTGCATCAAGTTTTGGGTCAGGTCATTGATTTGTAGGGCAGAGCGGTCAGGTGGAAGGGAGCAGGCTTGTTTGGGCAGTTTGGGTTCACCTTCAAGGGCTTCACTGTCCAGGGTGGTGTTGGGGAGTTGGGTCACCCCCTGCGAGAGCATCGCGGCAGAGGACGGAACCGCTAGAGGCGTGAAACAACTCACTGCAAGGCTAAAGATCAGGCTGCGATTCAGGAATTTAATCGTTTTGCAGCGGTGCAACAGAGAATCCCGGTCAATCGGCATCATACAGGTCTTAGAGATTTACGGGTGTTGTTGTTAGGTTTAACCGATCTTCCAAACTTTCTCAGGTCTTACAGGTGACATTGACCGAAGAAAACAGAACTTTGTGGAACTTACGTCAGAATACAGCAGATTTGGGATGGTGATTATAGTCTGCTTCAAAGCACCCTCTACCGCTTTGCACCCTCTACTGCTTCACCTCGATCAAAAAGTTTTTCAACAACTGTTTTCCAGAATCCGTAAGAATACTTTCTGGGTGAAACTGTACACCCTGAATGTGGGGATAGTCTCGGTGACGCACGCCCATAATCGTGCCGTCTTCTACCCAGGCTGTCACTTCCAGCGCATCAGGACAGGTTTGAGCATCGATCACCAGGCTGTGATAGCGAGTCGCCGTAAATGGATTGGCTAACCCCTTGAACACACCTACGCCTTTGTGCTGCACAGGAGAAGTTTTGCCATGCATGAGTTTTGGCGCGGCGGTAATCTTGCCGCCAAACGCCTGACCGATTCCCTGATGTCCCAGACACACGCCCAAAATTGGCACCTCAGCTCCTAATTCTTTAATTAATGCGGGAGAAATTCCGGCATCTTCAGGGCGACCCGGGCCAGGAGAAATTACGATCGCGTCAGGCTGCAACTGCCGGATCTGCTCCAGGCTAATCTGGTCATTGCGATAAACCTGAATATCTGCTGCGACAGGCAACTCAGCCCCTAATTCACCCAGGTATTGCACCAGGTTGTAGGTAAAACTGTCGTAGTTATCGATAACGAGAATCATAGTAAATAAATGATGAATAATTCAAACAGGATTGAAAATCTCTGCTGATGTTTGCTGTGGGAGAATTTACAACTACCGTAGGTTGGGTTAAACAGCATGAAACCCAACTCCTACTGTGTCAACATTTACTTGCTTTGTTGGGTTTCGCAAAGCTCAACCCAACCTACAAAGACGGCTACTGTTGTTGCTCTCGCTGGGCTAGGAGTGCTGAGCCAGAGTTGTTTGAATTAACTCAAGCAGGGGTGGCAGCAACAAAGAGCCTGCAACCAGCAGCGATGCCATTGCAGAAACCAGAACGGCTCCAGCAGCGCAGTCTTTAGCGATTCTGGCTAGATCGTGATAGTTTTGCTTGACGGTCAGGTCAACCACCGATTCGATCGCCGTATTGAGCAATTCCATCGTCAGGACAGCCCCGGTAGTTAGCCCAATGATGGCGATTTCAACGGCGCTGAGCTTGAGGAAAATGCTGAGAGCGATCGCCACCAGTCCCACAAAGAGATGAATCCGAAAATTGCGCTGTGTTTGAAATGCATAGCTTAGCCCCGCCCAAGCATACTTAAAGCTGACCACCAGACTAGACGCAATTTGCCAAGAGAGTTCGCGGTTTGGCTTAACCAGCTTGGGAGCGTGAGGCGGTGTCTCGGTTGATAGTTCTTGGGACATAGGCAGAAAAGTTAAGGGAACTACAGTGGTCGAAGGCAGACCCGTTGTCAAAGCAGATCTGCTCAATTTTAGACCCTACACAGACCTGTGCTGTAGGATGCTGTACTATCCTGTGCCAGTTTCTAAGGCGATAAGTGAACCTATGTTACAGCTTACTCAGCCCAGATTAAGTTTTTTCTGTCAAATATTGGGTGCCAAGACCCACCGATCGCAGCAGAGTTTCCTGCATAGACAGCATAGCCATCAGGCTGTTGTCATCTGGATGATCCCAACCCAGCAGGTGAAGCAGCCCGTGCGCTGATAACCAGGCTAACTCTTGTTGCAAGGAATGTCCTTCTTGTTGAGCTTGCGATCGCGCCGTTTCAACCGAGATTACAATGTCTCCCAAATACAGCGGTATTTCTACCTCATGGTCAACGAAGGGAGCTTCTACTTCCAGCGCTGCAAACGCCAGTACGTCTGTGGGCTGGTCTTTCTGGCGATATTGGGCATTGAGCGTTTGAATTTCAGCATCGTCAGTTAGGCGCAGACACAGTTCGTAAGCATCTGTAGCCGTCAAATCAGGCTGCAAATGCTCTAGCCAGCGGCTAAACCAGCCCTGCCAGATTTCATCCGAAATGGGTGACTCTGAAGTTAGTTCAGAGCCCAAAAAAACATCCTGGATGCTGACTTCTACCTGCACAGGTTGATTGGCTATCACAATGGAATCAAGCTTTCTTAAGGTCAGTGGCGCTGAAATAAGCTCAATTTAGATCTGCGACTTCTTTGAGAAGTCGCAGATCTGGAACACGTCCTAGCGGGTCAGGTAGGACAAGCCCACCAGCACAACCAGCAGCCCTATCGTCGTCAAGGCAAAGTGAAACAGGGATGTGCCGCGCTTTCTAACCATGTTTCGCATGGCTAGCTTGACGTAGCTAGGTTTGGGTTCAGCAGGCGATGCAGCGGGTTCGGTTGGTTGCACGGTAGGCGTTTGTGTCTCGGCGATCGCCGGAGAACCTTGAGATTCTGGAATGGAAGGAGAATCGTTCATAACTACACTGTACTTTCCTGCAACATTTGGTTTTCCTGACGCAAACAGGTTTCAATGAAGGGGTCAAGGTCGCCGTCCATGACATCGGCGATCGCCGTTGTCTCAGTGCCTGTCCGCAGATCCTTGACCATTTGATAGGGATGAAAGACATAGTTGCGAATCTGGTTGCCCCATGCAGCTTCTACCATGTCTCCACGAATGTCGGCGACTTCTTTAGCGCGTTGCTCTTGAGCGATAATCAGCAGCTTAGCTTTGAGAATCGCCATTGCTTTTTCTTTATTCTGAAGCTGCGATCGCTCCTGCGTACAGCGCACCGCAATTCCGGTAGGCAAGTGAACAATTCGCACTGCCGTTTCTACCTTGTTGACGTTCTGACCGCCTTTGCCGCCCGCCCGCGAAGTCGTAATCTCCAGATCCTTCTCAGGAATGTCTAATTGTACGGAGCTGTCGATAATTGGCATCACCTCCACCCCCGCAAAGCTGGTTTGCCGCTTACCGTTGGCATTGAACGGCGAAATCCTCACCAGGCGGTGAGTTCCCTTTTCGACCTTTAAGTAGCCGTAGGCATAGCGCCCTTCAACTTCTAGCGTTACGGATTTGATGCCAGCTTCGTCTCCCTCGGAAAGCTCAGCCAGGTGAGCCTTGTAGCCATGCTTTTCTGCCCAGCGGGTGTACATTCGCAGCAACATCTCTGCCCAATCCTGAGCGTCTGTGCCGCCTGCGCCCGCATTGATGGTCAAAACTGCGCCTCGTTGATCATAGGGTCCAGCCAGCAATTGCTGAAGTTCCCACTGGTCTAGCTCCTGGCTTAGGTGGGTTACAGTATGCTGGGCTTCTTGCAGCAGTGCCTCGTCTGTCTCTAGCTCCAGCAATTCTAAAACCGCTTTGGTATCGTCAAGGGCGGACTTCCACTGCTGAAGCTGTTCTAGATGCGATTTGAGATCGTTTAACTCCTGTAGCGTTTTCTGTGCCTGCTCTTGGCTATCCCAGAATTCTGGCTGGGCCGCAACCTGCTCCAGGTCTTGAATCTTGGCAGTTAAAGCCGGAACGTCAAAGATAGTCCTGAGTTTTACCCAGGCGATCAGACAACACTTCTACGTCTCGCTTGATTTCTAAAGCCTCTATCATAAAATTCCTGAGAAATGAAATCCTTTCGCTGTGTGGCTTACAGCTTATTTTATCACAGGCTCACAGGTTGGCTTGGGAACCTGAATGATTCAGAGAAGTTGAGGTTGTGTTGGATACGGAGGCGGAACTGGGTGATGTTTAAATCATGCTGTACGAATGGGTTAGCTCTGCACTGGGGCGCTTAGAATCCATAACACCCGCAAGATTCACCCTTTCGCCGAAAGAAATGTTACAGCCTACCTCAGTTGGACAACGGAATGGAATTTTTGAAGGTCGGGCGTTTACTCGACCAGCGGAAGGGGAGGTTGTGTCTTGCTCGATTTTAGTGGTAGGTGGCTCGACAGCGGCCTATTCAGCAGCGCTGGTTGCAGCCCGGACTAACCTGGATGTGTGTTTAGTGCAACCCACTCAAATCGTGGGCGGACAGTTTACTACTCAAGCGTTGCCTGCATCGGATGATGGTGATTTACTGCGACATCGAGCAACGACAACCTGTGTAGAGGGCGAACGGTTTGCCATCTCTAAGTTGCAGCGGCAGTTTCGGGTGAAGCAGCGATCGCTTCAACTTGTCAAAGGCAAGCACGTCGCCAATCCGGGGGGCGGTTGGGTCAGTCCGCTGTGTACCACTCCAGTAGTGGCTGCAACGGCGATGAATGGGGCGATCGCTCCCCATATCAATCAGGGCAACCTGAAGCTCATTCCTCTAGCTGAACCGATTGAAGTTCTATTTGAGCAAAATCCAGAGCAGCGGCGACGAGTGACGGGTGTGGTGTTTGAAGATGTGCAAGATGGGCGTACCTTCACCGTTAAGGGACAGGTTGTAATCGAAGCAACCGATTTAGGCGACCTACTAGAACTGGGTGACATCGAATCGCGAATTGGGCAAGAAGCTCGCAGCGAAACGGGAGAACAGCGGCTGCCAGAACACCCGCTACCCCGCTGTCAGCAGTCATTTACCTTTGGGGTTGTGGTTGAGCGAACGGCTCCAGGCAAAGGCGTACCGATGAGTGCCCCTACAGGCTATGGGGCGCAACGATGGCTCAATGCCCAGGAATTTCGCGGCAAATTTTGGGCTAAAAGCGGCGGCAATTGGGAACCTGAACCGCGTGATTTTTTCACAGCTACGGCATTTTTCGCTATCGTCGCCTGCTGCGAATGGCAGAAGACGAAAAAACGGTCAGCCCTGGTGATGTTACTGTCCTTAACTGGGGACAGCACAAAGATGGACACAGTGGCCCAATGTGCTGTGGCAACGACTATCGGGTTGGGGTGCTGGTGGGAGTCAGCCGCGCAGAACGCAGACTGCACCTTCAGCAAGCTCGCGATCGCGCCTGGGCCTATGTTCATTTCCTTCAGACTAATGGCGTGAGGGATCTGAAACCGCGAGGAGACTTAACCTGGACAGCAGACGGCATCGCCCTGGAACCTTACATTCGAGAAGCGCGACGGGGTGTTGCACTTACCACCATTCGCCATGAGGATGTCGGTGAAATCTTTTTTCCTGGAGAAGCACGAGCCAAATGTTTTAATGACAGCGTTGGCATTGGTCAATATCATTACCTCGATCTGCACGGTAATGAGGAAATCGGTCACGTTAGCCTTCCCGGTAGAAATGTTTATGCGCTGCCGTTTTCCTTGCCTGCTGGGGCACTGGTGCCCGTTAACGTAGACGGGCTGATTCTCTCTGCTAAAAGTATTGGCACGACTCATATCACTAACGCGGCTTATCGAATGCATCCGGTGGAATGGGCGATCGGGGAAGCTAGCGGTTATCTGGCGGCCCTATGCGTTTGGACGAATGCCCAGCCCCGCGATATTGTCACAAAGGAATCAGCGACCCGGAAGCTTCAGGGATTGCTGACCCGCAATGGAATTCCAATCTTTTGGTTCGATGATGTTGCACACGATGACCCTGACTTTGAAGCAATTCAACTGCTTGCAGTGGCAGGCATTGTGCGAAGTGAGAACAAGGATAGTTTACACTTTTGTCCAGAAGGAACGGTGAGTCGAGCGGTGGTTGCCGCCGCACTGGTGAAGCTGTTGGGGTTTGAGAAAGTATCTCCGGCTGTGCCCAGTTTTGCTGACTTGCCGACTCATCATTGGGCCTACACGAGTATTGAAACATTAGTGTCTAAGCAAATTGTTTCGGGTACGGGAAACAGGCGGTTTGCTCCTGATCAGCCCATTACGCGACAGCAACTCTTTTTCCTGGTAAGTAAGGCAGTGCCAGCGGTGAGCGATCGCACCTTCTCCACTACACCAAAAGATCGTCAACTTCTGCGCCGACGCGAACTGTCTAGAGTATTGTACGGAGTATTCCGTGCAAAGCTTGGAATCTAGCTGAACCATACTTGAGACTGAAGGTTATGAAGCAATCGCGATCGCCCTCAGTCGCACCGAAACCTCATCGCGTACATAGCTACAGCCATCGCCGTCCAGTGATTACTGCCGTAATATAGCGGTACGAAGCTTGCTTAGGACAAGCAGGAATCGGCAAAGCTTTAATAGGCAAGGTTCGACTTCATCCCTCATCCCTCATCCTTACTGCTATAGAACCGCAACCAAAGTACCCACATGGGTACTGCCATTGGCTCATAGGTTGTCCAGAATGATAAAGACGGTGTGAAAGTCTTCCAGGGCAAGCTTTCCGAGAGTGACAGCAACAAAGCCAGTCCAGTCAATCCACCGTTCTAATGTTTGATCGCTGAGGCAACGATGCCACGTCAGTAGATACATGGAAATCGAGCCAAATATTCTGGCTCCAATGTTTCACTTACAGCCATTTTTGAATGGGTAAGCTGCAGCGTAGGGGCGTTCGCGAACCGCCCCTACCAGGTTTTGTGGTGTATCCAAGTGGAAATTGCTGTAAGGATAATTCCTCAGTGATCGGTCTGTTTAAGTGAAGAGTTCGGCAGACAGTGCCTTTTATGGAGAGAGGAAACCATGCGAAAGATTCCTTTTCAATTTAGTCATGGCGGTTACATTCGAGAAAAGTTTGTAGAAAGAACAACTCAGGGAACTGGCGCATCGGCGATCGACGTAGAAACAGACTTTAATTACCTTTTCCCCGACCTATCCACAGATCCCCACAGCCTGCTTCCGGCAGACAATCCAGCAGACACCATCGCCAAGCTAAAAGACCTGGGCAACGCCATGATCGATGCCCAAGCGCCTATTGATCCAGAGGACGCTAACTCCAAAATTCCCCCGGTTTATACCTATTGGGGACAATTCATCGACCATGATGTGACGGCTAACACCGATCGCGCTTCCCAAGATTTGCAAACTGACATCACCAAAGATGACTTTCAGCCTCTAGCACCCGATTTCGTGACCGAAAAGCTGAAGAACTTGCGCCGCCCCGTGTTTGATCTAGACAGCGTTTACGGAGATGGCCCAACTCTGAATCCGGCCAATCCAACCGAGGCAAAAGACTTCTACCAGGAAGAAGATCCAGTAAAACTGAGAATTGGTCAAAACGCACTCAAAGACTCTGCGGGCAACGATGTTCCAGGAGATAAAATTCCGCCAGTGGACGACCTGATGCGCGACCTACCCCGTAAAGATAGAAACGCCATCATTGGCGACAGCCGCAACGACGAAAACCTGATTGTTGCTCAGCTTCACACGGCCTTCCTGCGTTTCCACAATGCGGTGGTGGATTGGGTACGGACTAACGAACCTAAGAGCTTCAAGGATGAGCATGGACTGTTTGAGCGATCGCAAAATCTGGTTCGCTGGCACCATCAGTGGCTTGTCGTGAACGACTTCCTCAAAACCCTGACTGTAAATGGAACAGTAGACAACATCCTGAACAGCGGGCTGAAATTTTACGACCTGAGACATCGCGATATCTTCATGCCTTTAGAGTTCTCCGTCGCAGCCTATCGCTTTGGTCACAGCATGGTGCGGGCTGCCTATGACTACAATCGCAACTTTGGGCGCGAAGCTGTTCTGATTCCCAGCGCCAGCTTTGAACTACTATTTTCCTTCACAGGCAGAGGCAACATCGGTGAGCGCAACGGTCCCGGTGCCAACGATACCCTGCCCTTCAACTGGATCATTGAGTGGGATCGATTTGTGGATAAAGCTGCTGCTGAAGAGCGGCAAACTCGTTCTGCCCGCAAAATTGACACCCGCCTGACTCCACCTTTGTCCACCATGATCAATGAGGGAGAAGATGAATCCTCCCCGATGATCAAGGAACTGTTGAAGCACCTGGCAAAGCGCAACCTGCTGCGTGGCTATTTACTCAGCATTCCTACTGGACAAAGTTTGGCGGCGAAATTGGGGGTACCGAAGCTAACCCCAGAAGAACTCAAGCAGGACAACTCCGACGCAATGAATCAAGCGCTGGAACCTTTCCTAGAGAAGACACCTGCCTGGTTTTACATTCTCAAAGAATCCGAGGTTCGGGCGAAAGGAGAGACATTGGGTGAAGTGGGTAGCCGCCTGGTTGCTGAGACATTCATTGGACTGATGATGCATGACCCTGCTTCTTACTTGAATCAGCGTGACTACAACGGTCAACGATGGGAGCCTAGTAAAGGAGTGAAATTGCCAAATGGCAGCGAGATTCGCACGATTGGTGATTTCCTCAAGTTTGCAGGCGTGATGCTATAAATCAACGGGATACTCGATAGCACCATTTCAGTCGCATGACGTGCGGCTGAAATGGCGCAAAATCGTAACGATAAGGGACTGAACAAGCAGGAGGCAGAGCCTCTGGAGTGGCGTTACAAGGCTCTGCTTTGTAACGAGGAAACACACTCTAGCCGCTATCCCTCCTCACACCAAAATTGACATCGCTCCATCCGCCAGTTTTGCTGCTTCTACTTTGAGGTAGTCGAGGAAGGTGCTGGCAACCACTGAAAGCTGTTTGCCTGATAGGTAGACCGCATACCAGTTGCGGTGAATAGGGAAGCCTTGCACGTCTAAAACGGTGAGTTCACTATTGGAGCCTTCGGGGGTGAGAGTGTGGCGAGAAAGGACGGATAGTCCTAAGCCTCCAGCGATCGCCTGTTTAATTGCCTCATTACTGCCCAACTCCAGCCGCACCCTGACAGACACCCCCTCCTGGTCAAACAGCTTTTGCACCGAACGACGAGTGCCCGAACCCGGCTCTCGCATAATGAAATGCTCATCAATTAGCCGCGATAGAGGAATGTTTTTCTGCCCTGCAAGGGGATGATTTCTAGGTGCAATTACCACTAGCGGATTGTCGAGGAATGGATAAGCCTCAATATCCATGTGTTCAGGCAATTGGCTCATGATGTAGAGGTCGTCCTGGTTGTCTGACAGCCGCTCAATGACCTGCTCGTGGTTGGTCACAATTAGTGAAACATCAATGCCAGGATAGATCTGACAGAAAGGTCCAAGCAACCGAGGGACAAAATACTTGGCTGTGGTGATGACTGCTAACCGAAGCTGCCCCTGTTTCATGCCTTTCATGTCTGCGACTCGCATTTCTAACTGATCGAGCCGACTAAAAATATCTTGGCAGGTAGAAAATAGTTCTCGCCCTGCGTCGGTCAGGTAAAGCTTTTTGCCCACTTGCTCAAACAGGGGTAGCCCTACGGCTTTGGTTAACTGCTTTACCTGCATGGAGACGGTTGGCTGAGTCAAAAATAACTCTTCCGCAGCGCGGGTAAAGCTGCCGTGGCGAGCCGTTGCTTCAAACACTTTGAGTTGATGTAGGGTGGCGTGGATCACCTGAAAGCTCCTGCGTCAATTTCTGCCGGGGCAGGTTTATGGATAAAAGTCTATCACAAGCAGATGAACTAGTGATTTTTATCTATGGATTTTTCATAGATTTGAATCTATGAAAGAGATAAGAACTAGTGATTTTTATCTATGGATTTTGAGGTTACTATTGGAAGTAACAGCAAATATACAAGTTCCCTTCCATAGCACTGTACGGTTATCAGTGAGTTGCTAGTTCAGAAAGCACCAGGTTCCCACTTCCCGCAGGCAGTTGGTTTTTCTGAAATTGTGCTAGTGAATTCACTGCGATTGTGCAGTGCTTTTCTTTTATTTATAGCTGTAGTCAGCTAGGTTAGGACAAGGACATTTTGGTGGCGCGGCGGAGCCGCGCCACCAAAATGTCCTAATCAATATGGCTACCGCTATAAATCTATTTATCCAGGTTTAACTTGTACCAAAATAATTCAGATTGGCGCAGACAGTGACATGACAGGCGGCAACCTGGACGCAAATCTGAAACACAAATTCTTTACCAATTCTGTACTCAAACGATGCAGCGCTACGCGCCTTAATCAACACTTTTTGTGTAAAAGCGATCGCTAAGTAGGCGCTTTTACACAAAAAAGTATCCTAAGGTATGCGCGTAACGCTATACAACCTGCAACTTAAATTAGTCGTTCAAGACTCTTAGCGATTTCATTAAGTTGTTGAGCACTTATTTTAGTTTGGCTGATACCACTTGCAGTTTCTTTTGTTCCATCACTAATTGATTCCATTGCTTTCAAAACTTGGTGAACGCCGTCTAATTGCTGTTTCAGGTTCAACGATATCTGTTGAGTATTTAACGCCACTTTGTCGATTGCCTGCGATACTTCAGCAAAAGCCTGCTCAGTTTTTTTCGCAGTTTTTACTTCTACCGTAACTAGCTTCGTGCCCTTTTCGGTTACTAGCACTGTTGAATGGATTGCATTCTGAATCTGAGACACCAGTTCATTAATCTTGCCAGCAGATTGTTGGCTCTGATCAGCAAATTTGCGAATCTCATTGGCAACAACACCGAAGCCTTTCCCATATTCGCCTGCACGAACCGCCTCAACCGATGAGTTGAGTGCTAAAAGATTCGTTTGGCTCGCGATGTCTGAAACAAGCTGGGAGATAGTACCAATTTGATTAGCCTGTTCACTCAACTGCAACATTTGTTCAGCAATGAGTTCCATTTCCTTTTCTAAGTTAGACATCCCTTCCAGGTTGTCCTCCACTGCCTGAGTTCCGCTTTTTGCAAGTTCAAGTACTTGTCCGGCACCAGTGGCGGCAGCTTTAGCTTGCTCTGAAGTCTGTCGAAAGGAAGCTTCTAGCTCATCCATTGTAACCGTCGTTTCATTCACCTCAGCAACTTGTTGATTGGCAATTCGCTCTTGCTGTTCAACAGTTGTTGCAATCTCATTGGAGGAGTCCGTGATGTGAACAACAGATTCCTGAAGCGTTCGACTGATGATTGAAGAGACTAGCGAATTTAAAGCGAGTGCAATTGCAGCAGCGATGATAGTGCCAACCGTAACCAGTATGAGTAAGAAAGACCGAGCAGACTGAGCCTCCAATTTCTTCGCTGCCAGGTTTTCCTCTTCCTCATGAAGAATTCTCTGATGAATATCCTCCAAACCATCCAGTCGTATCTCAGTCGTTAGAGCGGTAGCTTGCTGAATTTGCCCTGCTTTCACTAGCGCAAACACTCGTTCAGACGTTTCTATTATTTCGTTAGCTTCCGCCAGCACTTTTTCCATTGGTTCTATATGTTCAGGATCGTCCTCAAGCATCTCAATAATTCCTGGAGACGCTTCTTGAAATAGGTCAAGTCCTTCTTGATAAGTATCCTGATAGTCTTCCTCCGTTGGAAAAAGCACCTGACCTCTGACTGCTCGAACTATCTTAGACAGACCAACTGTTAATTGACTCACTTCGCGAATTGTTTCTTGCTCTGTCTCTATCTCCTCTTGGAGTTCTTTCATCTCCCAATAATGTGAGTAAGTGACTCCATTCAACATAATAAGCAACAAAATAGGAGGGAGAGACCCCAAAAAGATACGAGTTCTGAGTTTTATGCCTCTAATTTTCTTCATTGTTCCTTCCAAAGATTTCGCGACATCTACACCGTCACAGTTAGCAAACTCACCCTGTTTTTCTATGATGATTCGCTCATCAACCTGGGATTGATGCACGGTTTCAGGATTGTTTGTGGGGTTGATGATTACAGCGAAGACTTTTACTAAGTGATTGACTCCTTAGCAAGGCAGACACAGCAGGAGGTGGATGAGACCTAGAGCCTCATATTCCCTAAAATTTAGGTTACTGATTGCGGAGTTCATCAAGTTGATAAACTTGAACCTTGCACCTGAACCTTTCTGTACACGTTCTGCACTCTGAATCAGCAGCATCAATAAGAGTAGATGGTTTTAGCGTTGCGATCGCTAAAAACCCTAAGTAAAGAGGACGGTATCTATACTCCAGGACTAAAGCAACCTGATTAAGCGACTTGCATTCCTACTTTTACCGTCTTTGCATTCTCGCCAGCGATCGCCCCATTCTCACTAGCAGTTATCGCCGCTGAGTTAGCCACTCTTAAAAATTATAGGGATTAACAGCATTGTTAATCCTCAGTAGATTACAGGCTTTAATCAGCCAATTTGCGGATTTCAATAGCAACTAGTGCTACTTTAAGGCAGAGCGCAGGAAGAGATTCTAAAGGAATGCTTAAAAAGCTTAATTTATCAGCCCAAAGCCTGTATTGATATGAATTTGGACAGAAGGTTCGGCTTCTCTGGTAAAAGGGCAGCTTATGAGGGGACATTCGCTACCTTTAAACACCCTCTCAAATTCCCATTTCGCGTTGTTGGATTGATGTTGAAATGGCTTGCAGTTCTTCTTACGATCTCAAATGGGTTCTGCAAAAGTTAGACTTTAAGTAATCAAGACCGGGCATTCTATTTCCACAACACTATTTTTTAGGACACCGATTTTATGAGTCTCAAATCTCAGCAGTTAGTTGGTTGTCTTGCCACAGGCTTGAGCTTGCTGTTTCTGAGTGCTTGCGGAGGAGGTTCTTCACCTGACGCATCGCTACCGGGGTTTGAGGTGAAACTTTTGGTTGGTAGTGCGTTAGATGAATTCTGCAATCAAGCAATTGAGCAATTTAATCAACAGCAGCCTAAGATCGCCAGCGGTGAAACATTTCATGCGACCTGTCAGGCAGAAGGCAGTGGTGACGTGGTGACAATTGTAGTGTCTCTGGCTCAACAGCTTCAATCTGGCACCATTCAGTCAAATTCTCCTGATTTTCCGGTTCTGGTGTCTGTAGACGGTGAGATTTACCAGAGTTTGCTGATTGCTCGTATCGATCAAATCTTTCCGGGACAAGATTACATTTCTGAAATTACTGACTCACCGCTGTTAGTGAGTAGCCCAATGGTGTTTATGGCGCAATCTGATGTGGCACCGGGGTTACGCAATACAGAAGATCTGTTTGATGTACTGGTGACTGCCGAGACGCATCGTGACATTGACCCCAGCAGTCCGCCGCTGGCAATTCACTATGTCCACACGGCTCCAACTCGGTCTAATTCGGGATTGCAAACTCTGGTGGCGCAGTATGCGTCGGTGTCGGGTAAGCGCCCTGAAGAACTGACGATCGCCGATGTAGAGCAATTTACGCCTCAGGTGCAGGAAATTCAGCAGAAGATTACTCGCTATGGCGTTTCGACCAATTCTCTGGCTCAGGCAATGGTGCAGAATGGACCGTTTTGGGCATCGGTTGGTTCGGTTTATGAGTCGTCGGTGATTGCGGCAAACAGTCAGCTTCAGCCGGGGCGACAGCGTTATGAGGCGGTGTATCCTCAAGCTACGTTTTCGTCTAATATGCGGGCAATTTTGCCGCAGGCTCCCTGGGTTAGCGATCAGGAACGGGAGGCGGCAGAACAAATTATTGAATATTTGCGATCGCCCCAAACCCAGCAAATCGCTACTTCTCTGGGTCTACGTCCCGGCACATCGGGCGTTGCGTTGGGAGACAAGTTTACATCTGAGTTTGGGGTTGACCCTCAAGCCACCTATGACTCTTATCGTCCACCCCAACCCGAAGTGGTAGAAGCGATGATTAGTGCCTGGGAAGCGGTTGCCAAAAAGCCGTCGCTGGTTGCAGTGGTGGTTGATTCATCTGGCTCAATGCAGGGCAACAAGCTACCCGCCGTGCAAAGCACTCTGCAAACCTACATCAACAGTTTGGGCCCCAATGACCAGATTGCCCTGATCGACTTTGACTCGGAAGTGCGTGAACCTGTGCTGGTAGATGGCACTCAGGCAGGGCGCGATCGCGGCTTAGAATTCATCAGCAGCCTGGAGGCAGATGGCGATACCCGGCTTTATGATGCGGCGCTCTATGCCCGCAACTGGCTACAAGATAATTTGCGTCAGGAGGCAATTAACGCGGTGCTAATTCTCACGGATGGAGTAGATTCTGGCTCTAACATTGGTTTGGATCAACTTGCCACAGAGCTAGAGCAGAGTGGTTTTAGTAGCGACGATCGGATTGGCTTTTTCACCGTTGGTTATGGTCAAGAAGGCGATTTTGACCCACAAGCGCTGGAACAAATCGCCTCTCTAATGGCGGCTACTATTCCAAAGGCGACCCAGAGAGCATTTCTCGCGTCATGTCCAATCTTCAGGTCGAGTTTTAGAGATAAACTTCCCTGTATCAAAGCTGGTGAATTATGAAACTGGTAAATCCCCTCTATTATCCGGTAGCTGTGTTGGCTGGGGCGATCGCACTGGTAGTAGGGGTGCGAGTGGCAAAGCTACCCTCGGTTGTCATGTTGCCTTCTGCGGTGGCGATCGCCACTCTCGGTGCAGCCGCGCTAAAAGCACAAGAGCCAGAAATAGGATTAGATCCAGCGCTGAGCCAGAACTGATCGCAGTTCGGCAACAGGCAGCGCTGGTAGCCAACAAAGCCAGCGACTTTATGGACGAAGCTACCCGACTGCTGACCCGTGTGAATCAGCTTGAACTGCTGGGCAATGTGCAGTATGCCTGCGATCGCGCTAAAGAACTGCCCACTAAAATCGACCAACTCATCAAGCGAATACACGGTGCAGACTCACTCCTCTCTATCACCGACCTGCAACAGCAGTTGAACGAAGTAGAAGCCAAGCTGCAAAAGAGTTCTGGTGCTGCCCAAGTTCAGCTTACAAAGTTAGCAGATACTCTGCGGCGTAACATTCAGCTTGCGCGGCAGGGGCAAGATTCTCGTCAAGCGCAAGTCACCAGTCTATCTACGCTGATTCAAGATGCAGCCGGAGTTTTACAAGAATTGCAGAACAAACTGCGAACCGCTGACCTGACCAACGCCAGCGAAGCAATGGAACTGCGATCGCTGAGTGAGGAACTGAAGTTTGCCCAAGAAAATGTTGATCTAATGGTTTTGAAGTGAGTATGTTCAGATCTTTATGTAAATATGGACGTTTTGCCCGCATTTACACAAAAACCTAAATCATTCTCGAAATAACTTTTAGAAATAAGGAGGGCGATCGCCCCATGAACGCTAAATCTAAACGCCGTTCCCTGATTCTCTCGATTGGTATTGCCCTGGGTGCGCTGGGTTTAACCTACGCCCCCACTCTGAGCAGTCAGCAAACGATTGTTGTGGTGAGTGGCACCGAACTTCAGGAACCCCTGTCAGCACTAGAAACCCGATTTGAGCAGGAATATCCTGCAATTCGTCTAGAGCTTGAGTTTCAAGGATCTCAGGATATCGTTAATCGTTATATTGATGACACCAATACCTTTCAGCCAACCGTGCTGATTCCGGCAAACGGTGAGTTGCTGAATGAGTTAAGCGATCGCTGGCAGGCGCAAAACAACAGTGAACCATTCTATGACTCACCTCGCCCCGTTGCCAAAACAATACTTGTCGGCATTGCCTGGGCTGACCGGGGGCAAATACTTTTCCCAAATGGGGAGTTTAACTGGCAGCGACTAGAGCAGGCGCTTCAGGCAGGCAATTGGGCAGCAATCGGTGGCTCAGAAGAGTGGGGCAGCTTCGATTTTGTCACCACTGACCCAACCCGCTCAAATAGCGGTCAGCTTACGCTCGGACTGATGGCACAGTCTAAATTAATGGTGAGTTGAATGTAGCTAGTTTGAGCAATCCGGCGATCGCCCCACTCATCAGCCTAGTGAAACAATCGGTTTATCAGCCACCCCGCTCCACAGACATTTTGCTGCAAGAATTTATCACTAGCGGCCCAAACGATGCTGACGTTGCCACCGTTTATGAAAGTATTGCCCTCTATCGCTGGCAGCAGTCCGCAACCACGCAGGGCAACCCATATCAGATCTTTTACCTCAATCCAACCGTTGAAACAGTCTCTACAGCGGCAATTGTCAGACGCGATGTAGGCGATCGCACTGCCAAAGCCGCCCAAACGTTTCTAGACTTCCTCACCGCCCCAGAACAGCAGGCTGTATTTGTGCAGTACGGCTTTCGTCCCATTGATCAATCCCTCAATCTCCAGTCCGTTCCCAATAGCCCCTGGAGCCAAAATATCCCCGGCGCACAGGTAAATCCTTCTGGACAAGTGACTGCTCCACCTGATACTCAGACTCTGGCAGAAGTAATTCGATTGTGGCAAAGGGCAGAGTAAGGTGTGAGGTGAGAGAGACGCTGATCAATGCCCCATGACCGCTCCCTTTTCCCTCCACAGGAGGTAGTTTCTTCATTCAAACGATTGATAAAGTTTGACTGTGGAATTTTATTAATGGAATCTGCGGTTAGAACGAGGGAACGGTATGCAAACTCAACCAAAGCAGCGATCGCTGAATTCAAAGCTACATGATATTGGAGTCAACTTTCGGCTAGTGGGATGGGCTACATTCTGGCTGCAAATTGGACTGGCAATCGTTTCGGCGCTAATCCTGGCTTTTGCAATCACCGGACAAAACTTTAGTGATGAAAATACTCCAGGTATTGGAATTGGCATTTTTTGGGCGGTCTGTGGCGTTCTGGTGCTGTTTGCTACCATTTTTCTCTCATTTCGCTATACTCGCACTGCCAAATTGTTGCTTAGTACTGATCAACACAATCCACACAAGGAAAATGTAATTAAAGTGTTGCGGCTAGCTCTAGGGGTAAGCCTGGTCGGAATGCTGCTGACCATCCTGGGCGGCGGTGCAACTTTAGGTGTACTTCTAGGTAAGGTATTAGCTCAACCTCAGGGAATTGCGGTTTATGATCCTCAAAAAATCGTTCGCGCTTTAGATATCTTAGTAGCGATGGCAAATATGACAGGGATTGCGGCTCACTTTGTGGGGGCGATCGCCTCTCTCTGGCTTTTAGAACGAGTCAACCACTGACTTTTGCAGATGAGGTCTGATGATTACACTCACACCAGCAGACCAGCCAACTGAAACCAGCCACCCTGCCAAGATATCACTGGGATAGTGAACTCCCAAATAAATCCTTGTCCAACCAATTGCCAACACAAACAGTCCGCCACCGATTAACACCCACCACTGCCAGCGGCTTCCCCAAGTCAAAATCACCAATGCTGCAATCAGAGACATACTTGCCATTGCGTGTCCGCTGGGAAAGGCAAACCCTGATGCCGCTGGATAGAGTGATTCCCACAGATGAGGGCGAATCCGGTGCATCACTCCTTTGGCGGTAATGTTAATTGCAGTGCTGCCTAAAAGAGTGGTCAGTAAATAAGCAAGCGATCGCACTGTCTTTGTCTTAACAGAATCACTCCTATCACAGCGGCAAAGGGAAACACACCCCAATACACCCCTAACTTAGTAAACCAAGCCGCAAACACATCCAGGTAGGGATGAGCCGTTTTGTGAATCGCCAGCAAAACAGATACATCCCAGGGAAACCCGGCTTCATGGGTTCTGACTTTCAGCGCTAACATCTCAAACGCCAACAGCGGCAAATAGACTCCCAAAATCAGCAGCACCAGCGATCGCCAGCGGGAACTTAACAGCCTTTTGAAGAACCTTAAGAAAGCCTGGGTGGGCTTCCGAAAGCCAAACTTTAAAGAATCAGATTCGAGCATAACCAGGAATTTAGGGTTACAGGAGGGATTATTTCGATTTTGCACTATTCACTAGGACAGGTGGGGATGAGGGATGAGGGATGAGGGGTGAGGGGTGATTTTGTGCTTTAGAGCTTAGGCTCTGTTAGTTAGTGCTGAGTGATTTTGGCAAACTGAAGCTCGTAAACTTAGCCAGGGAAATCTCCTCATGGTCATCAATCAAATTAGCGCGATGTTGACTTAAGCAGACCGGGATGCAGCACTGGCGCGATCGCCACTTTAAAAGAAAAGCTGCCGTTTCTCGTTGACTTAACGGTGGAAGAGTGCCAAGCTCTACCCAAGATGGGCGATAAGAGCCGAGCCTTTGTCATCAAAGCATTGGAGGTCGCAACCCAGAATCCAGACTTTCTGCCCCGGTCATTTGACCTGGAGGAAATGCGAAAGGATGTGCAGCGCTTTGAAGCGATGTATGCGATCAAGATAGGAGCAGCCTGGAAATATAGCAATTCTCAGTTGCGTGTAGTACAGGTTGTTTTGTGAGAGCCGCGCTCAGCGCGGCTCTCACAAAACAACCGTTAGTTATCCAAGCGCGGAGCGCTATAGTGAAGTAGGTTGGGTGAAGCAAAGCGAAACCCAACATCTTAAACTTGTCGTTCTAATATTCAATATTTAATCAGGCTAAGCTTCAAGCGTTTGGATAAAATCTATCTTTCAGGCTCAACGATGAAAACAGGAGCAATCTAGAAATAGAACTTGAGGTAGGCTGATAGCTGCATTTGTGCCCCGCTGCTTCCCTGTTTGTCATGCAAATCACTCCGGCAGCCACCCTTTTTGATGTCTACAAGACGCTTCGCTTAAGCCTGAACCCCTGCAAACTCCAGAGGAATTAGCGGTGTTTTATCGCAAAGCCGTAAACAAAGTCCGGGGCGGCGACAAAATGCAGCGACTGGAACTAAGGCTTACAGCAGTTCTTGATTGGATAAGCCATAGTGTGGTAATTTTACGGCGAACTCAAATAGCTAAGAACTTGCCGCTTATACCTGCCCCTCTATCGGTTGATTTACGGCAACGCATCCTGGAAGCTTATGAAGCGAAAGAAGGATCGCAAGAACAATTGGCAAAACGGTTTAAGGTGAGTTTGTTGTTCATTCGAGATTTAAGACGGCACCAACGCAAAACAGGCAAAATTGAACCCAAGCCACGCGGCAGGTCAAAACTCAAGCAACTGCTGCGCTCAGCAAAGGCTCGAACTCGGCAAGCCCTCGACCAAGCTTTGACGCAAATTATCAACGAGTGCTTTTCCGAAGATTAAAGTGACCACAAAATTTTGTAGGAGCAGTTCGCAAACTGCCCCTACCCGTCGTAGCTTGCTCATCTGACAATTGCTGTAAGTTGAACCAGGACGGGCTGTATTTGGTTTGTGTTGGAGTTTCCTGTTCAGCAGCTTCTCTCATAAGCGGATACACACTCAAGATCTGGATATTAATGACCCACGCTCCAGTGAACGCTTGATGCGGTTGGAGAGTCCAGGGAGGGAATGACAATCAACCCGTAATCGATGACTGGGAGTAAAGGACTTCTCCGACGATTACCATTCGCACCGCTGTAATGGATGCAGCGTGAATAGAAGTGGCGATCGCTATTAAATCATTACTGAGAAACATGGCGGCAAATCGACCTGTTTCTCAACTCCTGGAAAAGGCACTGAATTTATCATTCAGATTCCACTCCAACAGTAGAAATATTTTGTCAAGCATAAATCTTGCTTAGTAAGCAGAACTTGCTAACCTGTTGTCTTGAGCCAAGAATTTGTTGTTGACAATATCTTGATAGGTTTCTACATCGTCCCGCCAATTCTCAATCGTTTCAGATAATTCCTGAACTCGTTCTGCTTCAGGGATTTTAGACAAATCACGATGAAAGTTGGCAGCAAACAGAAGTACTGGAGTCTGTTCTGTTTCTGAAAGCTGTAGCTCTGTATTTCGCACTGTGAGAGTCATTACTCCTCTATTAATCTTGTAAATGAAGTTGGCGATCGCTTGCACCAGATTTTGATCAGAGGGATGGGTGCGATCGCCACTAGAAAATATCTCCTGAAGATAACTTTTTGCTGTATCCTTACCATCAAATAAAGTATGCCCTTCCAGGTTCAGCCCTACTGCCTGATAGTATTCCTGTGGCAGCTTTTCAACATATCTGTAAACTACTTCAGGGACTTCTAACTCATCGAGAGTTTTTACTCTAATGTCCTCGAAGAAGGCGATCGCATTGCCTCTATGAGCAATATACACTCCATTTTGGAAGATCGTTAAAGCAACACCTTCGTTATAGGTCGGTGGCTGAGCCAACTCCCAATGAGGAGGAATGATTCCTTTGGTTTTTAGGACTTCAGGATTCAGAAGTACTGGATTATGTTTCTCTACCGCCAAAACAAGCTCAAATTGTCGCATATCAACAGTTTTATTCATGAGTTTTCCACCTAATTACTCAATGTTCAAGTTCAAAAGCTGCTCATCGTCTATCAGGCATTTCGAGTATCTCCCTAGAAAAGCCCGCCTATAGATTCACCTAGCAAACCACCACCAACTCCTCCAATAATGCCTCCCACAACTGTGCCAACACCTGGAAAGATCAAAGAACCAATTGCGGCTCCAGCAGCGGCACCACCCCAGCCTCCTGCAATTCCACCTACGGTTGTCCTAGTGTTTTCTCCAAAAGTGCCACTGTCTTTCGCGATCGCATCACCAAGATAATAAAGATCCACGGCTGCACCCAGCGGTCCCAAAGCTTTACTTCCTCCTCGAAGAATGCCTCGAAGTTGGCTGCTTCCAGCAGCATCCGGTATAGACTCAGTGAAAAGGGAATTAGACGCAGGCACTCCTGGACGCTCCGGAGCATTTGCGACTATGTTAACGTTGACTAAGCCAGTTCCTGCGAGTATCCGTGCAGTTGTCAGTTCGACAGGAGAACCGCCAATGTCTAGAACTGTTTTCTTGAGTACCTCTCCTCGCCCTTCCGCACGACTATCATAATTGTTGGGAATTGCCTCCTCCAACGCAAATGTCTCTAGCTCACCACTAAGCGATTTAACCAGACCATCACGAGTTACAGTGTGACCTGCCTGTAAAGCTACTGGCTTTGCATGATATCTGCCGTCATTGAGGAGACCATGTAATGGATGGGACGGATCGGCAGCAAGATGTCGTTGTTCTCTCATAAATGCACTTCTATTTCTCGCTGTGATCTTCTTATGATCCTCCTTTAGCTCATAGGTCACCTTACTAGCTTGCCACTCAAGTATTAGTGATGCCGCTATTATTCCTTTAATGCCACCAGTGGCTGCAAGCGCCTCTTCTCTGACTTCTCGGACTCGATCTCTCGCTGCATCAATACGAGACATTAAATTATCTACACTCATGATCTCAGTCTTCTTAATAGGTAAACAAAGACAAGCTAGTGCTATGCTGGTTTCGCCAAGTTCCTCAATCTTTGTTTTGAAGGTTTCCTCGTTCCCAGGCTTCACTTGGGAATGCCTTTTGAGTGGCTCTGCCACTTGATTTTCAGGAAGCACCTCTAAGCCTGTATTCTAGGACAGAGCCTCGGAACGAGTTTAGATGTCTAGGAAGTTAGATTGCTTCCAAAGCGTCTCTGGATTCCGTTAGCACTTCTACTGCTTTTTGACAGCTCTCATTGCTGAGTTCAATGCCTTCTACCAGAGCTTCTGTAGCATCTACGACACTGGTTTTTGCCGTTTCAATAGCTCCTTCCAACTGGGTCATCATCTCATCAAGTTGAGTGCCAGTGCCTTCCAATTCGGTCAACAACTCATCCTGTGAGGTGCTAACTTCCTCCGTCAATCCTTGAATAGACTCCTCCATGCCGTCTGAAACCGTTTGAATGGAAGTGTTGAAGTGTTCAATTGCAGTATCAAAATGATCAGAGATGGATTGCGCTCCGCCTTCAATAGCAGGTACAGCCTGCTCAGTGATGGTAGATTCCAGCCCATCTACCTGACCTTCCAAGCTCGATTCAAAGGCAGTGAGTTCGCCATTGAAGCCGTTGAGTTCTTCGATCGCCTGCCCGATCGCTTCTTCAACTTCAGTGCCAATTTCCTTCTCACCCAGGTTACTCAGGGCTTCCTCGGCTTCGGTGATGTCACTTTCCATGTCCAGTTCGGCTAGCCTATCGTCGATGGCGGCGATCGCCCCCTTCGTTGTTTCCAATTCCTGGGTTAACTCACTTTGCGTGGTGTCGATGGTTTGCTTTAGCTGAGTAATTACCTGAGTGACAGTCTCTACTTCAGCCGCAAGTTCTGTTTTGCCTTCGTTTACCTGTTCGATGAGGGATTGAGCGCGATCGCTCAGGGTTTCCCAAGCCTCATCAACCGCCTGCCGAATTCGAGTGAGTTCAGTTTTGACATCGGTGAGTTTAGTCTGAGTTGTTTCGGTGGCATCTGCCAGTGTTGAAAGCTTGTTAACGGTTTCACCCGCAAGGGTTTGTAAGTCACTCATGAGTTTTCTCCTTAGTTAGCTGAGATCTTGCACCGAACTAATTTGTTACCCAATGCCCCGCCCTGGAATCAATTCCGGGCTAACAGCTTAAGTCAATTGAAACTGACTCAAACGCGGACTAGAAGACCATTCCAACTCGTTTTAACGAGTTTCAGCTTTGAGCCTGAGATTGATCTCAAGGCGCTAGTGCAACACCTGCTGCCACTGGTGTAAGGTCTTAATTAGGGTAATTCACACGATGTACTGGTTTAAGCCATGAATTTTGTAGAGGCAGTTTGCACGTTCCTTACCCCCAGGGAATGCCCAGCTTGTCCGCCGCATCTTGGGCACTGGTGACACCCTGGCGCAGCGGTTCGATTAACTCTCGTAGCTGATCGACTAAACCGCTCAACTCTTCCCGCTCAGCGGAGATGTTGACCTCCGTACCAGACAATTCTGAACCCGTTTCTTGAACAGCACTAGTGACTTTTTCCAGGGCATCTTCAATGTTGGTTCCCAGAGTGTCAACTGATTCTCTGGCTGTCTCCAGTAAAGAATTGATTTCGGTCTGGACGGTGCTGTCTTGAAGAGTAGTCAACTCATTACTTAACTCATCTAAGTTAGAAAGTTCGTCTACCACTTCCTGTACTGCGGTATCGATTTCTCTGTTGGCTTCCTCTAAAGCATCGGTCGCTTGAGAAATATCTTCGGCGATCGCACTCGTTGCCGTTCCAATTACCTGTTGAGCCGTATCTACACTTTCCTCAACCGTATCTACCACCTGATCAAGCTGCTGCTGACCACCCTGAAGTTTGCCCTGCCCCTCATTCAAGGTATTGAGAGCCGTTTCACCCGCAGTTGAAAGAGATGATAGCCCTTCTTCTAGACTGGTATTGAGTTCGGTGAGTTTGGTTTGAGCTTCTTGCAGTTCGGTTTCAAGTTCAGTGCGATCGCTCATCACCTCACTCTGCAAATTCTCAAATTCACTGCCCAAATCAGAGATACTTTCGGTCAGTTCGGTCTGATGCTCTGTTACTTCCGATTGCAACTCATCCAAACTGGTTTCAATTTGATCGATTAGTCCGCTAAACTCCTCCTGCATTCCACTCAAACTTTCTTCAAACGTATTGATTTCCTCCTGAACTGCACTTGCTTCCTCGGTGAGAAGCCTCAGTTTTTCAGGTAAATCCGTTGCTAACTGTTCCAAAGAACTGGTTGCTTCACTCATGGTAATTACCTCTAATGAATTGTGAGAAATGCTGGACTTAGAAACTTTCAAGGTTCAAGCTTGGAAACCCGAACGATGGCATTTTGAACTCAATCGTTGCTGTTTAGAGAAGAAATTTTTGAGTGGTGATCGCAACCATTGAGCTTCTGAACCTGAAATTTGCTATTCCGGCCTCAAAATTTACTACTCTGAACCCAAAGTTTTAGCCTTTGAAGGAGAAATTTTGACTTCCGCAGGAGAAATTTACTGCTTTGATCCCAAAGTTTTCTGCTCCGAAGGATAAATTTTCTGTTCTGGAGGAGAAATTTTGATTTCCAAAGGTGAAACTTTGGGTTCTGAGGCTAAACCGTCATATTCTGAACTCAACAACTCACGCTCTGAGGCAGAATTTTGATTGTAGAGTAGGCAATGCCCGCTCTACTAGCTTTCTATTAAAAAGGTTTACTGCAAGAGAAAACTAACCAGACTTGCACTAGTAGTTTATTACAGTGTGGGTGGCAACGTAGGGCATCCCTCATCGGGTATAGCATCTATCTCGTAGTATAGTAAGCCGCCAACTGCTCCTACTCCAGCCCCTATACCTGCTCCAATAATTCCACCTGCAACTATACCTTGAGGGACGGTTATAGGTGTTGCTACAGCACCAACTCCAGTGGCTGCTGGAGCAACACCTATTGCTACTCCAGCCCCTACACCAACCACAGCCCCTGTCCCTGCACCGGCCAAAGCCCCCTTCAGTATTGCTTCTCCCCTACCTGGTTTAGGTTCTGGAGTACAAGGTTCCGTAGTTCCTGGATTTTGAAGGCTAGTGATGTTTGCAGGATTTATTGCCCTTGAACTAAACAACTGAGTTTTTGCTCCTTGAAGATTACTTCTAGCTGTTTCGATGCGGCTAATTAAATTTTGTACGCTCACAGTTTTCATTCCCCTTATGTACTTGTGTTTTTGCTTCGTTGGTTTTGCATTCGGTGCGGATGTGTTAGCGGTAGCGTAACGCACCCAAGCCTTCTAGGGTGGTATGTTACAGCTTTGCCTAACACACCCTATAACTTGATGTACTTAAGCCAGCATTTCTTCGACCATTGTGTTAGCAGCAACCATCACATTTGCAGCGGTAACGACTTCTTGAGTCAGTGGGTCAAGTTCACTCATTACAGATAGGGCTTCTTCCATTTCGCCTTTGGTTTCTTCCGCTTCACCTTCAATTTCTTCAACGGCTCCACCTGTCACTTCTTCTGTTGCTTCGCCAACTGCAACTTTGTGGGTGTTTTCGCACTCATCTGCGAGTCCTGAGATCGTCTCGGTGACATCTTGTTCATACTGCTCGATTACTTCACTCACAAAGTTGCTGAAGGTTTCAAACAGGTCTTTGATGCTAGTTTCACAGTCGTTACTGGCAGTAGTGATTGCTTCAGAATGGGTGCTTCGTAACTCTTCGCTGAGTTCGTCAAAGTCAGTTTCGATCGCTTCTCGATGAGTGTCGCGCAGTTCACTGACTAACTCATCAATATCCGTTTCAATTTCAGAGAAAGTGTCTATCTGGGTTTCAGCTTCGGTGATGGTTTGCTCCAGGGTTTCAAAGGCTTCCTGAGTCGTCTGAATTGCCTCTGTTAAGCCATCCTCAAGCTGAGTGACTGCTCCTTCAAAGGTGCCTAATGCCTGTTGAGCTTCGGTCATTTCTGTCTCAAATTCGGTGATAGCGGTGGTGAGTTCTTCAAATTCTCCCCGCATTTCGGTGAGGGTGCCGTTTGCCTCTTCGAGTTCGGTGGAGATGTCGGCGATCGCCCCTTCCAACTCATCTAAAGCGGACGTGAGTTCTGTTTCTGCTGTTTCCAGTTGACTATCTGCATCAGATAAACTTTGCTCCAGCGCTTCTAGCTGGCTATCTAACTCATCGCCCTGACGCAATTCTTCTGTTTCCGACTCCAGTTCCGTCGCTAGCTCTCGAAAGTCTCCACACGCCTGCTCCAGCGTCGTGAGCAATCGTTCTAGCACATCCGAAGTTTCTTCAACATTAGTATTGAGTTCAACCACTTCAGCCATGATGAGTTTCTCCGTTTAAGCATAAGTGAACAATCAATCTAGTTAATCTGGTTCCCAGGCGGGGCCTGGGAATCCTAGCCAAGCGGCTCTGCCGCTAGTTTGAGGAGGCAGAGCCTCCATTGGCATTCCAATGCAGAGCATTGGAACGAGATAGGACTCCTTACTTCTATCCCAACGTTTCTTCAACGTTTTCCAGCGTGGGCATCATTTCTTGGATAATGGCAACTACATCGCCACATTTATCGATAATGTCGCCAAAGCGATCGCTCATTTCTTCACAATCCGTCACTGCCTCTTCTCCAACTGCTGCAACCGCTTCTACCAACTCTTGGGCCGAAGTAGTGATTCCTTCACCAATCTCATTGAACTTTTCTTGGATAGTTGTGAACGCATCACTGGCAGACGTTTCCAGAGCCACATCCAGTTCACCTAGTTCAGTGTTACTGGTTTCAATCAAATGCTCAAAATCTGCTTGCAGGGTTTCTAATTTTTCGCCAATCAGTTCCATCAAAGCGGTAAACTCATCGGTGAGTTGGGTTTGACTTTGGGTAAACTCACTGCGAACGGACACGACCGATTCTTTCATGCCGTCAATCTCTGCGACCGCTTCATTTTCCAGCGTGTCTACTTCAGAGCCAAATTCCTCTGCCTGAGTGGTCATCGTATCTAAATTTTGCTGAATTTCAGTCGCCTTCGCTTCGATTTCACTCATCATTTCCTCAGCGCTGCTTTGCAGTTCACTAAGCTGACCGCGAATCATTTCAGCAAATCCAGTGAGTTGAGTTTCAATTCCCTGAGCGGCTTCTTGAATCGGGCTGAGGCTATCTTTTGCCATTTGAATTTCAGTTGACAACTGTTGTTCTAGCGTTTCCAGGCGTTGACTGAGGGTTTCAAAACCGGAGAGTGTTTCCTGTTCTTTAGACGCTAAGTTTTCGCTCAGCGTGTCGATTAACTCTTCCAGTTCATTCACTTCTTCAAGGGCGCGATCGCCCTCCTGCGAAAGTTCCCTCATTTTCTCAATATTCTGATCAATTAAGTCGGTAATGTCTGACATAGCAGCCTCTTTTATTTCTGTAAACGAATCACTTACTTCAACCGATCTGTTGCAGGAATAGCCACATTCCCATTGCGACTCCTATGGGTCCGACTGTGATATGACACAGTGCATCGACAAATCGTGGCTTATTCCAATGAGTTGTTGGGACTTCAGCAATTTCCTGGGAACGCAGCCACATATCTGCCTCTGTATGAGCAAAGCTTGGGTCAGATATCATTCGCCACCCGTACCAGAGTCCCCAAACTCCTGACAGGAATGGAATTAACCAAAAGAGTTGGAGAAATACTACTGTTACTGCGGTCAAAATGAGAGAAGATTTCATGATTCATCTCCTACAAAACTCCTGGCTCAACATTTCCCTAACTTCTTCTGAAGCAGGTTTTATAAAATGAAGGATGGAATGTTGAAAGGTGATTGCCCAACCTTCTATTAGCTTCTCAGCTACCGAAACACCGGGATTCTGCAAAACATTACAAAACTACACATTGGAGTTATGAGGGTTGGAGTCTAAGATCTGCGACTTCTCTGAGAAGTCGCAGATCTGAATCGCCTTTGCAAATTACTGTCTGATTTGCATAAAACACAGTGTTCTAAAACGAGAAGTAAATAGAGAAGTGTATGGGGAATATTATTTTATGCCTACCAGTCTTGATACTTCCAAAGGTTTACCATCAGTACAACCGTCTGCCCTCAACGAACTGTTAGACGGGCGATATCAGGTAATTGACAAACTTGGCAGTGGCGGCTTTGGAGAAACTTACATCGCTCAGGACACTCGCCGTCCTGGTCATCCTAAATGTGTGGTCAAACGCCTCAAATCACTGGCAACAGCCGAACTTGATAGTTTGAATAATATCAGACGTTTATTTAGCAACGAAGCAGAAACGCTAGAAAAGCTGGGACATCATGACCAGATTCCGCGACTGCTGGCACACTTTGAGAAAGATCGGGAGTTCTATTTGGTGCAGGAGTTTATTGAAGGACATCCACTCAGCCTGGAATTGGTGGCTAGGGATGCTTCTTTTGAATCTGCCACACCAGATCAGGAGAAGGGCGATCGCTGGTCTGAGTCTCAAGTCATTCAGCTTCTCAAGGAAGTTTTGAGCATTTTGGCGTTCGTACATGATCATGGCATCATTCATCGAGATATTAAGCCAGAAAACATTATCCGTCGCCAACTCGATAATCGGCTCGTCTTGATTGACTTTGGCGCAGTCAAACAGGTTCAAACTGCACTGGTGAAATCATCTACGGGAGATATCGTATCTCAACAAAGTAATGTGACGGTTGCAATTAACAGTGCAGGATACACCCCCATAGAGCAGATTCGGGGTAGACCCTGCCTCAATAGTGATATCTATGCTCTGGGCATGATTTGCATTCAGGCATTGACAGGGCTTCACCCCCGCAACTTTGAGGAAAACCTGCGTGTTACCGAAGTACTTTGGACACAGCAAACACAAGTTAGCCCTGAACTAGCAGCCATCCTAACGACTATGACCCGCTACAGTTGGAAAGACCGCTACCAAACCGCAGCAGAAGTCGTACACAATTTAGAACAACTTGGTCATGCTGCACCAGATCATGCTGCGTCTACACCAAAGATTACTTCCCCTGCTCCTGCATTGCCGTCAGCAGTAGCTTCTAGCTATACCCCAACTCAAGTAAAACCTGCTCTCCCTCAAGCAGAACCTTTTTCGCGACCTTTGCCAGATCTGTTTCCATCTGACGAAACATCCAAAACGGAGCGACGGCAGCGAGAAACCGAACAACTGCTGACATCCACTCGCCAATTGGAACCCGATCAAGCACCGCAAGTCAAAATTTATCAGCGATTGTGTAACCTTAAGGGTTTGCTCAAGCCTAAAATAATCTCTCGACTTGCTGGAGTTGGGCTGATGCTAATTGGGACAACTATTTTTGTTGGGTTTCTGGCGGGTTCAGACTCTTCTCGCAACTCACAATTTACTGAGTTCAGTGAACAGCGGGATGAACGATTGATTTCAACGCTCACAGGGCACTCTTCAATGGTTACGGCGATCGCCTTCAACGCAGATGGAGAAACCCTTACCAGCGCCAGTACAGACAAAACCATCAAAGTTTGGGATGTTGTCTTAGAACAGCCGATTCAAACTTTGACAGACGGATCGGGAGAAAGTCCAGCGATCGCCACCAGTGCCGATGGGCAATTCCTAGCTAGCAGCAGTATGGGCAACACCATTAAAGTGTGGAATCTTGAAACTGGAGAACTGCTGCACACGCTAAGAGCTCATACCTGGACGATTTCAGCGATCGTCATGAGTCCAGATGGACAAACCTTAGTGAGCAGCAGCGAAGATAACACGATTAAAATTTGGAACTTACAAACGGGCGAACTGTTAAACGATCTCATAGGACATACAGCCCCGATTTCCTCACTAGATATCAGTTCAGACGGCTGGCTGCTGGTTGGCGGCAGCGCAGATAATACCGTAAAGGTTTGGAGCTTACCGACAGGAGAACTCCTGCATCAGTTGAAAGGACACTCCGCAGAAGTTCATGCCGTCGCGATCAGCCCTAATGGAGCTACGCTAGCCAGCGGTAGTGCAGACCACACCGTTAAAGTTTGGAATTTACACAGTGGCGAATTAATCAATACCCTCACTGGACATTTCAATGAAGTTCACGCGATCGCCGTCAGTCCCGATAGCCGAACGCTAGTTAGCGGCAGTGCAGACAATACGGTAAAGCTCTGGAACTTATATACAGGTGAGTTACTTCACACCTTTAGAGGACACACCAGTAAAGTTTATTCTGTAGCGGTTAGTCCCAATGGGCAAACGCTAGCCAGTGGAAGCTGGGACAGAACGATCAAACTTTGGCAAATGTCTCACCTCGATTCGCGTTCTTAATCAATTTAGTTACTCCTGTTAGTTACTCATGGGACAAGAGTTATGTCAGTTAAATCTGAAAAACTGGTCAAAAATATTCAGGAAATTCAGCAGTTTGTCGCGGCTAGAAGCCAGCAGCATAAAACCTTTGAGGCGATCGCTCAAACGTTAGAAAAAAGTGTACTCTCTCTCCAAGCAGGGAAATTAACGCTGCAAATTGTGAGCCACAATCCAAACTCAGCAACAGCGCTGTATAACCTTTTAAGGACTTGTGACCTGTCGGCAGCTTATCAGTTTAAAGTTACACCGCTAGCGAGTGTGCAGCTAACTCAACCAGAACCCACAGCAGCCTTAGTTCTGCAAACGAATGCTCTGTCACAGCGCTATCCTCTTACCACCGAGAAGTTAGCGATCGGACGGCACCCAGAGTGTCAGATCCTAATTCCTGACTCGTATGTACTGGTTTCTGGATATCATGCCGACATACAGCCCTGTGAAGCTGATTCTCACCAAACCCATACGAGTTGGCGAATTTGCGACTTGAGTAGAAATGGCACCTATGTGAATGAACAGCAAGTACAGGACTGTCAGGTTTTAATGGAGGGCGATCGCATCACTCTCGGCGCTTCATCGCCCACCGCAACCAGTCCAGAGCTATTTTTTGAATATCAACCCGTTGTTGATTCTAACAATGAGCGAGTTGATAGCCTGGTGACAGATTGTGATGTTTTATGTTGGGTGATGAACCCCCATACAGTTCTTACGGCAGTTGAACAACAGTTACTCGAAAAGATTAGTACGGCTCGTTTTACTAACCTTCTAGTCATAGCAGACTCATCAGATTCACTCCATCAGCCTGCTCAAGCCGCCGATCTGCATCAGTCTATCAATGCTTGGCTCCAATCAATTTCTCCGCTGGATGTTTTCTGGCTACCGCTGAGCAATCTCCAGTCCGACACATCAGCAACTCAATTCAATGCAGCAATTCAACAGGAAGAAAAATTCTTCAAAGTGTTGCAGTCTTTGGTTAAACGGAAACCTGAGGATGTTCTTGCTAAACGGTTGACTACTCAAGTCTTAGCTCAGCTAGGTTTAGTTGAAAGATTGCTTGATTTAGACGAAAAAAAGCTAGTGAGAAGCACTCAGCGTGATGCGGCGAAGCTAAAACAGCCAGGACAAACCCCAATCAAAGAAAAGGTTGACATCATTTTGAGGCAAATTCAGGATGACAAAGCAACATTTTTCAAGCAGGCAAAAGATAAGCTAAAACAGTCGAAAGTTGATTTGTTAGATGATTATCTCGAAAATAGCATCTCCTATAAAATTCGGCGATTTGTCGATCAGCTAAAGCCTCATATCGTCAAGTATCGAGGACGGAAATATATTCAGTTGCGGTTTTCTACGATTGAAGTCGTTGAACCTAAGGGAGCTAAGCGTAAACTACTCAAACCAGAAACCGTCGAGGAAAAAGCAATTGATGCAAATACGGCTCTGATGAATTTTTGTCGCTCTGAGCTAAGCTGGTGGGCTGATGAAGAATGGGAAATACTCTGTTTGTCTCCCCAAAACAGCTTGAGAGAGCTTCTAAAAAAAGCCTATGAAATGCTTCATTCTGTGCCTTCGGTTGACTTGAATCGCTCACTTTTTCAACCGGAGCAGAACATCGATAACCAAACGATTTTTGAAGAAGCTTTTGCAATGCCGCTGAGTGAAAGTCGATATCGAGAAGCATCCCCAATGGTCTATATGCTGAAAAAAATTAGAAGCCAGTGGATGCAATTCATCTTTATGTTTAGCTTCCTGAGTATGGTAGGCGTTGCCAGCAGAAGGCAGATTATGCAGCACATTCTGGCACCCGTTGTGAATGCATTTAAGGCTTCTCCTTATGTCTCAACTGTTGTGCTACTAGTAGTTCTCTACTTTCTGTTTAGATTTCTCACTCGTCTATATCAGGAAGATAGAGATTTAGAGCGAGAAAAGGAAGCAGAAAAGATTAGAAATAATCTACGCAGCTATTATCAAGCTCTCGCTAAAAATCGTTTGGTTGAAAAACTGGTGCAAAATCTGACCACAGCGCTAGAAGTTGAAGAAGGACGGGTCGAAAAAATTCTTCAAGTTGCCAAGCACCAGACGGCTCACGTCACAAGCGAAACAGAAAGAAACCAGGCTCCTATCAGGAAGCGTATTCTAGAGTATGAGGGGTTGCAGAAGGAGTTAAGAAGCGATCGCGACAAACTTCAGAAACTTAAAAAGTCTTTAGATCTCAGGTCTTCCTAAATTGCGAACATCACCTCCACCCCAACCCATAAGCTTAAACCAGCACGATACTACTCGACGTAGACATAACTTGCGCTCAAATGTTTAGCAATAATGGCGTAAAGTTCTTCTACCTTGTAGGGCTTGTAAACGGTGTCATTGCAGCCAGACTGTAAAATTTGCGATCGCTGCTCCTCAAATGCGCTGGCAGTCATTGCAATAATGACTGTGGGTTGAAATGATGAGGCGGTGCAGTTCGCCTCCAAAACTCGAATTTGTTGAGTTGCCTCATATCCACTCAGCACAGGCATTTGCATATCCATCAAAATCAGGTCAGGTTTCCAGTTTCGCCAGAGGGCGATCGCCTCTTGACCATTAGTAGCTTCGTAGACATCAAAACCTACTTTAGTTAGCAGTTTGACTGCTAAATTTCGGCTATCGTGTTGATTTTCCACAACTAAGAGGCGGTAAGCAGGTTGTCCAGGTGCTAGACTAGCCACTCGTTTAGCGACAGAGAAAGTGGATTCAGTGTGGGGCTTGATCAAGCTAGCCGGAATTTCAAACTTAAAGACAGTTCCCTGATTGGGTACGCTGCTGACTGTAATTTGCCCACCCATTAGCTGTACAAGCCGTTTACTGATTGCTAATCCCAGACCCGTTCCCTGATGTTGCTGTTGTCCTGTTGACGTTTGAACAAAAGGCTCAAACAACTGGCCGATCTCCGTAGGAGCAATCCCTAAACCTGTATCTTTAACCTCAAAACTCAAAACAGCAGAAGTTGGATCTGAGGGATATAAAATGCAAGATGTTTCTTGCGTTGCCTGCTGAACTTGCAGAGTCACACTCCCTTTTTCAGTAAACTTAATCGCGTTACCCAATAGATTGATTAAAACCTGACGCAGTTTACCTTCATCTGCACGGATATATTGAGGTACATTTGAGGCACAGCCAAAGTAAAGCTGTAGCCGCTTGCTGGATGCCTGACTGCTGAACATAGTCTGCAAGTCATCCAACAGTTTATACAGGTCGAATTGATTTTCGTGCAGCACAATTCGACCTGCATCAATCTTAGATAGATCTAGCACATCATTAATCAACTTCAACAGATGCTCGCCGCTACGAAGGATGATATCTAGCTGTTCTAGCTGATCTTCGCTAGTAGCAGGGTCCATGCTTAAAAGCTCAGTAAATCCTAAAATTGCATTAAGAGGCGTGCGTAACTCGTGACTCATGTTGGACAAAAATGCACTCTTAGCTCGATTGGCAGCTTCGGCTGCCTCCTTTGCCTGCTGCAACTCTGACTCTGCTCGTTTGCGATCGCTAATATCTGTAACCGAACCCACCGCCCGAATTGCCTCTCCCTTCTCATTCCACAGCGCCTTACCCCGCGTCAGCAGCCACTTGTAGCTACCATCCTTACACTTAATTCGATACTCACAGGAGTAAAAAGGGGTTTCCCGGTCAACGTGTCTTTGAAAAGCTTGACGCATATTCTCAACATCATCGGGATGAACTATATTCATCCATGCGTCAAATGCGCTAATCTCATCGTAGAAGTATCCTAAAATTTCTGTACAGCGCGGAGAGATAAAGCGACGGTTCGTTACAAGGTCATGATCCCAAATGCCGTCGTTATTTCCCTGAATAGCGAGTTGCCAGCGCTCCTCGTTCTGGCGTGAAACTTCCTCAGCCTGTTTAAGCTCTGTGATGTCTCGCCCTACTGACTGATACTCAACAAAGTGTCCCTGCTGGTCAAAAATCATTCGGTTTATCCACTGTGTCCAGCGAATTTCACCATTCACCAGCACTCGATTCTCAATCATGACGACTGGATGTTCTAGACTCATGGACGCGATAAGCCGAACGACCGCTTCGCGATCGCCCTCAAAGATTACTGGCTTATAGCTTTTGCCGATTAATTCTGCTTTTGCTTTCCCAAAAAAGCGACAATACGCTTCATTTGCAAAAAGAATCGTTCCATCGGGCAGGAAGCGGCAGATCAATTCTGTCTGGTCTTCAACTACTGCACGATAACGAGCTTGTGATTGATGGAGGGCTGCTTCTGAGTGATGACGTTCTAGCGTTGTACCAATCCACTCAGACATCATCTCAATCAGATCGCGATCGACTTTAGTAAACTTGCGAGGATGCGGAGTCAGGCTGGAAAAATTAAGCGTCCCGTATAGTTTCCCATTCACCATAACTCGCATTCCTAAGTAAGCTTCCAGACGGAAGGCTTGGTAGCAGGGATGCGTCACCCATTCTGACTTTTGTGCAAATTCAAACCCGACGGGTTCTGCCGAGTGAATGGTAACTGCACAGTAAGTTTGGCTCAAGTCAAAGACTGCACCTGGACGTAATTCGTCTGAGCCGTGAACAGCAACTACGGTGTAGCAACTCTCTTTAACTTGAGCAAAAATTCCGAGGTCCAAGTTGAAACATTCACAACCCAACTCCAAAAACCGCTGAACTCTTTGCTCAAACGTAAGGCCCTGAATAACTACCATTGATAGAACGCACGCATTTGAGTTTTATGCTGCTGTAATTCTTGTTCAGCCTGTTTGGACGCACTAATCTCTTTTAGCGCGTCAGCTTTTCCTTCAGTCTCTCGTCTGAGGCGCTGATCAATTTGAAGAAGAAAGGTAAGGGCGATCGCCAAACCTCCAGCCGAGAGACAAAGTAAGATAACGTTGTTCTGCGGCTCGTTACCGACGAAAAAATAGCCCAACTGTCCCACAACAAAGAGCTGCAAACCCAAAGTGACAAGAAGAATCAACCGCAGCAGCTTATGACTCAACATTACGTAATGTTTCCTACAAGAATTGATGCCCTTACCAACTAGATTTTAAGGTCGTTATTGAAATTCTTGGGAAACTTTATTTTCACCTCTCTAATTCTTTAATTTCACAGAAAGTCAGGCGAACGCCGCGTTAGCAAGGGGCTTAAGCCCCTTGCTCCATAGAAGAATGCGTAAGTCTAACTACAAGCATAAAAATGGGTGTGAGTACTACGCGAACGTAACACTCACACCCATTTATACCTAAATTGAGCAACGCCTTTATTCGGCTATGTTCTTATTTCTATTGATGAACAACATTTCCGACTAGCACCTCAGGCCAGTTGGCATCGGCTTTGGCAATGTTGCCTGGAACATCTTGCAACCATTGCTGCTGCACTTCTGCGCTGTAGTTGAGATAGAGCTTACCCTCCACAATTCTCCAGGCATTAGGATCAATGGAGGCAAGATTACCTTCACTAACCGCTTTAGCACAATAGCCACCATACTGAGGAGCATAAGCTTCAGGGTTATTAGCAAAGCTCGTGCGGTTTTGGGCACTGGCAAATCTCCAAGTTGCACCATTCCACTCATACTCAAATTGACTACTACCTTGAACAGGTCTATTCTCCGTAAAGTAAGCAACTGGGTCAGTTCCTCGGATAGCTAGACCACTGGTATCAGAGTAAACAGAAGGTGCAGTAGAGTCGGTCGTAGAAGCATCAGCACCCGCACAGGGGTTAGCACCCGCACAAGGGTTAGCACCCGCACAAGGATTCGCGCCTGCACAAGGATTCGCACCC
>JAAUQZ010000019.1 GCA_012033355.1 Leptolyngbyaceae cyanobacterium RM1_406_9 | reverse complement strand
CGCCTACCACACCGCCGACAACGGTTCCGAGTAAAAATCCACCAAAAAAACTATCGCGCTGACTCATGATTAACCACTGAAAGAGATTCGGAGTGATTTCTAATGACTCCCTCACAGCTTACTCGCTAGGCGAGGGGGTTGCCCACAAAAATGAGGTTGCCACGCTCTGGATGCGAGGCTCAGATGAAAATTCTACCCTCACCCGCTTAATTTAGGTTTGAAGCCCGTGCTTAGGATCGTGGATCAAATAACCTGTAAAACCAGAATTTCTGTAGGGACATGACATTGCCATGCCCCTACTAGGTGCCAAAGGTGCGATCGCCCGCATCTCCCAACCCCGGAACAATATAGCCTTTGTCGTTTAGCCCTTCATCAATCGTGGCTGCATAAATATTCAGCCCCGGATACGCAGCACCTAGTTTTTGCAGAGCCGTAGGTGCCGTGACCACCGAAATCACGCGAACCAGTTCCGGGTCGGCTCCCCGCTTCACCAGCTCAGCCATCGCCGCCAGACTAGTTCCACCCGTTGCCAGCATCGGTTCACTAATCAAAATTCGAGTTTGGGGCGCAAATTGCTCTGGCAGCTTATTTAAATAGCAGGTTGCTTCCAGCGTTTCTTCATTCCGCACTAGCCCAATATGGTAAACCGAGGCCAGAGGCAATAGCGCCTGTGCCCCCTCCAAAAGAGCCAAACCAGCCCGTAAAATTGGCACCACTGCAACTGGAATTTCTGGATTAATGAATGTTGCTGGGCAGGAAGCAAGTGGAGTTTGTACCGTTGTTTCCATAATCGGTAGCCAATCCCGAATTGCTTCGTAGGTCAGCCAGCGTCCCAGTTCAGTCATGGCGCTGCGAAACAGGACAGAGGGAGTCGATTCGTCACGAGCAACAGCTAGCCAGTGTTTAATCAGCGGGTGAGGTGGAACGTGAACACGCAGTTGGGGAGCCATTGCCAGAAAAAATGACGGTAGTTATGCATAAATTTGCCCTCATCATACTCTGTTCTTGTGAAGCAATATTCAGCATTGCTCAAACTTGCGGCGAATACTCAGGTTAGGACAAGAGAGATTGGACTGGGTTAGCACCACCCTCAGCCACCTTATTGAAAGTATTTTGCATTAGTGTTGACATTTATTTGCAACAAGCTTAGTATTATCTTCAGTGTTCTCCTCTCAAAGGATCGGCAGGTGGGGTTGGTCAGCAGACTAATCCCCCTTTTTTTGTCTGTACTTTCCCTCAAAGTTCAACGCTAAAATCCAGATGAATTGAGCGATTCAGAGTGAGATACACTAAAGGGTAGAGTTTTTCAGCTAGATGCTTCGCTTTAACTGCCTTTATGCCTGCTACTTCTGAACCCTTTGAACAATCTGCTGCTCATCTGCCAGCGTCTCAAGTTTCTCATTCCACGACAACTGCAAAACTTGCTGCACAGGCTGATTTAGCAGACAGTTTTGATGTGGTTGTGATCGGTTCTGGAATTGGTGGATTAGTCACCGCAACTCAACTAGCCACCAAGGGAGCGAAAGTGCTGGTGCTGGAGCGCTACCTGATTCCAGGAGGTAGTGCAGGCTATTTTGAGCGATCGGGCTACCGTTTTGATGTTGGAGCGTCAATGATCTTTGGCTTTGGCAAACGCGGAACCACCAACCTCCTAACTCGCGCACTGGATGCAGTAGGGGTTAGTTTAGAAACAATTCCCGATCCGGTACAGATTCACTACCATCTGCCGAACCAGCTAGAGCTAAAGGTTCATCGGGATTATGAGAAATTTTTGCAAGAACTCTCTGCCCGCTTTCCCCATGAACGGCAAGGCATTCGCCAGTTTTACAATGAATGTTGGAAGGTGTTCAACTGCCTGAATGCGATGGATCTGCTGTCGCTTGAGGAGCCGCGCTATCTGACGCGGGTGTTTTTTCAACACCCGTTTGCCTGTCTAGGCTTGGTGAAGTATCTACCCCAAAATGTGGGCGACCTTGCTCGTCGCTACATTCAAGATCCGGAGTTGCTCAAATTTATTGATATGGAGTGCTACTGCTGGTCGGTGGTTCCGGCAGACCTGACTCCAATGATCAATGCGGGAATGGTGTTTTCCGATCGCCACTATGGAGGCATCAATTATCCCAAAGGCGGGGTCGGGCAGATTGCCCAGAAACTAGTGGAAGGATTAGAAAAAGCGGGTGGGCAGATTCAGTACAAAGCCAGGGTGACAGAGATTATTCGCGAAAAGGGGCGGGCGATCGCCGTTCGCTTAGCATCTGGGCCGGTCTATCGGGCAAAGCGAATCGTCTCTAATGCAACCCGTTGGGACACCTTTGAAAAGCTGTTACCCGAAGCGGAGATGCCGCGTACAGAGCAAAAGTGGCAGCAGCGCTATCAAAAATCGCCAAGCTTCTTTAGTTTGCATCTAGGTGTAAAAGCAGAGGTGCTGCCTCCTGGTACCGAGTGCCATCACATTCTGCTAGAAGACTGGAGCCGCATGGAAGCGGCAGAAGGAACCATTTTTCTATCGATTCCAACCTTGCTTGACCCCAGTTTGGCTCCACCAGGGCATCACATCTTGCATACCTTTACGCCAAGCTGGATTGATGACTGGCAGGGACTGTCTACCAGTGAGTATCAACAGAAAAAAGAAAAGGTCGCTAACCAAATCGTCAATCGTTTGGAAAGCCTCTTTCCTGGACTGTCTGCCGCACTAGACTATCAGGAAGCAGGCACCCCGCGTACCCATCGACGGTTTCTGGGACGAGACGACGGCACCTATGGCCCTATTCCTACCCGCAAATTAATGGGATTGTTGGGAATGCCGTTTAACCGCACTGCTGTCCCAGGACTTTACTGCGTGGGCGACAGCACCTTTCCGGGGCAAGGGCTGAACGCAGTTGCCTTTTCTGGCTTTGCCTGCGCTCACCGAATTGCGGTTGATTTAGGGTTGTGAATATAGCGCTCCGCGCTTGGATAACTAACGGTTGTTTTGTGAGAGCCGCGCTCCGCGCGGCTCTCACAAAACAACCTGTACTACACGCAATTGAGAATTGCTGTAAACCCCCTCCAGTTAATGGCTGGAGGGGTCCTTTTATCTTATACACACGTCCTTGAGCAGTGTGACCTGACTGGCTTAGAACTTCCAAAGCAACCCTGCCACAGCGCAGCCATTCTTTATACAATATTTATCTGGCAGTTTTATAGCTTCTATCGACAGGTCGAAAATCTGACGGCTAATTTGAAGTCAGCTATGGCAAAAAACAGAAGGCAAAAGGCAGAGGGCAGGAAGTTTAGGACTGTTCTATAGCTGTAGTTAGCTAGGTTAGGACATGGTCATTTCAGCAGGTTGTCTAGCGGCAACGGTGTTTTCTAGAGAGCCGATTCCTTCGATCTCGATGCGGATGCGATCGCCAACCTGCAAAGGCCCAATTCCTTCTGGCGTTCCCGTTAGCACAACATCTCCGGGCAACAGGGTCATAATCTGACTGATATAGGACACCAAAACATTAGGAGCAAAGACCATTTCGCTAGTTAACGCAGACTGCACGGGGTCAGGATTTTCATTTAAGAAGGTTTGCAGTTGTGCGCCTACGCTTAGCTCCCGTACAACCCAGGGCCCTAAAGGGCAGAAAGTGTCAAAGCCTTTTGCTCTTGTCCATTGCCCGTCCCGCTTTTGCAAATCCCGTGCGGTTACGTCATTGGCAATAGTGTAGCCCCAGATTTTGGACTGAGCCTCTTCAGCGGTGCAGTCTACACAGCGATCGCCAATCACCAGCGCCAATTCCCCTTCATAATCTACCCGCTGAGCTTGAGAAGGATAGTGAATTGGAAATTCTGGTGCCGTCACCGCAGTAGACGGTTTGATAAACAACAGCGGCTCTTGGGGCACTTCACCCCCCATTTCAGCCGCGTGCTTCCTGTAATTTTTGCCAACCGCAACAATTTTTGAAGGCGCACAAGGAGCTAAAAGTTGGTATTTGTCTGGCGCTATTTCCTGGTCGGTTAGCTGTCCTTTTAGCCAGGGGGGAGCATCCAACACCTGCACTCGCCGATCGAGGTGCAGCAGCCCATAGTGAAGTTTCCCTGCTAAAGTCTGAATTCGGACGTAGCGTTGCGCCATAGTTGTTAGTTGACGGTAAGTAAGTAACTCTGATTGAACATTTTCGTAAAAACCGGGACGCTCTCCCGGTTTTTTAGATCCTAAAAACATTTTTTTAGCGAGTAGTTTTAGCAAGTGGTCTTAGCGAATGGGAAATTACCCATCGCGTTAGTGAGTAAATAGTGGGTAGATTAACGGCAACTAGGATATGATTGTAATTCCTTGCTTTTGGTCAAAATCTCACCGTGAGGACATGGGTAAGCTGGGTCAAGCTCTCCTATTTTCCTAACACCAGGTAATTTTGCAATCAAAAGCCACTAGTCCACAAGGAGATTGCTGGCATGAACTATATCTATGAAACCATGTATATTCTGCGTTCTGATCTGGGAGATGAACTAACCGATCAGGCGATCGAGAAATATCAAAGGCTGCTGCAAGAGCAGGGAGCGCAGGATGTTGAAACCCAGCACCGGGGCAGACGGCGTTTGGCGTATGAAATTCAGAAGCAGCGGGAAGGAGTCTACATTCAAATGAACTACAAGGCTCCTGGCGAAGCAGTTGCCATTCTGGAGCGGGCAATGCGCTTGAGCGATGAGGTGATTCGCTATCTCACAACCAAGCATGAAGTGCCTGCTGTGGAAGTTGAACAAGAGGCGATTGCCGAAGTTTAGTGACTGCATCAATAAAAGGCTAATTTAATTTTTGTGTAAATACGGGCATAATGCCCGTATTTACACAAAGATCTGAACACGCTCCTGATACCGTTTTTTATGAACCTGCATTGTTTGGAGCGTGTCCGGATACGGGGATTATGCTCCAAACAATGTAACCTCAGCGAGAATCGGTATAGCTAACCTGGGAACTTGGAGATATAGTTTGGGTTATCTGAATCCTTCCCACACCAAGAGCGATCAAGGTTCAAGCGCTAGGCTGAAGGAGGGGTATCCTTCCTCCGTTTTGGTGTTTAGCGAATCAGGTAGGACATGAAACTTTCTAAAAAGAACCTGGATGAACGGTTAAGCCATCTCTACGACGTAATCATTGTAGGCGGTGGAGCGGGCGGGCTATCAGCCGCAATCTACCTTCAGCGCTATCGGCTTTCTTGCCTCGTCATTGAAAAGGGACGGGGGCGTTCCTTCTGGATGCAGGACTTGCGAAATTATCTTGGCTTACCGCCTGATACGCCTGGACGAGATCTACTACAGCAGGGCCAAGACCACCTGCTCTCTTTAGGCGGCGACCACTTGCGGGGCTTTGTAGAAGATGTGCAGGATGAAGGGGACAGCTTTGCCGTTAAGGTCAAACTGGGCAAGCAAGACAGCCTCTATCCCGTATTTCGCTCCAAATATTTAATTGCAGCTAGCGGCATCATCGATCACCTGCCGCAGCTTGAAGATATGCAAAATGTGTACGATTATGCAGGCTACAACCTGCACGTCTGTATGATCTGTGACGGCTACGAAATTGCCGATCGCAAGTGTGGCTTATTCGTCAATGCCGAAGCTGCCATTAATACGGCTTTCGTACTCAACTGGTTTACCCCTTACATCACCGTCTTCACTCAGGGCTTGACTGAAGTGAGCACCGAAATGCGGCAAAAGCTTAGGGATTATGGCTATCCGCTGGTTGAAACACCAATTCGCCGTTTCTTAGGACACAATCACGAGATGACGGGTGTAGAGCTAGCTGATGGTTCAACAGTCGAGTTAGAAACTGGACTAGTGGCAATGGGTTCTCACTATTACAACGAGTACTTGAAAGGGCTAGATCTTCAGTGGAAAGGCAACAATCTGGTGACAGATTCGATGTGCCGCACTTCACATCCCCGCATTTTTGCGGTTGGAGATCTAAAAGACGGTTTAAATCAGGTGTCAATTGCCGTTGCAGATGGTACATTAGCTGCAACAGCGATTTGGCGAGACATCCGCCGCGCTTCACCCCCCCGCCGTTGGGAACAAAATTTGATTGAGCCTATCGGAGCCGTAACGTGACTTACTCCCACACTCCTAATCCCGATCTTCAAGCCGAAGTAGCCAGCTTGCGCGAAGAGTTACAAATGCGTGACCAGCTTGTGCAACAGCTATCCCAAGAACTGTTTCGCCTGGTTAAGGGCAATACGGGCTTTATGCCCAGCCCAGAAGTCTCTGAGCGCCATCAGGCAGAAATGCGGGCGCTGCGGGAGCAGCTTCAGGGCGTTGAGCAACAGGTGACGTTTTATCAGGAACAAATTTCGGATCGAGACAGCGAAATTTATCAACTGCGCCAGTCTGCTCAGGAACTCAGCGATCGCTCTCGAATGTTAGAGCAGGTCGTACAAGAGCTACCGAATATCTACCGCCAAAAGTTTGCCGAACGGATGATTCCGGTGAGAGAAAAGGTAGCTCGAATTCAGCGAGAAAATCGCCAGCTTCACGCCGAACTGCAAAGCGTCAGCTATCGCTTGGCTGTGAGAAGCCGCCGCTCTAGCCAAATTGACCTGCCGAGCTTCCCCCGGATTGGGGCTAGCACAAAGCCCATTCCTTCCTTTGGCAATGTCTAGTGGCGCGAGTTCTGATTCTGGTTGACGCGCAAGATCAACAGGAAGGGGCTGAAACTTCGGTAGAGCTGGCTCAAGGCATCGCTGCACTGAAGCTGGCGATCGCCACCTTCCCAGTTGCTCCTTCAAGCTCAATTCATGTTGCGACAGAAATTCTGACAGCATCTCTACAAAACGTTCCGCTGGATAAAGCCGATCAGATTTGTCCATTGATGTTGAACTTACCTGATTTTGTTGCGTTTCCAGGGCAAGAGACATACTGCGCTTGCCAAGACATTTCAGAAATGCGGCGACGGGTTGAACAGTTGGGTTATCTCACAGGCACCGGACAGCTTTGGCTACCTATCGTGTTGACAGCGAGAGGAGCGCTCTACGGAGAAGTAATCGGGGCTGAAGTTGTCAGTGCTGAAGCTGTTTCACCTACTTTTTTCCAACCGTTACATCTGTCAGACCGTTGGCGACAGGCCCTTTATTGGCTGGGGCAGCGGCTGTTGCGATCGCTCTCTGCTCCACCTGCAACCTACCTGCTCCAATTTGGCTTTGAGGGAGAAGCGATTTATTTTGATCGTTTACTGCCGTTTCCGGCGGCTCCAGCGATCGCCAGTTTAGGCGTTCAATCTCCCGATTTGTTTGCCTGCCACTGGCTTTGTATCTCTAATCAGCCGATTCTGGATTTAAAGATTTCGTCCAATGCTGCCTATCGGGTTTATGAACCTACAACCGAATCAGTCAGACTGTCTTGAGATTCCCTCAATTCGGCTGATTGACACAATCCTCTGGCGTGAGCCATGATCATGAGAGAGGTTCATAAAACTTTGTGAAGGCTGTATTGAATGTCTTTTGAACTGGTATCGCTCGAAACCGTAAAGGAAATCGCACATCAGTACGGCTATTGGTCAGTTTTTATCGGAATTATGCTGGAAAATGCCGGAATTCCCATTCCAGGGGAGACAATCACCCTGGTTGGCGGTTTTTTGGCGGGCAGCGGCGAATTAAACTATTGGTTTGTTTTGGGAAGTGCGATCGCCGGAGCCGTAATTGGCGATAGCTGTGGCTACTGGCTCGGCTTTTATGGCGGCTGGTCGCTCATCACCCGCTTAGGACGCATCTTTCGGATCGAAGAAGCGCAACTCGAAGAAGTCCGCAGTCAGTTTAGCCAAAATGCAGGCAAAGCCGTCTTTTTAGGGCGATTTATTGCAGTCTTAAGGATTTTTGCCGGACCGCTAGCAGGCATTGCCCAAATGCCTTACTACCAGTTCTTCCTCTGCAACCTGGCAGGTGCAGCAACCTGGGCTTCTGTCACGGTTAGCCTTTCCTACTTTGCAGGTCGTCTCATTCCACTCGATCAGCTAGTAGGCTGGGTAGCCCAGTTTACAGTTGTTGCCTTGCTCGTTTTGGTTGCGTGGATTGCAATTCCTCTGGTACTAGAGTCTCGTAGAAATAAACTAAGTGCCAGAGACTAAGCCAAAACCCTTGCTACGATGGATAGCAAACGGGTGTGATGCAACTACCCGGAATACCTACTGCTGCGTAGCTAGTGAGTCTGTACCGTATTAGCTATCAACTAACGTTTGCGATGCTTCAACCGATACATTTAATCTGCGTTGATGCGCGAACTCGAAACGTGTATATTCTCGTTGGGTATGATGAAGAGCTTGAGTTTCAAATTCTGCCTAGCGGAGAATCATTTGATGAGCCAGACTAATTACGATGCAATGTCTGATGCTGAATTGAAGCAGTATTTTCTTAAACATCGTGGTGATTATGCTGCTCTTCAGGCTGATCTAGACCGAATCAATCAACTCCCTCGTAGGATTATTGCTAGTCCTGATGACCCCAATTTTGATGAAAAGGTACAAGCCACAATTCGGCAAAAGCTAGAAGCTGCAAGAAACCGCAGAGGGCGACAGCTGGTTGACTGAAAAATCTCTCAACGTAGCTACTAACACAGTATCTACGGTATGGCATCATCTTTAGTGTCATCAATGTGTGAAGAAGGGTACAGCAGCAATAAAGAGTCTTGAGGCACTGCCCCCCACCATCAACTCAGAGGGCTAACGATCCGGTTGAGCGGCTGCAAGCAACCTTTGCAACACAACCAGGATCTCCCAACAGGCCGCTCCATCCGGTTTGTTATGCGGCTATCGCTCAATTGCTCTTTGAACAAACTGAACTCTATAAAAATCTGCAAGCACTCTACCTAACCAATCACTTTTCTCAAGCGGCTGCCGCTGAAGTAATTCAACTTCTTGGTTTGCAATCACAAGCAATCCCCATCCTGGGAAAGAGTCCATATTTTCACCTCCATCCTTACTCTGTGCGAAGGATCGAATAGTATAACCTGGAATTTGCTTCTTGGAGGAAAAACCCAAAAAGCGATAGACAACAACCAATGAATCTTGAGAAGCCCGAAACTCAGTTATTCCAAAAATGAACCAGAGCGTCCAGAGTGTAAAAATACCGAGAATCCAAAGATAAAAGAAAAACCACCCAATGCTTAATAAGTTCAAAAATAAATTCCAAATTCCATCCTCTATGAGGAGGCGAATCGACTGCCAAAGACCAACTCGCAGTAATTCTTGAAGCGTAAAAAATCCAGATAGAAGAAACCCAATGAACATCAACATAAACGGAACCATGAAAGCAACAATGTGACTAGTCCCTTTTGATCGGTATCGAATCCAAAGGTTCGGTGTTTCCGAAATTATTCTGAATCCAGCAGGAGTTCGGTTAGTACTCATCATAATGAACACCTACCTGGTAGCACTGCGGTAGTAACTCAGCCTTAAACATTAAGCATAAGCCTTTAAATACCTCCCTTTGCGGCAACCTGAGCCGCATAACTATTATTGGACTGAAAGTTTCTGCCTAAGATCCCGCAGAGGTGGACAGGCTGAATGATTCGACGTAATAACTTCTTTAAACCTAATGCGGGACGGGTATTGTGTCTGTTTAGATTAAGCAGGCAAGATGTTTGCTCTGCCAGAAACTAAGATTTCCTATTTTTTGCATATTGGGTTACTAAGAAGTATATTAGTTAACTTTTTGGTCGTCCTCACAAAATCTTCAACTTGTTCTCCTATAACGAAGGTATCGGGACGTTGGAGGAAACGATATGTTTCATAAGATTCTGGTTGCGTTAGACAAGTCTGACATGAGTGCGTCGGTGCTTGAAAAGGCAGTGTCTCTGGCAAAACAGATGGATGCTTGTCTGATGTTGCTCCACGTTTTATCTAGCGATGAGGACGGCAGCCCAGTTTTTCCTGGTTTCTATGGTTTGGAGTATTACCCAGGTCTTCACAGTGATGCTTTGGATGCTTATCAGCATCAGTGGGAGAGCTATAAACAGGAAGGAATTGACTTTTTGCGACTGCGGACAGAAGAAGCGATCGCCCAGGGCATTCCCACAGAATTCACTCAAAATGCGGGTAGCCCCGGTGTAACAATCTGCAACTTAGCAAAGACCTGGGGGGCTGACCTGATCGTATTAGGACGACGAGGAAGATCGGGTATAAGCGAGTTGCTCTTGGGCAGCGTTAGCAACTACGTTTTGCACCACGCACCTTGTTCTGTTTTGACGGTGCATCGCTCGTCTTGCGTGGCTTCTGATAGTGTTCAGCCTGAGGTGGCTCAAGTTGCAAGCTAGTAAGGGTGAACACTTACAAAGTGTTCAACTTCTTCCAACCCCCTGTGGAGTGACTGACAAGCGTACAAAAAAAGCGGGAGTATGAATCACCCCGCTTTTTGCTTAGCACTAGAATGCTGTTGCTATTTCGTCAAACGACTAATTTCTTAGGCGATCGCCGCCACCTTCACATCGCTGGTTGCCAGCAAATCCTGAAGCTCCTCAGCGTCTACGGTTTCCCGCTCGATTAGCATTTCTGCCAGATGATCTAGCACAGGGCGGTTGTCAACCAGAACTGCTTTGGCTCGACGGTAGGCTTGCTCAACCAAGTTGCGGACTTCATCATCGACAGCGGCGGCTGTTTCTTCAGAGAAGTCACGCTCAGAGGCAATGTCTCTGCCGAGGAACATATTGCCTTGCTGACGACCTAGAGCGACGGGGCCAAGGCGATCGCTCATGCCAAAGCGCATCACCATTTGACGAGCCACTCGTGCCACCTGCTGGAGGTCATTAGAAGCACCTGTTGTGACTTCTTCTTCACCAAAGATGATTTCTTCAGCGATGCGACCGCCCAAAGCAACAGCCATCTGGTTTTGCAGGTATGAGCGGGAATACAAGCCAGAATCCATCCGGTCTTCGCTAGGCGTGAACCAGGTCAAACCGCCAGCCCGACCGCGAGGAATAATGCTAATTTTTTGTACCGGATCGTAATCAGGCATTAGCGCACCGACTAGCGCGTGTCCGGCTTCGTGGTAAGCCACCAGAGACTTACGCTTTTCGCTCATGACGCGATCTTTCTTCTCAGGACCAGCCAGGACGCGATCGATTGCGTCGTTGACTTCATCCATCGAAATTTCGGTCAGGTTGCGACGAGCCGCCAGAATTGCCGCTTCGTTGAGCAAGTTTGCCAGGTCAGCGCCAGTGAAACCGGGAGTTCGACGGGCAATCTTCTCCAGGTCAACATCCTTTGCCAGGGTTTTGCCACGAGCGTGAACGTTGAGAATTTCCAGACGACCAGCGTAGTCGGGGCGATCGACCACTACCTGACGGTCAAAACGTCCGGGACGCAGCAGTGCGGAATCCAACACGTCAGGGCGGTTTGTCGCTGCGATGATGATGATGCCCGTGTTGCCCTCAAAGCCGTCCATCTCGGTGAGCAACTGGTTGAGGGTTTGCTCTCGCTCATCGTTGCCGCCGCCTAAACCAGCACCCCGCTGACGACCCACTGCATCAATTTCATCAATGAAAACGATGCAAGGAGCGTTCGCTTTAGCTTGCTCAAACAGGTCGCGCACACGAGACGCACCCACACCGACAAACATTTCTACAAACTCAGAGCCGGATATTGAGAAGAAGGGAACGCCTGCTTCTCCAGCAACCGCTTTTGCCAGAAGGGTTTTACCCGTTCCAGGAGGGCCAACCAGCAGCACCCCTTTAGGAATTTTTGCGCCAACAGCGGTAAAGCGGTCAGCATTCTTCAAGAAGTCCACCACTTCGCTGAGTTCTAGCTTTGCCTGCTCAATGCCCGCTACATCGCCGAATGTCACCTGGGTCTGAGGCTCCATCTGAACTCTGGCTTTGGACTTACCAAAGTTCATGGCCTGACTGCCAGGACCGTTTTGGGCGCGTCTCAGCACAAAGAACAGCACCACCAACAGCAAGAACGGAATCAGCAGCGTACTCAACACTCTCACCCAAACGCGATCGTCCGTCTGGGGAGAAACTGAAATATCTACGTCGTTCTCGGTCAGGATGTTGAGCAACTCTGGGTCGTTTGGCAGGTTCACCAGGATTTTGCGACCATCTTGAGCAGTGATTTGCGCTCTGGATCGGTCAGAGCTGATGATCACCTTTTCGACTCGGCCTGCCTGGACTTCGTTAATGAATTGAGGGCTGTAGCGCCATGTTTCTCGTGCCTGGGGCTGCCGGTCAAACAAGGCTGTTGCTAGGAAAAGCACTACTACGACTAACAGGGCATACAGTCCCGCATTTCTCCACCGCTTATTCACTGAGGCGTATCCTCCTACTAATTTGGGATTGTCTTGTGATTGTGATACGAAGACGGATTTTTAGATTTAATTATTGTTAACTAATATTAACGTATATCAGGAACCTGCGGGTTGCTAGCTGAGAATAGCTGTTGCAACTGCTGAAACGCCTGATGATTGGGATCATAGGTCAGACTACCTGTAGGCAAGAGAACGGTGTGAATTGGGACAACCTGCACGACGCTGTTGCTGTAGGCGATCGCCTCAAAACTCGACACCAATTCCTCCCTCCAGGGTTCCTCTCTAATACTTTCATTTTGGCACTTGAGCCAGGAAATGAGTTGCGATCGCATCAATCCCGGCAAAATTCCTGCCTCCAGAGGTGGAGTCCACCAGCAACCTTGCGCCCATCCCCACAGATTCCCGGTGCTGGTTTCGAGCCAATTTCCCTGAAAATCAAGCAAAATTGCTTCCTGTGCGCCAGTTCGCTGGGCTGATTGTCGGGCTAACCAGGCAGCGAGATAGTTTCCAGTTTTATGAGAGACGAGGGAGCGATCCATCGTGGCAGGAGAGAGCCAAGCCGTAATTCCGTTTTTTTGCAGAAACGCCAAATTTTCAGGCAGAGCGCGTCCAGTAATCCATTCGCGCCCATCGGGGAACAGGGTAACTCGCAACACTGGAAAAGATGAGCGCAAGATTTCCGCTCCGCAACGAACTCGCTGCCAGTCAGGAGCCTTCCAGCTAAAGGCTTCTACGGTGGATTGCAGGCGATCGCAGTGACCCTGCCAATTCGTCAACGGCTCATCTAAAGACTGCCGATAAACCCGCAGCGTCGTAAAAGCAGTCGCACCATACAGCAGCCCCGGATCGTCAATGGCTAGTTCTAACTTGCCGCTGTGAATTAGCTTGCCGTCATACCAGCAGGTTTTGGAGGAAAGCGGTTCGGGTTGGTCTTGCTGAGGCGGTTTGGCACGGCCTGAGTTAGAATCATGAGAGCAATTCACAAAACTTAACAATGAAGCGGTTAAGGACAGATTTGGAAGGGAGAGCGGCGATCGCAGATTATCTGCAAGCGGAGTTCCCCTTTCTTGAAGATGCGGGCGTTTTGTCTCCTTATCCCGGTGGGCGATCGGCGGGTCTAGAAAGATTAGAGCAGTTTCAGCTTGAGAAATATGGCAAGCAGCGAAACTTTTTGGACGGAGAGGTAGGACGGCTTTCTCCCTACATTAGTCGCGGCTGCATCGAACTAGAGGAGGTGCGGCAGTGGGCGTTGAAGCGCGGCAAGTCTAACTCGGTGGAAAAGTTTGTCTCAGAGTTAGCGTGGCGGGCGTTTTTTCATCTGGTTTATGAAGAAGAGGGCGATCGCATTCTCAAGGACATGGAAAAGCCCAAAGTCTCCATGCGCCAGCACCAAACGACGCTGCCTGAAGACATCGCCAACGGTGAAACGGGCATTCCCTCAATGGATACCTTCATCGCCATGCTGAAGGAAACGGGGTATTTGCACAACCACGCCCGGATGTATCTGGCAAGCTACATCGTTCACTTTCGCCGCGTTTCCTGGCGGGCAGGCGCAGACTGGATGTACGGGCTGCTGATTGATGGCGATTTTGCCAGCAACCATCTTTCCTGGCAGTGGGTTGCCTCCACTTTTTCCCACAAGCCTTACATCTTTAACCGAGAAAATCTGGAGCGCTACGCCGGATCGGTGCTGCCAGGTGATCCGCGCAAAGGCGATCCGTTCAACTATTCCTACGAAGAACTTTCGGAACAGCTATTTGGCGGCGAGTATCAGCCGGAACGGAGCCGCACCTCTGGGAGCTATCGATAATCTATGGCTGCTTTAATTTGGTTTAACGAAGACGGCCTAAATCCTCAGCATCAGATGGTGCAAGACTACGCCGATGCGCCGAGAGTGTATGTGTTTGATGTAGACTACTTGCAACAGTGGGCGATCGCCAAACACCGCATCCAATTCATCTACGAATCACTTCTAGAAATTCCCAACATTGAAATCTACAAAGGAGAAACGGTAGCCGTTTTGCGGCAACTCATCACCGACTATGAGGTAAACGAAGTCGTCACCACCGAAACGCCAAATCATCTGATCAAATCCTGGCAAGATGAGTTGCTGAGATACACCAGTTTAATCACCTATCCTGAAGTTTATCCAACGATAGATAGCCGTCCCAGACGGTTTTCTCACTATTGGCGAAAGTGCGATCGGGAATGGTTGACGCTATGATGCAAAGGCTCAATCAACCCGCGCTTCACAGCCTCACTGAGGGCAGTTGCTTTTCGCAGTAGCCCTTCCTGATAGATTTGCATCAGTGATTGCAGTTCTAGTCGCTCATTTTCAAGTAGAAGGACTGCTTGTTGGCGATCGAGTAACTCGCTTAACCGAACATCCTGGTCTGGTTCCATCTGTAGCTCTGTTAGCGCTAGCACCTGTTCATCAGAAAGGTTGGAAATAGACTCAAGATCAGAATTATCTGCTCTAATCGATGGAATAGAGAGTTCAATCGTATCTGACAAGACACTCGCAACATCCCGGTTCGCTAACCGTGCAAAGCGTTCAGCACGTTGGTAAACCTCGTCTGGCAAAGTAATTGTGATTTGAGTACTCATGACTACCGCCTTTTTGCCTTTTATCGAAGGGCGATCGCGCCTCATTATTACTCCAATCAATAGTGCTGTGAAAGTTTTGATCAGGGGCGATCGCTCCTTCTACTTGACTACATTCGGTTCTAGAAATAGTGGAATGGTGCAAAATTACCGCTAGACCTAATAGACCTAGGTAAGATTAAACCTGTATAAGCTTACCTGGCAATACTTATTTGACTGTTCTCTAGAGGAATTTTATCTAGAAAAGGTTGCGTAATGGCTTGGACTTCATCTGGAAATGTGCGTGCCCAAAGAGTAATAAATGCCTCTCTAACTCGTGCTTCTGGAATGAGTCCAAGTTTTCTACCTACTTGAGAATAGAGCAAGTGAGAGTCTCGATTTGTGTTACGCACGCTCCGAACAATTTCTGCAACTTTTGCCTCTTCTTCATAAGGACGCAATAATGCTACAGCCAGTTCTCCTGACACTTCATCTAATTTCTCAACTACCTTGTCATAAATGTAGGATTCTGGACTTTGCCCAGGAAGACGATATATAGAGTCTGCTGTAGACTCTAGTTGTTTAGAATCGCCGTCAATTAAACAAACTGACGGCTGAGACACACTGGGATCAAATTTCCGACCTCGATGCACTGTTACTGCTGTTCCATCTCCTTCCATTGCATGAACACTAACAGCATCCATAGCTACTCCAGTTAAAGAGCGTAAAATTTCCTCTACCCAAGTTCGAGCAAAATTATCCTCAACAAATACAACAAGTTGGGAATCTATCTGTCCACTAATTGCACGAAGAGAACCAATATCTAACTTACCCTGATACAAGCTGCCATTCGCGGCTGCCCATATTGCCTTGTCAGGCAATGGTTTAAGTGCATCGTTTGAATGTGTAGTGAAAATGACTTGAATTTTCCTTCGTAGAGCTAAGTCAATTAAATATTCAACCATCCGGACAGTTGCAACAGGATGAAGTCCATTTTCTATTTCCTCAATAAGTACAAGTGAATTTTCTGGTATTGTTTCTAATTTGATTGCCATGCGGATGATGCTTGATTCTCCAGCACCAAAATGAAACTCCGAATAAGAGTCTCCTGACAAAGTTTGTCCAGCAAGTAGCGTAACTCGTCCACGAGTATCTACACGCAAAATGAGAATGCAGATATATCCTTATCAAGAATGCTAGCTACAGCTCCCGCAACGCCCGAACTAATTTCCTCAATAGATTCTGGAGCTACATCAAAAGAATTAGATGCACATCGTTGAAGTTCTGGACGTTCATTTGCTGGTACAGTTCTAGATACTCCAAATACGGCTACTGCTCTTTCTTTATCCAAGTCAACCTTCCACTCGCGTGACCATTTAGAGCGAGCAAATTTGGCAGTACGCCTAATAGTATCGGATGCTCGTACTTGTTTATCTATTAATTCATATTCAAACTTCCAATTTTGCATACTTGAGTCAAACCGACCACTTTTTGCAAAGAACAATGATGGCTTAACTGTCTTATAAGCACATGCTGCTGCACCTAAAACTGTTGTTTTGCCGCCGCCATTTACTCCTACAATAGCTGTTATGGGAAAATCAAAACTTATTGATTTTCCTTGAAAAGCACGAGCTTTTTCAATAGAAATTTTAATTAGGTATTTGCCATAATTTTTATTTTGAACTTTCTCAAGAAGGTCATTGACTTGAGAAGGCCTAATTTCACTTTGAAATGGCACGCTTAGAAAAACCTTTACGATTTTGTACTGCCCAGATGATAACTTAACCAATCCCAGTTGTTCAACATCTATCTAGTTCTCATATCACGAATTAAGATTGCTACAACTTAGCTCCAAATATTAGCAGACATATCGACACTACATTTCAATCAGTAGCTTTAGATGTATGGTCGGAGATAGACAGGCATAGGATGCTTACAATCCCCAAAAATCCATGACTTCAAACACAACGATAGGATGTCGCAATCTATGCTCTGTTAAACCGCTACTCATAATGTGTCCACATTCGCAAAATTTTTACCGTGTTCTCGGCTTCAATCACCTCGTACACAAGCCGATGTTGAATGTTGATTCGCCGTGAATATGCACCCTCTAAATCACCTACCAACTTTTCATAGGGTGGTGGATTTTCAAATGGATTGGCTTGAATGATATCGAGTAGCGCTTGTGCCTTGTCTCGTAGATTGCTAGAAGACAATTTCTTAGCATCTTTTTGAGCTTGTTTGGTGTAGACCAGCTTCCAACTCACCACTCTAACTCGCGATCGCACTCTTCTATCGGTGTTGCCAATCCTTCTCGAATTGACTCCCGCATTCCTGGAACTGAGAGAAGATATAGGGTTTCCTGTACCGCTGCCCAATCTGCTTCAGACAACAGCACTGCATTGCTATTTTGTCCTGCAATTACAATCGGTTGATGCGACTGACTGACAGAATCAATCAAATCTTGTAACGACTGTTGAGCTTCGTTAACTGGGATCATAATTCTCTAACCGCCTAATAGTAAGCTCCAGAAAAAGTGATGTGCGATTCACTTTATACCCTGAATATATCTCAGCTTTATTGAGCTAGGACAACTCTGCGGTTAGGGCAGATGTCCAGACTCGCTCGAAGTTGGCTTGTTTTAGGGCATTTACGGCGGCGTTGGGATCTTGGACGCGGAAGCGGGAGCCGAGGCGGACGAATTGGCGCTGGTGGTTGTCGGTGACGATCGCCACTACCGGGACTTTTGCCTTAGATTCTTCGGGTGCCTGGTCTAGCAAGATGGACTTGAGGCGATACTGTTCCTGCCCATCTCTAGCCTGCTGGCAGTCTAGCTCGACCATCACCATTTGCACAGCTTCAACGGGTTCTGCGTCTTCAACGATTAGCTGGGCGCGATCGTCGCGGCGATCGACTTTGCCCCAGACCATCAGGCGGGCATCGACGATCAGGTAGTTGCCGATGCGCTCAAAGGATTTGGGGAAGACGACGGCTTCGGCTTGTCCGGTCAGGTCTTCTAAAACGAGAATGGCCATGCGATCGCCCTTCTTGGTCGTCACGGGCTTGATTGAGGCAATCATGGCGATCGCACTCAGCATCACGTTATCGGGCAGATCGCCCAGGTCGCCCAGGTTAATTGGAGCCAAAACTTTAGCCGCTTGCTGCACAGATTTGAGCGGATGGTCAGAGATATAGAAACCCAGTAGCTCTTTCTCTAGCTTCAGCTTTTCCTGGGGCGGAAAGTCTTCGACCGGGGGGGCTTTGGGAACTGCCTCAAAGTTGGTGCTGCCCATTGAAGTGTCGCCCAGCATATCGAACAGATTGCCCTGACCGATCGCTCGATCTTTAGCGCGAGACTGGGCCCAGTCCAGCACATAGTCCAGGTCGTGGGTCAATTGGTTGCGATTGGGGGTGAAGCAGTCCATTGCTCCACACTGAATTAGGGCTTCCAGGGCGCGACGGTTGACAGCGCGGGGGTCGATGTTGGGGTCTTCGGGGCAAGTGATGCGATCGCACAAATCTGCCAGCGACTCAAACGGGCCGCCCTGTTCCCGCACCGCCAGAATGCACTCGATCGCCCCCTGACCCACATTTCGCACCGCCGACAGTCCAAACAAAATGCTGTTCTTTAAGGGCGTGAAGTCTACACCAGAGCGGTTGACGTGGGGCGGCTCTACCACAATTCCCATGGAGACGCAGGTACTGAGGTACTTCTGCACCTTGTCCTGGTCGCCGCTGTTAGAAGTCAACAGTGCCGCCATATATTCAACGGGATAGTTTGCCTTCAGGTACGCCGTCTGGAACGTGACGTAACCATAGGCGGTCGAGTGGCTTTTGTTGAAGCAATACTCGGCAAACAGCACCATCTGGTCAAACAATTCTTCGGCGATCTTGGGCTTGACTCCGTTTTGGGCGGCTCCGTCGATAAAGATTTCACGGTGCTTTTGCATTTCGGAGACTTTCTTTTTACCCATCGCTCGGCGCAACAGGTCGGCTTGCCCCAGCGAATAGCCTGCCATGTCCTGAGCAATTTTCATAATCTGCTCCTGGTAGACCATGATTCCGTAGGTTTCGTTCAGGATGGGTTCCAGGATGTGGTGCGGGTAGTCAATTTTTTCGCGCCCGTGTTTGCGATTGATAAATTTGGGAATCAGTCCGGCATCGAGCGGGCCTGGACGATAGAGCGCCAACACAGAAGAAATGTCTTCTAAACCAGAAGGCTTCAAGTCCCGCACAATCTGCCGCATTCCTGACGATTCAAGCTGGAAGATCCCTTCTAATGCACCTTTTGCAAGTAGCCCATAGCTCTTAGGATCATCCAACGGCAGGTTATCCAGATCAACCAACTGCTTGTGAGTCTGCTCGATCAAGTCCACCGCTTTCTGGATCGTGGTTAGATTCTTTAGCCCCAGAAAGTCCATCTTCAGCAAACCCAGGGATTCGATATCTTCCATGAAGTATTGCGTGAATACGGCTCCATCAGCGTTGCGCTGCAAGGGCACAATTTCGTCTAACGGGTCTGCCGAGATCACAACCCCGGCTGCATGAATGCCGACGCTCTTGTTGGTGCCTTCGATTCGCATGGCCATGTCGAGCCAGTGGCGCACCTGCGGCTCTTTTTCGTACTTTTCTTTGAATTCGGGGGCAGGGGTTTTGTCGGACACCATCACCGCTAGCTTGGTGGGTTTCCCCCGAACGACCGGGATCATTTTCGCCATGCGGTCGGCATCACCGTAGGGAATATCCAGCACCCGCGCTACGTCCTTTAGCACAGCTTTGGAGGTCATGCGGTTGTAGGTGATGATTTGGGCGACTCGTTCGGTGCCGTATTTGTCGGTGACGTAGCGGATCACTTCATCGCGGCGATCGATGCAGAAGTCGGTGTCGATATCCGGCATTGACTTCCGCTCTGGGTTGAGAAATCGCTCGAACAGCAAGCCGTGATGTACCGGGTCAATGTTGGTAATTCGCAACGCATAGGCAACCAGAGAGCCAGCGGCGGAGCCTCGTCCTGGCCCAACGGGAATGCGGTGATCTCTGGCAAATTTAATGTAGTCCCACACCACCAGGAAGTAGGTGGAGAACCCCATTTGCTGCATCATTTTCAGTTCATACTCCAGCCGCTCTCGGTAAGCGGAGTCGATTTGCTCACGGGAGGTGCAGTTGCGTCTTTCGAGCAGTCCTTTCCAGGTGACTTCTTCAAGATACGTGTCGGCGGTGTGCCCTGAGGGAACAGGATAGTCGGGAATGCGCGGTTCGCCCAGCAGCCCTTCGTAGGGTTCAATTTTTTCAGCGACTTCTAAGGTGGTGGCGATCGCCTCCTCAATCACTTCATCGGTCAAATGATCGCGAAACAGTTGCCGCATCTCATCGGCTGACTTAAGATATTCTGTGCCGCTATAGCGCAGCCGCTTATCTTCGGTAATCAGCTTTCCGGTTTGAATGCAGAGCAGCGCATCGTGTGCCTCTACGTCAAAGCAGGAAATGTAGTGAGAGTCATTTGTCGCAATGATCTTGATGTCTAGCTCACGGGCAATCTTGATAATCTCGACGTTAACAATGCGATCTTCCTGAGAACCGTGATCCTGAATTTCCAGGTAATAGTCGCCGCCAAACAGATCTTTGTACCACTGCGCGATTCGACGGGCAATTTCGGGTCTGCCCTGCATGATTGCCTGGGGCACTTCGCCGCCCAAGCAGGCACTCGTGACGATCAGCCCTTCGTGATATTGCTCTAAGAGTTCTTTGTTGATGCAGGGTCGCGAGAAAATTCCTTTACCCTGCGTACCTTGCAGGTGAGAAACGGTGGTGAGTTTGACTAAATTTTTGTAGCCCTGCGTGTTTTTGGCCAGCACAACCTGATGATAGCGAGGGCGGCGTTCCTGCTTGGTGATGTCGCCGTTGATGATGTACATCTCGTTACCGACAATGGGCGTGACTCCTTTGCTGCGACAAACTTTGATTAGCTCGATCGCCCCATACATCACGCCATGATCGGTGAGGGCGATCGCAGGCATTCCCAGTTCCACGACGCGATCGAGCAGTTTGGGCAACTGGCTCGCTCCGTCTAGCAAACTATAATCGCTGTGAATGTGCAGACCAACAAAGGACATAGTTTCTCAAGCCATCAGGGTTGAGTTTAGCGTAACGGATTTTAACCGCTATATCTAGCACTTTGTATGTAATTTTTGAAGTAATTTACTCTATTTGTGGAGTAGGGGCGATCGCTATTTCACAGAAATCCAATCATCTGTGGGGGCGAACGGCCGTTCACCCCCACCTGGAATTCTTTGCTTGAATTCTCAATTTTTTAAAAAATGTATAGTACTAATGTATCAAATCAAGAAGGAAGCGCAACTCTTTCAAGAAGTTTGTCAAGCTCCGATCTCCAATCCCTAGCCTCCAATCTCTTCTCAGGGAGACTGATTTGGTTTTCGGTTTTTGTGTAAATGCAGACAGTCTGTCCGGATTTACACAAAATATCTGAACATACTCTCAGGGCACCGTCACAGGGGGGCTGGGTCGGGCAAGGGCGTTGGGGCGACTGAGCGAACATTAGGGTTGCGATTGGGGTCTAACGAGGGATAGAGGTTGGAATCAGGCGAGGTAGAGGGTTCTGTTGGCAGGGGAGCAATATCTAGCGGTTCGAGCGATTCGACATTGGGCAGTGGCTCGACTTTCAACGGGGGTTCAGACTCTGTTAGCGTCGGTTCCTCTTCTAGCGGCAGCGGCTCTGACTCTAACCCTGGGTCATATTCCAAGTCATACTCTGGTTCGTAGTCGGGATCGTACTCTGGGGTGAAATTTTCAATCCCGTAATCGGTTGAGTCGCCGCTGGCTGAGGGCCGTCGCTCAACCGGAATATCAACCTCAGACTCAAAGTCGTAGGTGTCTGCACCGGGCCAGTCTTCGATGGGCGGAAAGGTTTGATCTCGACCAAACCCAGTGGTGCCGTTGCTTGTATCTCCGGGTGTGTTTAGCCGTAGCGCTAAACCAAACCCCGCACCCCCAATGGCAGCGATCGCTGAGGTCATCACCAGCGCAATGGGGAGCCAGCGTACAGGTTTATGCACGGGCTGGGGTGGCTCTGGCAAAATCGGACGCGGGACGACGGTGGATACTCTGGTTAACCCTGCTGCCAAATCGTCAAATTGGGGCAATAGGGGTTCTGTTGTTGGGGGGCGATCGCTTCCCGAGCTATCTTCAGCTTCATCTGAAAGAGAAGTTTCCAAAGAATGTCCATTCGTCTGCACCGATTTCGGCAACGAAGAGAAGCTATCAATCGGCTCAAATGGTTCAAGAATCAGCGGATTAGGATGCAGGTTGTCAAGAATGTCCAGCCACTCACTGATGGACTGAGGACGCAAGTGAGCAGGCTGCAATCCTTTCAAAATTGCCTGCTCTACGCCAGGGCTAAGTTGAGGGTGAAGCTGGCGCAGCGCAATTAGAGAGCTTTGGTCAAGCGCTGTTTGGTTTAACGAAACAAAATCGATCGTTCGGGTTGCGGGGTGCTGTCCCGTTAGCAAATAGTAGAGCGTGATCGTCAGCGCCTGAATGTCTGTGCTGGGATCGGGCGGCGGCAGAAAGGCTGGTGCTGCCTCAATGGATGTTGAGGATTCAGAATTCTTTAAAGAAGGGAACTGGGTGAAGGGCGATCGCCCCTGATCGGCGATCTGAACCCCGGTCAGCACGACCTCACCTGTTCCCCGTTTCAGCACAATGTTTTGTGGCTTTACCCGCTGGTGTACCAGACCCTGACGATGCAGCGCTTGCAGGGCAGAGGCAATCTGGCGAATGTATTGAACCGCAACAGCTTCTGCAAAAGGATGGCTGGACTGCACCCGATCTGCAAGCGTTTGCCCTGACACGTACTCCAATACAGCAAACGGTATCGTGTCTTCCTGAAACACATCTAGCAGGCGGGCAAGGTGGGGATGGGAGCATTGAGCCAACTGCTTAGCTGTCATCAAGAACTGCTGCTGCCGCTGAGTCAAGTCCCTATCGGGTTCCTCCCGTAACGTTTGCAGGAGGACGGTCTGGTCCAGTCCAGAGTGAGTAGCCTGGTAGATCAGGTCATCCCCCTGACCTAAGACCGAGTGGACAACGTATTTGCCGCTTTGCAGAACTGCTCCAGCCGCCAAATTCATAAGCAAGACAAAGTGAGGATACTAGTTTAAATTCTTCAGCCTATACTACCGTCTTCGGGAAAGGGAGAGCGATCGCCAACAAATCTGAACACACTCACTGGGGAAAATGTTTTGCCAGAAAAGCGAGCGCCTGGTCGCGATCGCCCACCACACCATCTAGCGTTGCTAGCAGCAGCGTTTCCAAAATTTCTTTGAACTGCTGACCTGGCTTATAGCCCAGAGCTTTGAGGTCATTGCCGTCCAGGGGCGCTTTGACCTGTGACCAAGTGGTGCGATAGCGCCAAATGATTTTACGAATCGACCGGGGACTGGCGATCGCCACCAGCAGCAGCGTTGGCCAATCGTACTGACGCAAACGCTGAACCACCTGGCTGGGTCGCTGACAGTCTGGTAAGTCTGCTAGTGCGGCTTCAACCTGATCCAACTGCTGAAGCCGCTGGATACTATCTGCCGCAAGCTGCAAATTTTCTGCGACCTTTCCTCGATCGGCGGGATCAAGCGCCATCAGCAAGACTTCTAGAAGGATTTGCCAGTGTTCAAGTGAGCCTGCGGGATCAAAGCGAGTGAGCCAGCGATCGGCTAGTCGAAGCTGTTTCCAGCGATCGCCCAACTGCAAACTGGGGTAAATGCACTGAAGCGCATCCAGATCAGACAGCAGTTGAATGGCAGCCTTCCAGTACGGTGCTTGCAAAATGTACTTTAGCTCCTGCTTTAACCGAGTTTGCAGAGCAGGCGTTCTGTCTACTTCTGCCTGAACACGCTGGTAGATGCCGCTGGCGATCGCATGGCGAATATAGCCCTCCGTTTGGGGATCAATCTGAAAACCCAGCCGCACGGCAAATCGCACCGCCCGAAAAATCCGCGTCGGGTCTTCGATGAAACTGTTGGTGTGCAGCACCCGAATTTGCCGCAACTGCAAATCTAGCAGCCCCCCAAAGAAATCTAGCAGTTCACCAGAGCGAGGAGCCGTCAGCCGGATTGCCATCGCGTTGACTGTAAAATCGCGACGGTAAAGATCCTGGCGAATCGAACTTGCTTCCACCTCTGGATTGGCCGCTGGGTAGGGGTAGAACTCCGTCCGAGCAGTAGCAATGTCAATCCACAGGGAGCCAAGCTGGGGATCGTCATGCCATAAAAGCGCCGCTGTTTGGAATCGACCGTGAACTTGCAGCCGCGCTTCAAGACACGTTCGTTGCAAATCCTTCGCTAACTCTACGCCCGCCGCCGTATCTGCTGCTCGGTGAAAACCATCGACGACGAGATCGATATCTTGAATTAGCAATCTATCCTCCGGTGCCAGCAGCAGATCGCGTACCGCCCCTCCCACCAGGTAAAGCTGCCAGCCGCGCTGTTCTGCCAACCGGGCGGTGGTCATTAGCACTTCCCAGAGTGCTGAAGTGAAGCGATCGCGCAGCCAACCCTTAACCACCTCAGGCAGCGGACAAGACCGTACCAAACGGCGATCCCTTGCGGGTGTTTCTCCGAGATTGCCTTTCTCCTTTTGCCCAACCCCCAACCCCCAATCCCCGCACTTCCCCGCTCCCCATCCTGCTGCAACTGTCGCAACACATCCGTGCGCGTCACGATGCCCACAAGCTGCTGGTTCTCTAAAACAGGTAGCCGCCCCACATCATAAGTCACCATGAGAGACTGAATTTCTGACAGAGGCGTATCGGGAGCGATCGTTTTCAAACTGGTTGCCATGTAGCCCTTCACGGGAGCATGACTGAAGCCGTGATGCAAAGCAATATCTAGATCACGGCGAGAAACTACCCCAACCAACTGATCTTGCTCATTCACCACCGACAGCCCAGAATGTCCGTAACGCAGCAAAATCCGCTGAGCCTCACCGATCGTCGTCTCAGGGCGAATCGTGCGAACTGGCGAAGACATCAAATCCCTGGCAGTTGGCGGATGGGGAATTTCTGTCTTGATCTGCTCAATGAGCTGCGCCAGAACGGACTTGGGGGCAGAAGTTCTCAGAGTCGCTGCCGCCGCCCTGGAATGCCCGCCTCCACCCAGTGGTTCGAGCAGTTTTCCTAAATTGATCCCTTCCAATTGAGAAGTCGCCAAAGAACCACTGTGCAATCGGGCAATGATATTGAGCCGTTCTTCATTTGAGTCGGCAGTAGGGTAGCAAACTGCCAGCAGCAAGATGTTAGTTTCGGTCAGGTCAAGCAGGTGTGAAGCTAGATGAGATAAGCCCTGCACATATCCTTCCTGGGGCAACAGCAGCGAGGCGATCGCAATTCCCCGAATCGTCTCAATCTGAATCTGATCGAGGGCTTTAGCCAGCAAATCCTGAAGCTGAGGCGACAGTCCTGGCTCTACGTATTCGGCGATCGCCCTCAAATTTGCCCCCTGACCCATCAGCCAGGTTAACGCCGCCGCATCTCGCACCGTCGTATGCTCAAAGGTAAGCGATCCCGTATCTACGTGAATCCCTAGCGCCATTACCGTTGCTTCTGCTGCTGTCAAGGTAACTTGAGAAGCTTGAAGCTGCTCGGCGATTAGAGTTGCCGTTGCACCGACTGCCTCGACATAACGTTTTGTTGCGGCAATGTCTCCCGCTGTGTCCTGATGATGGTCATAAACGATGATCTCCACGTCTGGCAGATCGAGCCACTCTGCCGCTTTACCGAGGCGATCGCGCCACTGCGTATCCACCACCGTCACCGTGCGAATCTGGTCTGTTCGCACCGACCGCCGCTCAATCAAAGCATACTCATCTCGATGCAGCGCCAAAAACTCTCGCACCGTCGGATGTGCCCCTCCAGTCAGCACCACCCTGGCTCCTGGCATCAGGCGCGACAAACCAACCGCTGCCCCCAGCGTGTCGAAATCTGCTGTAGTGTGGCAAAGGATCAGATCCATGATGAGGGGCTAGGGGTTGAGGGTTGGGGCTAGGGGTTGAGGGTTGGGGCTAGGAGTTGGAGGCTAACCCTCCCCTCAATCTTGCCAGAGAACCTGTTTGCGGGTGTCAATTTCTGATAGCTTACTACTCAGGGCTAATTTAATGCTGGAGGTGGGTTCACCTGAGATAGATGTAGCCTCGCTTTTGTTGGGAAAAAGTTGGGAGAAACAAAGTAATGTCAATTGTGTTTCAGATTGCACTAGCCGCTCTAGTGTTGATGTCTTTTGCCATGATCATTGGAGTTCCTGTTGCCTACGCTTCTCCACGCAACTGGGAGCAATCCAAGCGGCTCATCTTGCTTGGCTCAATCGTTTGGGTCGCACTGGTGCTATTGGTGGGTGGACTCAACTATCTGGTGGTTTAAGCTGGAAGAAAGTCAATTACCCCCGCTAGCGAGAAAACATGGCAGTTTTTGAGGGTAGCTTTACCCAAACAGAATCTTGGCGATTTGCGATCGTCATCGGTCGTTTCAACGATTTGGTCACTGGCAAGTTATTGTCGGGCTGTCAAGACTGCTTAAAGCGACATGGCATTGACCCCGATCCCCAGGGAATGCAGGTTGATTATATCTGGGTTCCAGGCAGCTTTGAGGTGCCGCTGGTGGCGCGTCAGCTTGCGCTGACCTACCGCTATGATGCTGTAATTTGCCTGGGAGCCGTAATTCGTGGGCAAACGCCCCACTTTGACTATGTTGCAGCCGAAGTGTCTAAAGGAATTGCGGCGGCTGGTTTTCAGACGGGCGTTCCAGTAATCTTTGGAATCTTGACCGCTGACACAATGCAGCAGGCGCTAGAGCGGGCTGGAATCAAAAGCAATAAGGGCTGGGACTATGCCATGAACGCAATTGAGATGGCGAGTCTAATGCATCAGGTGAAAACTATTAACCCTGACCTGTACGGCAATGGGACGGGTAGCGCCAATCCTCAAACTTTGCCCGCCTCCATGAAGCGGGCGATCGCCCTGAAGTGACAGAGGAAGGATGAGGAGAAGGGAAATGCTCTCTTGCCCTTATGTCTTCCTCCAATCCCAGATCCTCTAGCCCCTCTCTTAATTCCCCCAGCCTCAAAAACCGATTGACAAATCTCTCAAATTCTGACAACATACATAACAGTCTAAATTTGCGGGTATAGCTCAGTGGTAGAGCGTCACCTTGCCAAGGTGAATGTCGCGCGTTCGAATCGCGTTACCCGCTTTGAGAGTCTTTACACTCCTTAGAATGTTCTTCTGGCTTAAGTCTTGTGTCGCCAAGAGTTTTTCTTGAAAAGGATCTCGCCTATTACAAGACTAGATGAGTTTTGAGCTAAATTTAGGAGTGTTAGAATCGAACTGACCGAACCAAATCAGCCGTTATTACTTCTGATAAGGTTCAACTTTTGGGTGTCCGACAGATTTCTGTCACAGCCATCAAGGATAGGTAATCAGCCACTCCTGGCAATCGCTCGCTTTAGTATTTCTAACTCCAGTCACCTCGCGCTGCCGCTGCTTGTGCAATCTCAGAAGAATCACAAGATTGACCTGAACTCTGACTATCCTTGCCCCTGCCGCCGCCGTGGTCGGCTCACTCCGATCGCATTGACCGAGGCGTTTGGCTGCAATCGCTGTCAGCAAATATTTGTAGTGCAGGAAGGGGGTTATGTAATTGAGCAGCTTTCCACCAATTACCCTTACAAACGGGCGTGGCGCTGGTCTGGGCACCAGTGGAGCATGGCACACTCCAGTTTGAGCAGAGGATATTTGTCGCTGACTCTGGCGATTATCTTTGGGTTGGTTTTTCTGCTGTTGATCACCACCTTGCAGTCACCTCTGAGTACAAGCATCACGTTTCGGGTGATTGCGGCTCTTTTCCTCTCGGTGCTGCTTGTCTTTATGCTTTGGCTGGCTTGCAGACGTTAGCTGATGGTAGTGAATTCTTTAAATTCTTCATCTGACGTAGTGACAACTGCTCTTTCTGCCCGCCAGTCTTCCCTGGTCTTAGCGGCAATGAAAGGAGCAGACCGCAGTCGTGCCCTTCAGGGAATGGCGAAGGCTTTGAATGAGCGACAGGATGACATTCTGGAGGCAAATACGCTAGACCTAGAAGCTAGTCGTGAAATGGCCGTACCGGAGTTAATTTTGGACTGGCTAAAGTTGACCCCTGAACGGCTTCAAACAGCAGTACAAATTTTGCAGCGGTTGGGAGAGCTATCTGATCCGATCCAGCAAGTGTTAAACACACCTTTTCAGGTAGATCAGTGCCAAACGTACTGTCAACTCATGCCCTTGGGGGTAATCGCGCTGATCTACGAAGCTTTTCCAGAACTGGCAGCGATCGCGGCGGGTTTGTGTGTTCGCACAGGCAACAGCTTGATTCTCAAGGGTGGCAGTGAGTCCAGCCATTCCAATCAAGTGATTGCTGAGATTTTGCAAGATGCGATCGAAGATGCTGGCTTGCCGCGAGATGCCCTAAAACTAATTCCGGCTGACCAGGGCGACTCGATCCGGGAACTGGTAACGCAAGATCAGTACATTAACCTGGTGATTCCCTATGGTCGGGCTAGCCTGGTGCAGCAGGTGATTCGGCAGGCGACAGCGCCCGTCTTAAAAACTGCAATCGGCAACTGCTGTCTTTACTGGTCGCCCTCTGGTGGTATGGATGTAGCTCGCTGGATGATTTTAGACAGCCATCAGAGCGATCCTGATCCGGTGAATGCGATCGAGAAGGTGTTAATTCATCGCGAGCACAAAGCCTCTTCTTTAAAGACCCTCTGGCACAGCTTGAAGGAAAAGGGCTTTAAAATTAAAGGCGACATCGAATTAGCAGCCCATTTCTCAGAACTGTCCCCGGTTGAGCCGACTGAGTGGGGACGAGCCTACTTAAATAAAACGATTGCTTTCAAAGCAGTGGATGGACTGGAGACGGCGATCGCCTGGATCAATCAGCACAGTAGCGGTCATGCTGACTGTCTGTCCACCGAGTCTTACCAGGAGAGCCGCCAATTTGCCCTGGGAATTAATAGCGCCATGACCTACATCAATGCTTCCCCGCGATTCAGGCGCAACCCCAAACCAGGCAACCCTATCTCACTAGGAGTGTCTAATCAGAAGGGACATCGCCGAGGGTTAATTAGCCTGGAGACGTTAACTACCGTGAAGTACATTGTCCAGGGCAATGGGCTGTAAACTGAGCAAGCCGCCCTTTGATGAAACGCAGTGCTTACTCTTCTGGCGGCAACTCAGGTCTGGGCGGCTTCGATTCGCTGAGCAAGCTGTCTTTAGATTTTTTCAGATCCCTCCAAAGTTGCTTGATTTGGTGGTATGCCTCTTCAGGAGGCACTTTGCCCCCCGTCTCCAAGCCACAAATGAGAGATACTCGCTGAGCGAATTCTTGCAGATTAGCATCAAACGCTAGATGCTCTGGAGAAAACTCTCCCCGAAAACGCGCACGGGGATAAAGAAATCGCTCAATATTCTCTTCGTTGTTGTCTGCCATACCACATTCTCACTTAGATTTCTCAATATTCATAACCTGCCCACATCTTAAAGGAAACTATCTGAGGACAGGAATAAGGCAAAAATCCGTATTCTTCAGCCTGATTGGAAGTTTAAGCAGCCCCGATCGCTTCGATCGCGGCTTCCAGGGCGATCGCCACATGAGTCCAATGGGTTCCTCCCTGACAGAAGACGGTGTAGGGTTCTCGCAGTGGACCATCTGCCGAGAATTCGGAGGTACTGCCATCGATAAAGGTGCCGCCTGCCATCACTAACTGGCTCTCATAACCCGGCATTTCAGCCGGAACGGGGCTGAGATAGGAACCAATGGGTGAATGCTGCTGAATCGCTCGACAGAAGGCAATCAGCTTTTCGGGAGAACCCAACCGCACTGCCTGAATCACATCGCGGCGTGGCTCAAACGGCAGCGGATTTACTGGATAGCCCAACTGGTCAAACACGTAAGCCGTCAAGTGATTGCCCTTCATCGCCTCCCCCACCATTTGCGACGCGAGAAATAGCCCCTGAAACAACAGCCGATTTTGGTCGAAGGTGGCTCCTCCAGCGCTGCCGATACCGGGAGCCGTGAGCCGACAGGTGGCAGCTTCCACCAGGTCGGCTCGTCCTGCTACGTAGCCGCCTGCGGGGACAACAGTGCCACCCGGATTTTTGATCAGCGATCCGGCGATCAGGTCGGCTCCGACTGCGGGTGGCTCTCGGTCTTCGATGAATTCGCCGTAGCAATTATCGACAAAGCAAACGGTGTCAGGGTTTTGCTGTTTCACCAAACGGACAATTTTTTCGATATCGGCGATCGCCAAACTCCGCCTCCAGGAGTAGCCACAAGAACGCTGAATTAAGACTAAACGAGTATGCTTTTGCACCGCAGTCTCTAACCCTTGCCAGTCCAGAATGCCCTCGGAGATAAGGTCTAATTGACGGTATGAGATACCAAATTCCTTTAGAGAACCTTGTCCCTGCCCCCTTAAACCGATTACTTCTTCTAAAGTGTCATAGGGGGCACCTACTACGGCTAGCATCTCGTCTCCGGGGCGAAGCACCCCATACAGGGCAGAGGCGATCGCATGAGTGCCTGAGACAAACTGCACCCGCACGGCGGCAGCTTCAGCACCCATAACCTCGGCAAAAACCTGATCCAGGACTTGCCGTCCCAGATCGTCGTGCCCATAGCCCGTCACTCCGGCAAAGTGATGGACTCCGACTCGGTGATGACGCAGGGCTGTTAGCACTCGCTTCAGGTTTTTCTTGACCTGAGCGTCAATTCCAGAAAAATCTGGAATAGTGCCTGTTCTGCTCGTCGCAGTCGTTCAACGCTGTTCACAGTTAACCTCCTCGCAAAAATGAGTTGAATTCACGGGTTTTCTAAACCTGCCATCTGATTTCTGCCGGAGGTTAAATATCTTGTCCCCCCAGTCTTGGGAGAAGATATCTGTGTTTCGACCGAAGCAAGGTTGGCAAAACCCCGCCAGTGCTTGTTTCTTCAAGATTCACAGAGTTTATTGTCGCGCAGATTGGGCTGCAAAATTCACATTGAGATTACTGCATGACTATTGCAACATCAACCGAACCTCGTATTACCTGGCCCATCATTTTCTTTATGGCAGCGATTCACATTGGAGCGCTGTTCGCTTTTCTTCCCAGTAACTTTAGCTGGACGGCGGTCGGCCTTGCCGTATTTCTGCATTGGCTCACGGGCGGTCTAGGCATCACGCTGGGATGGCATCGCCTGGTGACGCACCGCAGTTTCCAGACTCCTAAATGGCTAGAGTACCTCCTGGTTTTTTTGGTAGCTTATCGCTCGAAGGTGGACCGATTGAATGGGTTGGGCTACATCGCCATCACCATGTTCACTCTGACCAAGAATTGGATCATCACAATTCTAGTAAGGGGTTTTGGTGGAGCCACATGAGCTGGATGCTGCATGAAGTGCCCGCAAAACAAGAAGTTGCTCGATATACAAAAGATATCGCCAATGATCCGGTTTACCAGTTTTTAGAAAAGTATTTTCTGCCTATTCAGATCGTTTTTGCTGCGATTCTTTACCTGATTGGGGGCTGGTCTTTCGTCGTTTGGGGAGTTTTTCTACGGCTGGTTGTGGTGTATCACTGCACCTGGTTCGTGAATAGCGCAACCCATAAATTTGGCTATCGCACCTACGAGTCGGGCGATCGCTCCACCAACTGCTGGTGGGTCGCCTTGCTAACCTACGGTGAGGGCTGGCACAATAATCACCACGCTTTTCAATATTCTGCCCGTCACGGTTTGAAATGGTGGGAGATTGATATGACCTGGATGACGATCCGATTTTTACAATTAATCGGTTTAGCCACTAAGGTGAAGCTGGTAGAAGCGGAATAGTTGAGCTATGGGCAGTTAGCTAACTCTGGTTTCTAAAGTATCTGACTAGATTAGCTAATTGCTGCTTTTTTGTGTTGATTCTTAATCAGTCCGAAGCCTGCTTATGCAGGCTTTTTTAATTGCTTCAGGGTTGCTTTAGGCTGGGCGCAATAGCTGGTTTTGCGATCCGTGTCGTTGCTGAAGCTAATGCATATGGTTAAATAGCTGCCAGCAATATGGCTCAGGCAAACCACAGGTGACAGCACCCCGTAGCACCACATTAAAATACCAATCGTTGGGGGCCAGTTCTTCAGTTAGCTTTTCCAAAATAGTGTAGGTACGAACGTTCTCATACTGCCGCCCCTGATGGTGAATGCTCACGATCTCGTGCTGGTAGCCTTCCTCTCGTAGATCCAGGCGATCTGCCTAACGAGTGGGCCGCCGTCTCTGCAAAAACTCAGGAATATCTAAACCGGGTTTGTTTCTGGTTTCAGGAATTGTAGAAGGTGCCGGGGTAATGGCTGGAGCGCTGACGCTGCGCTTTAGCGTTGTCACCCTGGAGGTAGGCGCGGCCAGCGGTTCAGCCGAGAAGCCAGTAGCAATTACCGTAATCCGAACTTCACCCTGGAGGCGATCGTCAATCACCGCACCAAAGATAATATTTGCGTTGGGATCAACCGCCTCATGAATAATTTCTGCGGCCGAGTTAACTTCGTGCAGGGTCAAGTCAGAGCCGCCTGTAATGTTAAGCACGACCCCTTTCGCCCCATCAATTGAAGACTCCAGCAGCGGAGAAGAAATTGCCGTCATCGCCGCTTCTCTAGCCCTCGACTTGCCAGAGCCTACGCCAATGCCCATTAGAGCTGAGCCTGCATCTGCCATTACTGCCCGGACATCTGCAAAGTCAACGTTGACCAAGCCCGGAATGGTAATAATGTCTGAAATACCCTGTACGCCCTGACGCAAAATATCGTCTGCGACTCGAAAAGCGTCCTGTACCGGAGTTTGCTCTGAAATTACCGATAGCAGCTTGTCATTGGGGATCATGATTAGCGTATCGACTCGGCTTTGCAACGCCGCAATGCCCTCGTCTGCCTGACTGGTTCGCCGTCTACCCTCAAAGGTAAAAGGACGAGTAACAACGCCTACGGTCAAAGCCCCAACCTCTTTTGCCACTTCTGCGACAATGGGAGCCGCACCCGTGCCCGTTCCACCGCCCATACCAGCCGTAATAAAGACCAGATCAGCGTGTTCTAGCGCGGAGGCAACCTCATCTCGCGATTCTTCAGCCGCCTTCTGACCAATCGCTGGATTGCCGCCTGCACCCAAACCGCGAGTTAGCTTTTGCCCCACTTGAAGTCGATTCTGAGCGGATGCGTTTGTTAGAGCCTGAGCGTCTGTATTGATAGACCAAAACTCTACGCCCGAAACTTCACTAGCAATCATTCGATTGACGGCATTACACCCACCGCCACCGACCCCGATTACTTTAATTCTGGCTATGCTGCTAGGCACGATCTCATCGCTCCTGGATTCCTCTCCCAGCATGGCTCTGGCATCGCGAACTTGACTTAAGTGTAGCCCAGAGTTGGTAAAAGGATTTGAAGTGTTCATTGATACTGGAAGAGTAAGTTGATTTCACTTATTAAAAACTGTGCAGGTGACGATCACTGATTGCTGGGCGCTAATTAGATTTAGAAAATAAGCGACTCAGTGAACTTCTACCTGTAAATTTTGGCATCGGTGGACGGAATCAAAAGATTTGAATCAAATCTGTTCGAGCAGGGCATCAATCCTGCCTGGTCGAAGCTAGACTCTATCCATTCGCTAACTCTAGTCAACTATAGGGTAAGTTGCTTGAAAAACCAATAATACACAATAGTTAGACCAATGGAAGGTTACTTGAATTCAAAAGGTAGGAATTTTTTCAACTATGTTCTTTAGGGAGATATCCTAGCACTGACTCGTCGCTCGCTAATCTCAATTTTTAAGGCGAAATTAGCAATGGACGCAGAATTAGCAATAGCCAAACGTTAAGGAGAGACAGGATCTGCTGTACTCTCTGGCACAGCATCAGTTTCAGTCACATGAAGCGAGGGGCTATCAGGATTTCGCAAGTCGATGTAGTCAATCTGGCTGCTGTTTACATTTTCAGGCAATTCTTGCATCTGGTTTAAGGCATTCAATTGTTTTGGAAACTGAGAACTGTATGAACCTAAATGCACAACTCCTAGCTCTGTCTTCAGAATCAAGTTAGCTGGGTCTCGCCAATCGATTTCGGTAATTGTAATTGGGCTGCGACTGATCTGCGAGTAGAGTTTTGACCATTCAGGAAGATATTGGCTGGGCATTCCTACAACCCTGAGATTGGGAAGCGGGGACTGATTTAACCCCACATAGTTTGCTAGGGGCACTGATATTCCTGTTTCGTCGAGTAGCTTAATCTGAGAAGTCCCTGGCAATGCGGTAGATGGAGTTTGCTCAGGAGACTGAATTGTGGCAGTGGCTACTGGGTCTTGTGCTAATAAAACTGCAACGGGACGGCGTTCCTGAACCTGTACGGTCAGTCCTGGTGGAAATAGATGACGAGTTACGGTTGCATCAGTAATGAATGCCTGAGATTTGAGCTGAGCTGTTAGCGTCTGCGGCTGAAGCTGTAGGAGATGCTGAGGATAGGCGATCGGGAGGAGAGCCTGGACTGCCTCTTTGGAAAGGAATTCATTGCCCTCGATCGCGATTTGTTCTGGTGCTCGAATGGTCCAGGCGGGTAAGGTGGCTCCCCAAACTAGCCCGCCTGCCAGTCCACTCACTGCTAGCGATCGCCAACCCGCCTGAACTACTTTCAAACGGCGCTGGCGGCGTAATTTTTGCCGTCTTTCTGTCAATTCTGTGCGAGAAACGGATGCAATGTTAGTCATCGCGGTTAAGACAAGGGGATGAAGTAGAAGTCCGATTTCTATGCAGTTTTTCTAAGCAATTCGAGCCTTTTTGGGATCGCCCAATTTTGCAGTCTGTCTGCATCAGTCCTGATTTTTTTGCAGCGACCGATTTATGACTGCATGATATAGCAGGTTTCGAGTATCAAGGTACGAATTTCATCAGGTTATGATCCGGCGGATTCGGCGGACTGAGCCTGAAGGTGATGTAAGTCTTGCTGAAGGTGCTTACCCCATTGCAGCGCCAGGGATAGTTCGGTAAAGGGAATGCGAATAGGTTGTAGATCGGGCGATCGCTCAAATTCCAGGGCTATTTTGCGACCATTCTGCGGCGGCGTTTCTAAATCAAAGGATTGGCTGTCTGCCCAGAGTCGAATGGCGTAAACCTGCTCCAGTGAAAACGTTTGTAAATCAACTGGAGCTTTGCGCGTCGGTTTGCCCCAGGTTAGGGTGCTGCCATTCTGTCCTAATACTGAATAGATGTCGTACTTCGCTCGCTCAAACTGCTCTGCCCAAACCCGATAAGCTTCCAGTTTTTGATATTCGTTCCAACCGGCCCAGGCCAACCCAATAAAGACGGCTAGCAGCGGCAACCAGAGAAGTCCTCTTGTCATAATTCTGCACCTCAAATTTAGGACTGCGATCGCAATAACTTTCAGTAATGTTTTTTAAGCAACGCTCAACTTCCATTGGAGTGAGCTTGAGCTATCTTGGTGAATAACTGATGCTGTGGCAAAGCGGGTTTTATGAAAAGGGTTTTGTTAACTGGCTTGTTCTTGGTGGGGCTGTTTTTTGCCCTGGCTAGTTTCCCTGGTCTGGCAAACAAAGGTGAATATGAGTCCATTGTGCTGGATTTTAGGGATGACTTGACGGCAGGGCAAATCGAAAGCGAATTGGGTGCGATCGCCCAACAGTTCAACGCCGCCCCTCGACTCAATAGCGCTTTTTCTGAGCAGGATAATGTTTATGTAGTAAAGGGCGATCGCCAACTGCTCAAGCGGCTCAGACGCTCAGACCTGAAGCAATACACCGAATCAATCGAGCCAAACTATGTCTATACCACTCAAGAAGTTCCAAACGACCCCGACTATGCCAAGCAGTGGAATTTCCTCAATATTAAAGTTGAGTCTGCCTGGGATGAAACCAAAGGCGCTGGCGTAACGGTCGCCGTAATCGACACTGGAGTAAGCCAGGTTCCTGATCTCCGCAGCACCAAATTTGTCCCAGGTTACGATTTCGTCAACGATCGCACAGAAGCTACAGACGATAATGGTCACGGAACACACGTTGCCGGAACCATTGCCCAGTCCACCAACAATGGCTACGGCGTAGCTGGGATCGCCTACGAAGCTAACATCATGCCGCTGAAAGTGCTGGCGGCTTCTGGTGGCGGCACGGTGGCTGACATTGCCGAAGCGATTCGGTTTGCCGCAGACCACAACGCCGACGTGATTAATATGAGCTTGGGGGGGGGTGGCGACACTGACCTGATGCGAGAGGCGATCGACTATGCCCATAGCAAAGGGGTTGTAATTGTCGCTGCCGCAGGCAACGCCAACAGCAACTCTGCCTCCTATCCAGCCCGCTACCCCAAAGTAATTGCCGTTTCTGCCCTGGATTCTACCGGAGTCAAAGCTCCCTACTCTAACTTTGGTGCGGGGGTAGACATTTCCGCTCCTGGTGGCTCCACGAGTGGCAGTAATCCTTCAGGCGGAGTGCTTCAGCAGACGATCAACCCTGAAACCGGAGAAGCCGTTTTTCTGGCTTTCCAGGGCACCAGCATGGCATCCCCTCACGTTGCTGGAGTCGCAGCATTAGTTAAAGCATCTGGCGTTGAAAGTCCCGATGAGATTGCTCAAGTGCTAAAGCAGTCTGCCAGGGTGATTCAAGGTGACGAGCTAAACCACTTTGGGGCAGGGCAGTTGGATGCTACCGCTGCCGTGAAGCTAGCCCAAAAGGGGCAAATTACCTTCCGCGATTTCTTCCGCTGGCTGCGCGAGAATGGCTACCTTAACCTGCGCTTCTGGTTTGACGGGGGCGTGGTGACGCTATTGCCCAAGATCGGTATGGTGCTAGGGTCATACCTGCTAGCCTGGTTCCTGCGAAACTATCTGCCAATCTTCAGCTTCTCGCTGGGAAGTGGGCTGGTTGCAGGCAGTGCCGGACTCTTCTTTCTACGCGGACTGTATGTATTTGATGCGCCGCAGTTTCCCTTCCGCATTCTGGGTAGCTCGATTCCTGAACTCGGTGGAGCGATTCAGGGCAGCAGTTTGTTAAATCCAATTTTTGCTAGTGTCTTGATTCCGTTGGTGCTGGTAGCGCTGCTGTTAGGCAATTCTCAATGGAAGTGGTTTGCCGTAGGCTCTGCCCTGGGGGTGGCTTCTTGTTTGGCAATTAGTGCTATTGTTTCGCCAGAAGTCCTTTGGCTAGGAAGTGGGGCGATCGCCCAAACTTACCTGATCGTTAACGCGATCCTCTGCTTTGGACTGGCATACCTGGGATCAA
>JAAUQZ010000309.1 GCA_012033355.1 Leptolyngbyaceae cyanobacterium RM1_406_9 | reverse complement strand
GGTTGTTGATGAGGCGGTATTGCGAGATTGTCGGGGCGTTGCTCAGCTAACAACCCCAGTGCAGCGGATTGACCAAAGCCGCCTGGGGTGTTGCAGAAGCGATTGCAACCGCTGACCGGGAACGTTATGCCGCAAGTCCTCGGTGGGGGCGTAACCGGAAGGTAATTGGTGAGATGAGATCGCCCACCTTAATGCAGCTACTTGTCCAACCGTCTTTCCCAGTTTCAGATCCGGAACCTTGTCGATGAGTCAGAATTGAGATTAAGTGGGAATACTGAGCTTTAGTTCTCACTTTACTCAGGTTTCATGGTTCCGGGAGTTGTAGTATGTCCAGATTGCTGGTGACGCAGTACCAGGCAGAAGTTGAAAAAATCATTCGCTATGGCGGTTCCAAAAAGGAAACCAGCATTCGGAATGCCTTTGAGCGTTTGTTGAATGACTACTGCAAGCCCCGCAACTATCTGCTGATCCCAGAACTAGACTTTAAAACCAAGTTCAATACGACGGTTTTTCCCGATGGCACGGTGAAGGATGCCATTCGCCTGGAGCATGGCTGGTGGGAGAGCAAAGACCAGTATGACAAACTCGACGAAGAAATCGAGAAAAAATTAGAAAAGGGCTACCCAGACGAAAATATTCTGTTTGAAGACTCCCAAACTGCCATCCTGATTCAGCACAGTCGGGAGCAGTTGCGCGTTTCCATGCGGGATGCGGAGGCGTTAGATGGGCTAATTAGCACGTTTGTAGACTATGAACGCCCCGAAGTGCGTGACTTTCGGGCGGCGATCGTCAAGTTTAAGGAAGATGTTCCGCATATTTTGGAAGCCTTGCGGAGCATTATTGCTCAGCAGGAGGAGAGTAATACCCAATTTAGAGAACGCCGCAACACCTTTCTAGAGGTGTGTCGCCAGTCGATTAACCCGGAAATTGAGATCTTCGACATCCATGAGATGTTGATTCAGCACATCCTCACCGAGGATATTTTCACCAATATTTTCCATGAGTCGCAGTTTCACCGCGAAAACAACATTGCACGGGAACTGTCGGAAATCATCAACACCTTTTTTACGGGAGCGACTCGCAAAAACACGCTCAAAAGCATTGAACACTACTATGCGGTGATTCGTCGCCACTCGGAAAACATCGTTAACCACCATGAAAAGCAGAAGTTTCTCAAGGCGGTCTACGAGAATTTCTACAAAGCCTATAACCCAAAGGCGGCGGATCGCTTGGGCATTGTTTACACACCGAATGAAATTGTCCGCTTCATGATTGAGAGTGCGGATTATTTGACTCATAAGCACTTTGGCAAGTTGTTGAGCGATCCGGGGGTAGAGATTCTTGACCCCTGTACGGGAACAGGCACCTACGTGACAGAACTGATTGAATATTTGCCAGCGGATAAGCTGGAGCATAAATATAAACACGAAATTCACTGCAATGAAATGGCGATTTTGCCCTATTACATTGCCAACTTAAATATTGAGTTTACCTATCAACAAAAGATGGGTGAATATGAAGAATTCAAAAATATTTGTTTAGTAGACACACTCGATCACTGTGGCTTTGAAGGAAAGCAATTTGATCTGTTTGCCATGAGTGTGCAAAATACAGCTCGAATTCAACAACAAAACGAAAAGACTATTTCCGTCATCATTGGCAATCCACCATACAACGCAAATCAAGAAAATGAGAACGATGATAACCAAAATCGAAAATATCCAGCAATAGATCAAAAGATAAAGAATACCTATATTAAACAAAGCAAAGCTCAAAAAACAAAGTTATACGATATGTATTCTCGTTTTATTCGATGGTCTACGGACAGAATAAGTGACAATGGAATCATGGCATTCATAACCAATTCTTCATTTATTCAAACAAATAACTTTGATGGCTTCCGAAAAGTCGTAGAAACCGATTTCAGTGAAATATACCTTATCGATCTGGGTGGAAACATTAGGGATAACGCAAAGCTTTCCGGCACAAAACATAATGTTTTTGGTATTCAAACAGGTGTTGCAATCAGCTTCATGTTGAAGAGAAAAAAATTAGGTCATGAACCTTGCAAAATATTCTACAGCCGTAGACCAGAATTTGATACAGCAGAGGATAAGCTCAAGTTCCTATCAGAAACGAATTTCGAGAAGATATCATTTAGTCATATATTTCCTGACCAGAAGTTTAATTGGATAAATCTAAGTAGCAATGACTTTGATGACTTGCTAAATGTAGTAGACAAGGATTCTAAGAATAATCGTTCTGATGCTTTATTTGATTTATGTATTCCAGGTGTATCTACGTGTAGAGACGAATGGGTTTATGACTTAAATGAATCTTTTCTATCACAAAAACTTGATTTCATTCGAGAAAAGTATAATATTGTTCTTCAGAGTTTAAGCGGCAATCTGTTGATCAATGATTTAAGTAAATATCTTGATCTTGAGATTAAGTGGAGTGAATCCTTAAAATCAAGCCTAAAGCGAAAATTAGAACCAGGGAGAAACTCACAGATTATTGCTTCTTTATATAGACCATTCTGCAATCAATACTATGCTTTTGACACGTTTTGGAGTGACAGACTTACTGAGAAACATTTAGAAGTATTCTCTGGTCAAAACTGGGTCATTTGCTTCACAAATCCGGGTTCACAAAAACCTTTTATGGTAATAGTGAGCAACAAAATCCTGGATTACCATTTAAATGGAGCTGCTTCAATTACCCAATGTCTTCCCCTCTATCGCTACGACAAAAACGGGAACCGCATCGACAACATCACCGACTGGGGTTTAACCCAATTCCAAACCCACTACAACGACACCACGATCACCAAAGAAAACATCTTCAACTACACCTACGCCGTTCTCCACCATCCCGCCTACCGCACCAAATACGAAACTAACCTCAAACGCGAATTTCCCCGTCTGCCTTTCTACGCCGACTTCCACCAATGGGCAACCTGGGGCAAAGCCCTGATGGACTTGCACCTGAACTACGAAACCATTGAACCCTATGGATTGCGACGGGTCGATGGGGGGCGCAAGAAATCAGCCAGTGATACCCCCCTACAGGCAACCTTAATTCCCATCGACACACCCGACCCAGCCAAACCCATCAAACGCACCACACCCAAAGCCAAACTCAAAGCCGATAAAACCGAGGGCAAAATCATCCTCGACACCGAAACCACCCTAGAAGGGATTCCCGCCGTTGCCTGGGACTACAAACTCGGTAACCGCTCCGCCCTGGAATGGATACTCGACCAATATAAAGAGAAAACACCCAAAGACCCAACGATCGCCAAACTCTTCAATACTTACAAGTTTGCCGACTACAAAGAACACGTCATCGACCTGTTACAGCGAGTCTGCACCGTCAGCGTTCGCACGATGGAACTCATCCAGCAAATGCCAGATACTGTTGAGCACCAGGGAGGTTGAATACACCATGACACAAGCACTTGAGCAACGCACCTACACTCGCGAAGAATATCTGGAATTTGAAACGGCTTCGGAGGAACGCCATGAATATGTAAACGGAGAAATTCGACTCATGACGGGAGGCACACCTGACCACAACGAAATAGCAATCAATCTTGCAACCCTGCTCAAATCTGCTTTGCGAGGCAAACCCTACCGGATTTTTGGAGCCGATCAACGGCTATGGATTCCCGATCGCAATCTTTACACCTATCCCGATGTCATGGTTGTCGAAAAACCCCTACAGCTTCAAACTGGGCGTACCGACACCGTGACAAATCCTTGCTTTATTGCTGAAGTGCTATCTAAATCAACCCAAGACTACGATCACGGCGAAAAGTTTTCTGCTTACCGCACCGTTGACAGCTTCCGCGAATACCTTCTAATCGATCAGTACCAAATCCACGTAGAACACTACATCAAAACGGCTGCTAATCAATGGCTGCTATCAGAATATGATGATCCAAATATTACATTGTCCCTGAGTTCGCTTGAAGCTCAAATCGAAATCATTGCCCTCTATGAAAACATTGAGATTGACGCTTAAAAGCAATGAGGGTGATTTTCTGTGAGACGGTAAAGCCGAATGCGGCGGCATAACAAATCGATGGAGCCGACCGCCGAGAGGTTATTTGTGGGCATCAAAAGTGATCTGCGGCGGCTCATCTCAATCGTTAGGCTGCTCTAAGTTATAGGTGAGACAGCATTTAGAGGGTATCTGTGAGTGTTAGACGCTCACTCAGACTGTGCACTGAGAAAGTAGGTCGCTTATAATGTGCTGATAGCTACCTCTTCTCTCCTTCAATACTTAAATGGAATCCAACGAAAAGTCTGCTAATTCCCAGTTCTCTGCTGGTGCTGGCTTTAAAGCCAATGGAGATGCTCGGTTTGCATCGCAAAACGTTCGAGACATCGGTTCTCAATTCAAAGCGAAAATTTCCAGAACAGCGAATTCCTCAGCCCCTTCTAGAGAGGGGTTCACTTTTGAATACCTAGACGCGATGGATCAGCAGATCAATCTGGGAGGAAAATATAAAGTTGAGGTTCCTGGTGTTAACGGCAAGAACTCACCCGATATTCAGATTAAGTTCAGAACTTCTGGAAACGTAGTTCAAGAGCAACAGCTAAAGCTCAACTCTCGTCCGGCAGATAGCGCTGCTAAAAATGGAGCTTATGGGCAACAGGAGATTAGAACTCCAAAGGGACAAACTCGTAAACCCACAAATCCCAACGTCAAAGAATCTAATGTTTCCACTTCTGAAGTCAGTAGTGGAGCTAAAAATCCTAACCAGGCAACCAGCAACTATCAATTTAAAGCTGCAATGGCTGAGATTGGTAACGCTGCTGCCACAGGTGCAATCACTGGGGCTGTTGCTGCTACGCTAATTTCAGGGCTGGAGCATTTTCTGGCAGTCGAGCGTGGTGAGATGGAAATGAATCAAGCGATCGCAGCAGTTTTTCTAAATACTGTTGAAGGTGCTGCTATAGGTGCTGTAAGTAGCGGAGCGTTTGCAGCTATTCCTGCATTCATTCCTGCTTTAATTCCTGTTCTAAGTGTCATTTCCGTGCCTCTTTTAGTTGCTGGTGCATTTCAACTCGCTAATCAAGTTGGTCAAATTCTTGATCATCATGCATTTACTAAACGTAATGCCCTTCTTGAAAAAATGCATCGACAAGATGCTCAATTTTTTGAAAGTTTCGACAAGCAGGTCATGGAATATCTCAACAGTTAACCTTTCATCTCAATGACGAAGTAAACAACTTTTACATAATAGGATTTCCCACAATGAATATCGATCAGGCTCGTGGTCTTCTCAATGAGATTGAAGCTCTGCTCTACTCTGGCTCAGATTGGGAGATGTTTTGGCGAAACGTTTTGAATGAAATTCGAGCAGGAGATGTAGATGGTCTTTTCCATGAAGCGCTTGCTAAACTTCATGCTTTAGGTGCGTTAGACAATGATTTGAATAATTTTATCAGCATCTTCATCAGATCACAGATTCAGCGATTCTACGAGCAACTCTATAAAACTCGTAGATGGCATCTAATTAATGGTCACGTTTATACCTACTCAGACGTTCTACGCTTCGTCAGAGAAAGTCAAACTCTAATTCAGCTTCTCCGCAAGAAAATTGAGCAAATTCACGCTGAGTCTTGCAAAGCATCTGAGGAGTTTTCTGAACACACGGTAGCTTGTGGAACGGGCGTGTTGATCCGTGATAAGTAGTATAAGTTGCCGAGCCGCCTAACAACCGCGCTGCACCGGAACGTGTCAACATGGTCTGCTTAGATGCAAAGGTTATCTGCGTCCGGTGAGCGCGAACGTTAGCTGGCTCCGCACAGAGACTTTTACACTTGTTCTTGAAGGTTGAGGGTGAGTGCCAGAGCGCTCAGGAGATGGTCGGTTGTGACCATTGTTTGGGGTCAGTGGTGGTGTTGCAAAGCGCTCAGGAGATAGGGGTGGGGGCGGTAGTGAGAGGCGATCGGTAGCGAGGCGAGA
>JAAUQZ010000308.1 GCA_012033355.1 Leptolyngbyaceae cyanobacterium RM1_406_9 | reverse complement strand
AAGCTTGGGCGTTGCCTTTCGCTGACTCAATCGCTCTCTCTTTTGACAGTTTGCTTTGTCTACACTTTAATCATCGCTGTTCTTTCTCTCCGAAATCATCTTTTTCTTTTAACGCTGAGTAGTTACGCACTTCCTTAAATTCTTCTATTTTCTGTCCGAATTCAGGGGTTCACTTCATCGCTCACTCCTTTAGTGCAACGGTTCACTCCTTTAATGTAGCGACGCAATCCTTTGTTGCGATCGCTCACTCCTTTAGTGTGATGGATCAATTCTTTAGTGTGACAGCGCGATCCTTTAGTGCGGCGACGCAATCCTTTAGTGCGATCGCTCAATCCTTTGTTGCATCGCTCAACCCATCAACTACGAATTCTCATAAACTAGCAACACCGATTTAACCGAACGCACCACGCGATCGCCCCCTTCATCGACCTTGCCATAAACCGCTTCGCCATCAAAATAAAGGGATGCTGAGCCACCCCCATCCAGGTTCATTGCCTGCTCTGCACCCAGGTTTTTCAAAAATCGGCTAACTCTGGCAAAGTCATTCCCGAATTAGCAGATGCTTCAGTTTGCTGAGCCACCATTGCCAAAATGATGTCGCCTTCATGGGTAATTCCTACCGCAGATCGGGCATTGGAGCGTTCTATTCCTAGTGGATCTCGCAGAATTTGACCCTCGACTACGTGCCAAAATCCTTCCTGCTCAGAAGTGAGTTCTGGCAGCAGACGCGGCCCACCTCCCAAAGCATTGAGTAATTCACAATCCAGTGGCACCGCCTCTTGATGCAGAGCAATGTCATAGCGAACGATTTGCCCACAGCGGTACTGTCGCAATTCAGTGCGGTTAAAGATTTTATCCAGGTATGGAATGAGTTGAGGGTTGTTCACCAACAGTTCATCATCTCGCGGGTCGGCAACCTGTTCACCATTTACCACCACGTATGAAGTTGATTTCAGGTTTTCGGGGTTAAAGAAGCCCCCGTTGATGGCGGCGATCGCTCCATATTCCACCGCAAACTCCTCGATTGTATTGGCAGAAGGGGCGATCGCCGGAACAACCGTAAACCACTCCCCCACAGGAATCAGCAGCGTATGCACAATGCTCTGGGGTAGCGTATACACCTCATACCGCAGTTCATTCACCGCAATAGTAGAGGGGATAGGCTCCGACTGGGCAGCAAGTTTTGGTTGCACAACAGGTTGAGATGCCCACAGGTTTAGCGAAACAACCACAAACAGCAAAAACCCAAGACCTGTTAGTGCTAAAGCAGTCAGCCACTTTTTTCTCACATCTAACCCTACAGATTATTCCTGAGCTAATTGTTCCTGATTGCTGCTTTCTAACCTGTATGCATACAGCTATAACAGAAGTGTTTTAGATCGTGCGATCGCTCCAGTAGTTAGGCTTACGTTGGAGATGCATGACTGCCAGAACCATGATTCCTTGAGGAGCAATTTGATACACAATTCCGTAGGGAAAGCTGGTCAGACGACAACGACGAGAATTTTTTGAAAGCGATGCCCATGCTTGCGGAAATTGTTCAATTCGCTCAAGGGTCTGTTCAACTTCCTGAATAAACTGATTGCCTAGATCTAAATTAATGCTGTCGTAATAAGCAACTATATCAAAAAGTTCGCGTTTCGCCTCTGGATGAAACTCGCAAGCCATTAGATATCCCGGTTCCGCAATTGCTGAAGCACTTGGTCAGCAGGGATAGCAGTAACTTTACCCTGCGCCACTTCTTGGATGCGCTGTTCGGCAACTTCTGCCCAGGCAGCATCAATAACGGCTTGGTCTTGGGTATCAAGACTTCTGAGCAAATGCTCAGCAAGCATGGCACGGGAGTTAGGAGGTAAAGCGAGGGCAGCGCGAATAATTTCGTCGAAAGTGCTAATCATGGAAGTATTACTGAGGGCACACTCTTAAATGTAGCAAAGCTGACCATTCCTTACTTTAGTTCGACAACCAATCACTGAGCAGCGTAGGAAATTAATATGAACGATCGTGGATACTATCTTGGATGCGTTATGCGCTAGCCGTAACAAATCAAGCCTTGACCCAGCATGGATTACGCTTAGGATCTGGACACATGAAAAAATACTGGCTGCTTCTCCTCCTTATATTATCGACATTATTGTCTAGCTGCGGAAAAAATCGGATTGATGAAGCTTTAGATGAAGTCGAACAGGGTAGCTTTATAGCAACATCCTGTGTTTTAAGTGCACAGAGTGAATTGCCACCTCTACCCGCTCCTCCCCAAAATCAAGCTGGAATTGCGCCTCGCTCTGAGGATTATGCAAGTTTTAATGACTATCTTCAAGCAGACTCAAAACACGCAAATCAAAGTTCTGAAGATTTCAACTCCTACATGAATTGGATGTTAGAAACAGAAAGGCTGAAGCAAGAGGGGCAACAGCAAGTCTTTCAAACCTGTAGTGCTTCAATCCGAGAACAAGAGAAATTTAGAGGTGAGGCTTTAAAGGTTGGTGCAACGACAGAACAAGTTCAAGGCGCATTACAAGTGGGCATTGCCCGTGCTCAAGAAGCTTTGCATCAGGAGAAGTAAAGTCTGCATCAAAGTAAGCAGCGATAATTTTGAAAGAATAATGTCTGCCGCTTGTAGATAAGAATCCACTTCGTTTTTCTACGTGAATTCTTGCATCAATCTATTTGCTCCTAGCCTTTCCACTGTGGGTTTGGTGGCTCTGTGTGGGCTAACAGTTTTCCTCTAGAGATAACAAGCGAACAGTGGCTCTGCGACGAATTGCATCGTAGCGATCGCCATTCAAGCAGAGAATATCAGTTCTGATGCCGAATAAGTAGAGTTTCGACCAATTGCTGAGCCATTTTTAACCGTTCAGGGTCATTAGACTGCGCGACCCAGGCTGCTAGCTCATTTAGCGAACCATTTACCAAATGAGCAAAACCCTCCGCATCAATCGTGTTTAGTTTTCTCTCCTTGACGGCTATCTGGATTGACTCATGAAGCAACCCAAATCCATACTGGTCAAACTCGACCAGCGTTTCTGCTGGCAAAACTGCTGGAGCTTCAACAAATACCAACCGTCGCAGTTCTTCTTGCTGTGCAATTTCTAAAAATGCCTGACAACCGACTATCAACTCTTCCCAGTTGTCATCTAGCGGTTCGATTTTGCTTCTGATATAGCCTGTTATCTCGCCGTAGGCTTCAGCAATTACAGCTTTGAAAACTCCCAGCTTATCGCCAAATTGGTGATACAGTGCCCCACGAGTAATGCCCAATTCGCTGATGATTTCCTCGGTTCCGGTGGCTGCATATCCCTTTGTTGCAAATAGATGTCGTGCCTGATCCAGAATGGCACGGCGGGTGCGTTGGGTTTGTTCAGCTTTGGTCAGCTTAGCAGGCATAGCAGATGATTTCGACTTAACATTCATGCAGTATGTATCTTGACAAGAGCGGGAAAGGTTTCCTATTTTTAGATACATACAGATTGTATGTTTTTTGAAGGTTTTCCTCAAGGAGACTGTGATGCAAGCCGCCTTAAGTACTCGCAAAGCAACGATCGCAGACATTCCGTTTCTCGCCAGAATTGAGTATGAAGCTTCTCTGCCGCCGTTAAATCACTGCTTTTGGGAAGATGTTTTGCAAAGCACTGGGACAGGCGCATTGCAATTTATTGAGGCAATGCTCAGGGCAGGCGCTTCCAATTGGGGTGATGTGGCTGATTTCTTGATTTTAGAAGAGCAGGGAAAGCCAGTTGCAGCAGCAGGCTATACCCCTAATCCTGAAAATTATTGCCCGTTGCGTTTATCGGATCTGGACAAGATTGCACAAAATTTGAACTGGTCTAAAGAGACTGCAAGCGCCTTTGAAGATCGCTACATACAGTTTTGGGGCGGTGATTTACGACCGTTTTTCCTAACTCCTCAGGCACCCTGGATTATTGAAAATGTGGCGGTATTGCCAGAGGCACGGGGTCGAGGGTTGGGAAAGGTGTTGCTCAGGGCGTTGCTAGAGGAGGGGCGATCGCAGCACCATTCTCACGCCGGAATCATGATCATCAACGGTAACGATGTAGCTCGCCATACCTATGAATCGGTCGGATTCAAGCTCTATTTGACTTTCTATGCTGAGTACTTCATCGAGCAGTTTCAGCTAACTTTCCTGGTGTGACCCAATTCAGGCTTAATTTAAGTATTTCAATGGAGTGAAGATGAGAGGTCAACTCTGGTACATTGCTTTGCTGATCGGACTAATGTGCATCATTCGATTTAGCCTCAGCGCTTTCGGCTATGCCAATCCGCCTTGGTTTATGGAGGAAGTTGGAATTTCGCTGTCTGCTAACCCCCAGATGCCTTATGCAATTCGAGCTTGGGCAATTAGAGATATGGTGGTCTCTGTGCTGGTTATATTAGCCGATAAAACAGCAATAAAGCTCCTACTGGCTGGCTGTATTGTAATTGATTTTACGGATATCGTTTCTGCTTACTTAAGTGGTGTAGCAGGATTGTTTGGTGCAGCGGATGGTTGGTTGCTGAAACTAACTTCAACTGCGATTGCTGCCTTGCTCCTAGAACTTTCAGCCTTGATATTGCTTTCTATTCCAAGGAAAATCTCAACTCAATAGGAGAATGCTGATGACGTTTGAAACCGTTTTAGTTACCGGTGCTAGTCGCGGCATTGGGTTAGCTGTAGGCAAGCATTTGCAAGCACGGTGCGATCGCCTCCTAGCCATTTCTCGCACCACAGCACCAGTGGGGGAATGGATTCAAGCTGATTTGTCTAACCTGGCAGGGGTAGAAACGGTAACAAAGTCAGTTGGGGACAGTTGCCTGGATGCATTGCTATACATGGGAGGAACCTGGGAAACTCACGCCTTCACCCATCAATACCGCTTTGAAGATTGTTCTGACGCAGATATTACTCAGGTGATTGTGGTGAATTTAGTTGCTCCCATTCGGTTGGTTAAAGCCTTGCTGCCTGCTTTGCGGCGATCGCAAAATCCCAAAATTATTTTTATGGGTGCGCTCTCAGGTCGAGACAATTTTCCTGGGCGAGAAGTCGCTAACAGTGCCTCTAAGTTTGGGTTGCGGGGAGTGGTGCATTCTCTGCGGGAGGAGCTGCGATTGCAACAAATTGGCGTGACCGTGATCAATCCTGGCAATGTCGGCACACCTGAAGTTCTAGCGGATCTTGCAGCAGATAATTTGGTGGGGGGTGAAGCAATTCCTCTAACCGATCTTCTGAAAATCATTGATTGCATCCTCTCCTTGTCACGCGCTACCTGCATTAAAGAAATCGACGTACCTGCGATGTTAGGAAGGGGAGCTTAGGATTGCGGATTCAATAACTTGCGTAGTGGTGGGACAAGAGAATGAAGCATTAGACGTAGAATGGGCAAAGGGCATAGCCCGTGTCCACCTACTTGAGAATTGCATTGTGATGGGCACGCTTTGCTTTGCCTATCCTACGTCTAATGCTACTCTTATTCGCTCTTAGCCTTTCCATTGGGAATTTGGTGGCTCTGTATGTGCCAGCAGTTTGCCTCTAGAGATGACATAGCGAACGGTGGCGCGGCGGCGGATGGCATCGTAGCGATCGCCCGCATCCAGCACAATCAAATTTGCGGGTTTGCCGACCTCAACACCGTACTGGTCTTCAATGTGCAGCGTCTTTGCGCCGTGCCAGGTAATCATGTTGTAGCAGGCATCAATCTCTGGAGTGCCCGTCATTTGGCAAACGTGAACTGCCATGCTAGCCACATCCAGCATATTGCCTGTACCCAGGCTATACCAGGGATCTTGAACGCAGTCATGACCCAGGCTGACGTTTTGTCCCTGCTGCCAGAGTTCCTTGACTCGCGTTACGCCGCGCCGTTTTGGGTAGGTGTCTGCCCGTCCCTGAAGCGTGATGTTGATTAGCGGATTGGCAATGAAATTAATGGGTGTGCGCTGCAAGAAACCCAATAGTTTGAAGGCATAAGCATTGTTGTAGGAGCCAAAAGCG